>JBIOEF010000101.1:0-11690 GCA_044445785.1 Caulobacterales bacterium
CCCCTGCCCCGCCCCCATTGAGGGGGCGGGATGCGCCATCGCGGGCAGCCGATTGCTCCAGCGCCAGCGGCGGCGATGCGCTAAGCGGGGCGGATGACGGTCTTCTACATCGACGCCGACGCCTGCCCGGTGAAGGACGAGGTCTACCGCGTCGCCGATCGCTATCGCCTTGAGGTGTTCGTGGTCTCCAACAGCTGGATCCGCGTCCCGCAGAGCCCACGGATCAGCCAGGTGGTGGTGGAGGACGGGCCGGACGCCGCCGACGACTGGATCGCGCAGCGCTGCGGGCCTGGCGACGTGGTGATCACCGCCGACATTCCGCTCGCCGACCGGGCGCTGAAGGCCGGCGCCCAGGCCCTGCACCCGACCGGCCGGGTGTTCACCGCCGACAACATCGGCTCATCCCTCGCCTCCCGCGCGGTCGGCGAGCACCTGCGCTCGTTCGGCGAGATCACCGGCGGGCCCAGGCCCTTCGCCCCCGCCGACCGCTCGCGCTTCCTGCAGGCGCTGGACGCGGCGGTGGTCAAGGCGCGCAAGCAGGCGCCGTCTCCATGAGCGCGCTGACGATCTTCGGCCTCTTCGCGGTGACCGCAATGCTGGTGACCTACGCGCTGGAGCGCCGCAGCCCGTGGTTCATCCTGGCCTTCGCCGGCGCCTGCGCGCTGGGCTCGGTCTACGGCTTCCTGCAAGGGGCGTGGCCGTTCGGCGTCATCGAGACGATCTGGGCGGCGGTGGCGGTGTGGCGGTGGCGAACCTCGCGAGGCGAGTGAACCGGACAAACAAGTTTCAACGCGGAGGTCACGGAGGAAACGCAGAGATCGCGGAGATTGGGGTGTTCCCGCGAGGCTGAACCCGACCCCCGAAATCTTCTCTGCGTGCTCCGCGCCTCCTCCGCGACCTCCGCGGTAAAGTCTTATGACGCTAGTCCGTCCGGCCGCCGAAATCGAGCAGGTTGCCGTCGGGGTCCTCGACGATGAACGCGCCCTGCCCCTGGCCGTGCCAGGGCTCGCGATGCAGCGTCTGGCGGAAGGGAACCGCGCGCGCCTGGTATTCGGCGAAGAGCTGCTTGGCGTTGCTCACCGTGAAGGCGGCCGAGAGCAGGTCGGCGTCCGGACCGGCGCGGACCAGCACCGGCTGGTCGACATGGCGCAGGTTCAGCATCGCCCCGTCGCGCACCACCTGGGCGTAGAACGGCGGCTCGCCGTAGACGAAGCCGACGGTGAAGCCGAGCTTCTCGGTATAGAACTCCAGCGCGCGGGGCATGTCGGTGACGAAGATCTGCGGCTCGACGGTCCAGATCACCGGGCGGCTGGGATAGGTCGCTGGTTGGGCGTTGGTCATGGTCTGATGGCCTTGCTTGAGCGCCTCCCAGGTCGGGTACCCTAATTGGCGGGCCACCAGGGCCTGCGCGTCGGCGAGCTTGAACGGCTCGGCCATGATCTGGGCATCGGTGAGGGCCGCGTACTTCGGCAAGCTCGCGCGGATCTGCGCGGCCACCGGGTGACGTCCTTCGCGATGCCAGCGCAGGTAAAGCTTGGCCTGCTTCTTCAGGTTCTCGAGATTGGGCATGGGCGCATGACGAGTTGAGGTTCGTAGGCGGGCATGGCCCTTTCGGCGGTGATCGCCGATGCGCCCTACTGGACGGCGGGAGCGTCGAAGAAAGCCCGCCGTGTGTCAAGCCGGCCCGCGCCACGCATCAGTGGGTCCAGGGAACCTCGGCCGCCTCGCGCGGCAGCCTGGCGCGATAGCGCGGGACGTGCTCCGCCACTTCACCGCGCGAGCGCGCCGTCTCCCGCTCCAGCGACCAGGGCGAGGGCTCGGCCCGGGCCGCCGCCTCGGGAAACTCGTGCAGGTGCGTGTGCCAGCCGGTGGCGATGCTGAGCAGGTGCTCGGCGCGGATCAGCGTCTGGGTCAGCACCAGCCGCACCCCGATGTTCTTTGGGTCCTCCTGGGTGAGCTCGAACCGCACGACCGAGTGACGTCCCCCCGGTTCGGGAAGGGCGTAGGCGATCAGCCGCGGCGGATCGAGCGCGACGATGAAGCCCTTCTCGGAGTAGCCATGGGACTCCCAGCGGAACTCCACCTCGCCGCCGACGCGCAGGTCCAGTTTAGCCTGGGCGAACCAGTCGGCGAGGCGCTCGGGCTCGGTCAACGCCGCCCAGACCTTGGCCAGCGGCAGCATGAAGAAGCGTTCGAAGCGGACGTCGTAGAGCCCCGGCCCGGCTTCGGTGACCACCCCGTCGGGCTCGCCGTGTCTCAGGGTCGGACGCGTGTTCGAACCAGGAACGGAAGGGCCGAAATGGCGCCGGTAGCGCGCCTCGATCGCGGCGTGATAGGCGCCGTCGAAATCGGCCCTGGCATCGCTCTCAACGCTCGCGACGAGCTGGTCGACGAACACGTGCCAGCCGGCCGATCCGCCGAGCAGCCACCAGGCGTTCAGCCCCGTCTGGCTGAACGTCAGACGGCAGCCCCCTGCGACCGCCTCCAGCTCCCAGCGGACGACGCCGAAGTTCCAGTCGTAGGCGATCAGGCGCGGCGGCTCGTATTCGGTGATGACGCCGCGGACGGCGTTGTCGCCTTCGCCAACGAACCAGACGAAGTAGCGGCCGCCGACGCGCAGGTCCAAATCCGCCCGCTGGCCCAGCCAGTCTTCGAGCCGCTCGGGGATGGTCAGCGCCGCCCAGACCTGCTCCACCGGCCGCGGGATCTGGCGGACGATGCGGATCTCCCAGCGATCCTCGCCGATCTGGCGGATGGCGCCATCATCCGGCCGCTCGCCGGCGATCCAGCCTTCCGCGTCATCGCTCGCCTTCTTCGCCATCGGTCAGGTCTCCCGCATCAGGTGGTCGGTGAGGGCGTCGAGCTTGCCGGACCAGAAGCGGCGGTAGGGCGCCAGCCACGCGTCCAGCTCCGCCAGTCGCTCGGGCGCCAGCCGGTAGAGCCGGCGCTGGGCGTCCTTTCGCACCCGCACCAGCCCCGCCTCGCGCAGCACCTTGAGGTGCTTGGAGACGCCGGGCTGGCTGATCGCCAGGGCGCTGACGATGTCGCCAGCGGTCCGCTCGCCCTCGCCGACCAGCTCGATGATGCGGCGGCGGTGCGGCTCGGCCAGAGCTTCGTAGACGTTCATGGCTTTAAATGATCTTTCAGTTATATAACTGTCAAGCGATTTAATGCGGTGCGACGTGGCGCTGTGCGGCCGCGCGGGGTCGCGCCAAGTCAGGTTCGTGCAGGGGCCTCGGTGATCGCCTCGATCTGGTGCTGGGGCCCCTTGCGCACGACGATGTCGGCGTGATCCCGGGCCAGCACGATGTGGCCCCGCAGGTTCGGCAGGTTGATCGACTGCCAGACGCTGACACAGAAGTCGCGGGCCTGGTCGGGGCCGAAGTGACGGAAGCGGTGGTAGAACGAGGCCTCGTCGGTGACACCGGCCGCCATCAGACCCAACAGCCGTTGGGTGAACCAGGCCTCCAGATGCGCCTCGTCGGCGTCGAGGTAGACCAGCGCGTCCAGGCCGTTGGCGGCCGGTCCGTCGTGCAGCCCTAGGCCCTCGACGATCAGCACGTCGGGCGAGCTGAGGCGCCGGGTGAGCGCCGGGTCGACATCGTAGGTGACGTGCGAATAGCCGGGAAAGTCGGCCGCGCCGGCGCGGATGGCGCTGAGCGCGCCCGCCATCGCCTTGGCGTCGAAGCTTTCCGGGAAGCCCTTGCGCATCGAGAGCCCTTCGGCCTCCAGCGCGGCGTTGGTTTTCAGAAACCCGTCGGTGCAGACGATCTCCACCGCGCCCGCCTCTGGCCAGCCGCCGATGGCCTGGGCGAGCTGGCCGGAGAAGGTGCTCTTGCCGGAAGCCACAGCGCCGGTGACGCCGACGATGAAGGGCGCCGCGGCGCCGCGGCGGGCGCGGAGGCGGTCGGAGACGCCGGCGAGGATCGGGGCGAGCTGGGCCATGCCGGCGCCAGATGAACGGGAATTGGGTTGGCGGCGCAAGTGCGGCGGCGCATGCTGACGCCCGTCAGGGAGGACGCCGATGGCCGATACGGGTACGACGATCGCCGAGGAAGCGCGGGCCAGGGCCTACGCGACGCCCCTGGACGAGTTCCAGGTTCACGACATCGGCCACTTCACCTCCGACACGCTCTGGCCGTGGTTCGAGCGCCTGCGCAAGGAGGACCCGGTCCACTATACGGCCGAGAGCGAATACGGACCTTACTGGTCGGTGACCCTCTACCACGACATCGTCGCCGCCGAGGGCGACCACGCGCGGCTATCGTCTTCCGTTGCGCACGGCGGCATCACCCTCTTCGTGCCGCCAGAGGACGCCCAGCCCGAGCAGTTTTCCGAGGACCGCAGCAGCTTCATTTCGCTCGATCCCCCCAAGCACGACGACCAGCGCAAGGCCGTGGCGCCGATCTTCTCCACCCCATCGCTCGCCGAGTTGGAGCCGCTGATCCGGGAACGCGCGGCGAAGATCCTGGACGAACTGCCGATCGGCGAGACCTTCGACTTCGTCGACAAGGTGGCCGTCGAGCTGACCAGCCAGATGCTGGCGACTCTCTTCGACTTCCCCTTCGAGGACCGTCGGGTGCTGCCCAAGTTCTCCGACATGCTGCTCTCGGCGGAGCCGCGAAACGCCGAGCAACTGGCGGCGCAACAGCAGGAGATGTTCGCCATCCTCGGCCGCTTCGTGCCGCTCTGGATGGAGCGCTCGCACAACGCCACTGGCCGCGACCTGATCTCGCTGCTGGCCAACAATCCGGCGACCGACGGCGGCCACGATCCGCAGCGCTATTTCGGCAACATCGTGCTGCTGATCGTCGCCGGCAGCGACACCACGCGCCATTCGATCACCGGCGGCCTCTTGGCGCTGAACCAGCATCCGGGAGAGTACGCCAAGCTGCGCGCCAACCCGGAGCTGCTCACCAGCGCGGTCCCCGAGATCATCCGCTGGCAGAGCCCGGTGGCCTATATGCGCCGCACGGCGATGGCCGACGTCGAGATCGGCGGCAAGACCATCAAGAAGGGCGAGAAGATCGCCATGTGGTACGTCTCTGGCAACCGCGACGAGACCGCCATCGAGCGGGCGGGCGAGTTCATCATCGACCGCGCCCGGCCCCGCCAGCACGCCGCCTTCGGCTTCGGCATCCACCGGTGCCTTGGCCAACGGCTGGCGGAGATGCAGCTGCGGGTCGTCTGGGAAGAAATTTTGAAGCGCTTCCCGCTGATCGAGGTGGTGGGCGAGCCGGTCCGGCTGAACTCCAACTTCGTCAAGGGTTACACGGGCCTGCCGGTCCGCATCCCGGCCTAGAAGCTGGGCGCGGCGAGGCTAGACGCGCCGCGGCGTCCGCCGGCTCTTGACCGCTGCGCGCGCGCCCTCCTCTATCGCTGGCGGGCGGGGATGGGACGGTGGCGCGGCGGCTTCTCTTGGGACTGATCTGGCTGGGGCTCTGGCTCGCGGCGGGCGCGCGGGCTGAGGACTTCAAGGGCGTCAGCGGCGTCATCCACCTCAACCCGCCCAAGGGCTACTGCCCGCTGACGCAGTCCAACGCCAACTATGAACGCCTCCGCGCCGCTTTCGTCGGAACCGGCAAGGCGCAGGTGAAGATGATCTTCCTCACCTGCGCGGACGCGAAGAACCCCCCGGTGACGCCGACCTCGGCGGGCTACTTCTACATCATTCATTCCAACCCCGATTACGTCCCCACGGACAGCAACCGCTCCGAATGGCTCAAGACCCTTTCGCCCGACAAGACGCCAGGGCAGATCGCCGGCGCCGAGCCGTACCAGAATGCGGCGCACTTCGACTGGACGGTCGAGCGCGATACGGTTGCTGGCCAGGCGTACATCTCCTTCGAGGCCCAGGGCGCGACCGTCATTGAAGATACGCCAGTCGACGTCGCCGTAATCCGGGAGATCAGAGCGGACGATGCGATGGACGTGGCGACGGCGCTGGATGTCGCGCGCAAGGACATGCACAGCGCCTTCGATCGCTTCGCCAAGGACAACAATCTCTTCGTTGAGAAGGCCGTCGACGAGAAACAGGACGGAGCGAACCAGAACCTGGCGTTCATGGAGTACATCTTCATCACCGGTGTGATCCTGCTCATCGCCGCGATCGTGCGGCGGTTTTGGGCGCAGGCGACGCTGAGCGCCCTGCTGGCCGTCTCGGCGGTGCTCGTCTACCAGGGCGCGCCCGGCGCCGGTTACCTGACGGGCGCCCCCTGGGGCGACATGGCCGTCTGGGCGGTGACGGCGGTGATCTTCCTAGGAATCGCCAATGGCGTCTTGAAGCTGCTGAGCTTCATCCGTGTCGGGCGCGCCGGGCTGAGGGAGCGGCTGAGGACCGCGCTTTCGGCGCGGCTGTGGATCGGCGGCGCCGGCAAGTCCGACTTCGAGGGCGACTTCACCAAGCGCTGGTTCGTCACCGTCGCGGCCGCGACCGGCAGCGTCGTCTTCGCCATGCTCGTCCACAAGTCGTTCCTTAGCGAGCTGCTGGCCTCGTTCGGACCGACCCGGATCATCTTCACGCTCCTGATCACCGTCGTTTCGATCACCCTGATCGGCCCGGTGGAAGCCTACATCTTCGAGTCCAGGATCGCCGCGCGGGGACCGGCGCGGCAGTCGGCCGACGACGCCGACCCAGACGACGAGAGCCGGTTCGAGCACATGCTGGAGCTGGTGTCCTTTCGGGCGCTGGGCCGCTTCGCCCTGGTGCTGGCGTTCATGCTGATGCTGACCGTGGCCCACGGCGCGCTCGAGGCGTCGGTCCATCAGGGCGACAGCAAGGACACCCTGACGCTGTTCGTGGCCGGCATCGGGCCGGCGATCATCACCTACTACTGGTGCGCGAGCCTGCAACGGGGCGTTCGCTCGGTCGCCCGTCACGCGGGTCTGGCCGCGCTGCTCACCGGCCTTCTATTGATCGGCGTTCCGGGCCTGATGATCGGCTCCCTCATGTCGATCTCGTGGAGCATCACCCCGCCGCATGCGTCGGCCGGCGAATTTCCCCCGCTCCTGGGCGCGTACCTGTTCGGGCCAATGGCGATCGTGATCGGCTGCTCGAGCTTCGGCGGGCTGGCGTTCGGCGGCGGCCTGGTCATCGACTTTGCGCGCCGGCGGCGCCTGGCGCCGCTGCTGACGGTGGCGGCGCTGGGCGCGGCGATGATCCCGATGGTTCTCGTCTACCAGCTGCTTTGGACCTGGTGCCGGATGATCTTCAAATTCACCGTCGGACCCGAACAGCTGACCAACGGCGCCAGCGTCCTGTTGGCGATCGCGGGCTGGATCGTCGGCCTGACGGTCAGCGGCTTTCCCAGGGTGCTCAAGGCCGGCGCCGAGCGGGCGCCGCCGCATGTGGCCAGGCCGAAGCGGCCGGAACCCGAAAACCGCGGCGCGCCTGCCCCGACCTGACCTCGTCGCCGAACGGCTCGACGCTGGAGACCCAGACGCCTAAGACGGCGCAGCAGCCGCCCGCTAGCGGAGGAGCCAGACCGAAAATGGCCAAGGAAACGATCCTCGAACCCGACCTGCCGATCGTCGATCCGCACCATCACCTGTGGGACCGGGTGGGCCTGGCGGACGCGCCGCCGCTGACGGCGGAGAGCCATCCCTTCGAGCGGCTGATGCGCAAGTCGCCGCGCTATCTCTTCCACGAACTGCTGGCCGACGTCTCCAGCGGCCACAACGTGGTCGCCACCGTCTTCCTTCAATGCGGGGCGATGTACCGCGCCGACGGGCCGATGGCGCTCAGGTGCGTTGGCGAGACCGAGTTCGTCAACGGCGTCGCCGCCATGAGCGCCAGCGGCATCTATGGCCCGTTCCGCGCCTGCGCCGGTATCGTCGGCCAGGCGGACCTGACCACGGGCGACGCGGTGACGGAGGTGCTGGAGGCGCACGTGACCGCCGGCGGCGGGCGCTTCCGCGGCATCCGCCACAGCGCTTCCTGGGACGCGGACACGGCGGTCCTTGGGCCCCTTTCGCGCATACCGGCCGGGCTCTACATGGACGCCGCGTTCCGCAAGGGCTTCGCGCGCCTTGGGCGCATGAACATGTCGTTCGACGCCTGGCTGCTGGAGCCGCAGATCGGCGAGCTCACCGACCTGGCGCGGGCGTTCCCGGAAACGCCGATCGTGCTCGACCACGTCGGCACACCGCTCGGCATCGGCAGCTACAAGGGCCGGCTGCAGGAGCGCTTCGGCGCCTGGCGCGAGGCGATCCGGGCGCTGGCCAAATGCGAGAACGTGTTCGTCAAGCTTGGCGGCCTGGCCATGCCCTTCGCCGGCTTTCCGACCTTCATGGCCGAGCCGGAGGCTTCGTCGGCCGTGCTGGCGGCCGAATGGAAGCCGTATCTGGAGACCTGCATCGAGGCCTTTGGCCCTAAGCGCTCGATGTTCGAGAGCAACTTCCCGGTGGACTTCGGCACCTGCAGCTATGCGACCTTATGGAACGCCTTCAAGGTCTTCGCCGCCGGCTATTCTGCGGCCGAAAAGACGGCGCTCTTCAGCGGATCGGCCAGCCGGTTCTATCGTCTGACGCTGTGAGGCTGTAGGACCCACTCGACAAGGAACGATGACATGAAACGATTTGTGGTCTTGGCGGCGTGCGCCATGGCTTGCCTGGCGTCCGGCTCAGTCAGCGCGGCGCCCCAGGCCACGCTGCAGTCGGCGGTGGTTCGCCCCGGCGACGCCGCGCCGACGCTCCAGGCCGCGCGCTACTATCGCTACCACACCTGCACCGCCCGCAGCCGCTACGGCTTCGGGGTGTGGACGGCGCCCAGCCGCGCCGTGGCCCGCAGGGGCGCGCTGGTGCAGTGCGCACTTCACACGCCGCGCGGCTTCCTCTGCCGGATCACCAGCTGCAGCTGACGCCCATGGCCAAGGCCGCTGAGATCACCATCTTCCACAACCCCGGCTGCGGGACCTCGCGCAACGTGCTGCAGGCGATCCGCGACGCGGGCGTGGAGCCGAAGGTGGTGCAGTACCTGAAAGCCGGCTGGACCGAGGGCCAGCTGAAGGACCTGTTCGCGCGCATGGGCGTCAAACCGCGCGAGCTGCTCCGGGTGCGCGGAACGCCGGCGGAGGAACTGGGCCTGACCAAGCCAGGCGTCAGCGATTCCGCGATCCTGAAGGCCATGACCGAGCACCCGATCCTGGTGGAGCGGCCGATCGTGGCGAGCCCGAAGGGCGTGGCGCTTTGCCGCCCTCTCGAGCGGGTGAAGTCGCTGCTCTGAGGGGTCCATCCCTCACCCCCCGTTAACCCCGATCGGCGAGGCTGCGCTCGACCCCAGCAGGAGCCGAATGAGCCGCGCCTTCCAACGTCACCGGCCGCGTTTCCCCTTCGCCCGCCTGGCGATCGCGGGGATCAGCTTCGCGCTGCTGGGCGTCGGCTGGGCGCTGACGCAGGCCGAGCCGCTGGAGCCGGCTGACGCCACCAGCGCCGACGCCCTGCCGGTGGACTATGTGCCGCTCGGCGGGTTGGCTGTCGGCCCGCCACCGGCGCTGGGCGATCCGCTGGCCGACGCGCCCGAGAGCGACACCCGCACACTGGGCGCGCCGCTCGACTATCTGCGCGTCACCTCCAGCTTCGGCCTGCGCCGCCACCCGATCCTCGGCTTCACCCGCATGCACCAGGGGGTCGACTTCGCCGCCCGCGAAGGCGCGCCGGTGCTGGCCTCCGCCGACGGGATCGTCACCGACGCCGGCTGGTCGGGGGGCTATGGCAACATGGTCCACATCCGCCACGCCGGCGGCTGGGCCACCGGCTACGCGCACCTCAGCGCCTATGGGCCCGGCGTCGCCGCCGGCGCGCGGGTGCTGAAAGGCGAGATCATCGGCTTCGTCGGCCACACGGGCCTGGCCACCGGCCCGCACCTTCACTTCGAGGTGAGCTTCAACGGCGTGCGTGTCGATCCGATGTCACTGAGCGCCCAGACGCTGGGCGCGCCGGGTCTGGCGCCGCCGAGCCTCACAGCCACGAACCTCGCCGCGCCGGCGGTGACCGCGCCCACCCTGACCGCGCGCGCCGCCCCGGCGGCGCAGCCGGGGTCGTCGGACGTGATCCTCACCGCCGGCTCGACCGCCCTGCGCCTGCGCCCGGCCCAATCGCCGGCGATACCGCACAGGGCCTGAACAGCCGACAAGCCGCTTGCGCGGGCCGCCATTTCCGTGGCGGAATGACGCAGGTTTTTTCTTTCAGACCTTTGCCGGACCGCTCCCACCAAGAAGGGCGGCCCTGATGATGATGATGATGGGAGACTTTGCATGAGCGATGTTCAGGACATGGTGCGCGATCTGGAGCGCACGGCGGTCGTTTCGACCACCAACGGACCGGTGCGCGGCTACCGCGAGGGCGGTCTGGAGATCTTCAAGGGCCTGCGTTACGCCGCCCCGCCGCTGGGCGCGCTGCGCTTCAAGCCGCCAACGCGTCCGGCGCCCTGGACCGAGGTCGCCGATGCGGTGGGCCTTGGCGCGCCGGCGATCCAGGTTGGAACGGCGCCCGGTGAGACCACCGGCGGCAAGAGCGCGGGCGATCCGCCGGCGCCCGGCCAGCCAGGGACCGACGAGGACTGCCTCTTCATCAACGTCTGGACGCCGGGCCTGACCGGCAAGCGCCCGGTGATGGTGTGGCTGCACGGCGGCGGCTTCGCCAACGGCTCGGGCGGCGCGGCCATGTACGACGGCGCGGCGCTCTCGCGGCGCGGCGACGTGGTGAGCGTCACCGTCAACCATCGCCTGAACGTCTTCGGCTACCTGCACCTGGGCGAGCTCGGCGGCCATCCCTCGTCCGGCCAGGCCGGCATGCTGGACATCGTCCTGGTGCTGGAGTGGGTGCGAGACAACATCGCGGCCTTCGGCGGCGACCCTGGCAATGTCACCATCTTCGGCGAGAGCGGCGGCGGGGCCAAGGTCTCGATGCTGCAGGCCATGCCAGGCGCCCACGGCCTCTTCCACCGGGCGATCATCCAGAGCGGGCCTGGCCTGCGCGCGGTGAGCGCCGCCAGCGCCACCAAGAACGCCAAGGCGCTCTTGGACGCGCTGGGGATCGCGCCCGGCGACCTCGCCAAGCTGGAGAGCCTGCCGACCCAGGCGATCTACGACGCGGCCGCCACCGTGCCCTCGCCTGGCCCGATGGCCGGGTTCAGCCCCTGCCTCGACGGGATCGCGCTCCCCCGCGATCCTTTCCATCCCGACGCCCCGGCGCTCTCGGCCTCGGTGCCGGTGATGATCGGCACCAACAAGGACGAGGCGACGCTCTTCCTCTTCTCCGATCCCCGGTTCGGCGAATACACCGAAGAGGACCTCGCCAAGCGCGCCAAGCAGGCGGCCGGCGACAAGGCCGAGGCCCTGGTGGCGGCCCTGCGCGAAACCTTCCCCGACTATTCGCCCAGCCACCTGGCCGCGGCGGTGCAGACGGCGGTCGGCATGTGGATGGGCTCGATCTCGCTGGCCGAGCGCAAGGCGGCGCAGGCCGCCGGGCCGGTCTTCATGTACCTGCTCGAATGGGAGACGACAGCGGCGCGCGGCAAGCTGAAGAGCCCGCACGCCCTGGAGATCCCGCTGGTGTTCGACAACGTCGAGGCCGCCCGCAGCTTCATGGGCCGTGACGATCCCCAGACCCTCGCCGACCAGATGTCCGAAGCCTGGCTGGCGTTCGCGAGGTCGGGAAACCCGGCGACCCCCGCCCTCCCCGCCTGGCCG
>JBIOEF010000102.1:0-11523 GCA_044445785.1 Caulobacterales bacterium
GGCGCTGGATCGGCCGCGGCCGATCCAGCGCCAGCAGCTCCGCCACCCCCGCCGCCGCAGCTGGCTTTACTGACCACCGCCCACATCGAGCCTTCGCACAACCTGCCGCCGCCGCCGATCGACGGGTCCGACGCCACCGCCGCCGAGCTGGCCGAACTGCGCGGGATCGCCAAGGTCACGACGCCGGACCGCTGGGAGCAGGCGAAATGGGACAACGACAACGAGAACGGCACGATCTTCCAGAGCGCCGTCGCTCCGGGTTTCGATCTGGCGGCGCTGCCGGCCACGGCGAAACTGCTGGCGGAGGTGCGCAACGAGGAGGCGATCGCCGCCTCCGCCGCCAAGAACTACTTCAAGCGCACGCGCCCCTGGCTGATCGACGGGACGCTGAAGACCTGCTCGCGGGACGAGAAACCGCAAACCGCCTATCCCAGCGGGCACGCGACGATGGCCTTCGCCATGGCCGTGGTGCTGGCCAAGGTGATGCCGGAGGTCGGCGGCCAGGTGATGACCCGCGCCAGCAACTATTCCGAAAACCGCCTGGTCTGCGCCATGCACTACCGCTCCGACATCGTCGCCGGCCAGACGCTGGGGACGGCCGTGGCGATCATGCTGCTGCGCGATCCGAAGTTCGAAGCCGACGTCGCCTCCGCGCGCTCCGAGCTTCAATCGGCGCACCTCACCGGCGCGAACTGAGCCGCCCGCTACTGGTCGTAGTCGAAGCCGCTGGCCGGCTTGGCCTTGGCGTGGCCGCCGAACGTGTAGACCAGCCCCACGTAGGCGATCCGGCCGTACTGGAAGCGCAGGTAGTCGTCGCGCAGCTGCGTCGTCAGCGCCAGGCGCTCGACCTTCTGGCCATCGAAGAGGTCGCTGATCGTCGCCACGACCGCCAGGTCGGGCCGCACCTGGCGGCGGTAGCCTAGGTTCACCAGGTTCAGCGCCTTGACGTAGCCCTGCGGCGTCAGGCGCTTGTCCGACCGCGTGAACGATAGCTGCAGCGTGTCGGCGCTGGTCGGGCGCCAGTCGAGGCTGGCCTTGACGTTGAGGCCGGTGGTGGACGCCAGGCCGGGCGAGCCCAGCGCGCTGGCGTCGATCTGGCTGTAGAAGAGGTTGCCGCTGAGGTCGTAGGTGAGACGCTCGCCCAGCTTGCCGTTGAGGCTGAACTCCAACCCGGCCGACCGGCTCCTGGGCAGGTTCATCTTGGTGATCAGCACGACGCCCGCGCCCACCGGCTCGACGACGTCGGTGACGCTGTTGCGGTCGGAGCGGTAGTAGACGCTGGCCCCGTATGTCAGCGAACGCAACACGCCGACGTAGCCGCCCTCGAAGCTCCAGGTGTCCTGCGGCAGCAGGTTCGGGTTGCCGGCCCGAAGGTTGTGGGTATCCTGGTGGTCGGCGAAGGGGTTGAGGGCTTCGGGGTCGGGCCGGGTCACGCGCCGGGCGATGGCCAGGGTGATCTTGCCCCCGTCGCCCAGGCTGCGATCCAGGTGCAGGCTGGGGTAGGCGCCGAAGTCATGGCGGCCGCCGGCGATGTCGCCGGTGATCTGCAGCGTCGCCACCCGCGTCGCCTCCAGGCGCAGGCCGCCGTCCAGCCGCCAGGGTCCGATGGGCGCCTGGAAGTCCGCATAGGCGGCGCTGACCTGCTGGCGGTAGCGGAAGTCGTTGGTCACGTTCGGATCCAGCGTTAGCGCGCCGGTCGCCGGGTCGATCGAGTCGCCGCGGTTGTCGAAGGCGTTGGCGTCGTCTTCGAGGTCGTAGCCGAGCTTCAGCTCGCGATCCTTTGCCAGCGGCAGGTCGTAGTCGGCGCTGACCTCGGTCTTCACCAGGTCGAGGCTGAGATGCAGGTCATCGAAGGTCGGATCGGCGAGCGGCTGGGTGAAGGTGTTGCGATAGACGTAGCGCTCGCGCTCATGGGTTTCACTGCGGCGCGCGGCCAGGGTCAGGGTCTCGCCGGGTCGCCACAGTCGCTGGTCGAAGTGCAGACCCTCGCCGGCGTCCACGTTCCATTCGACGCCGTCGCTGTGGCGGTCGGAGACGCTGGCGGGCGCCGCGCCCGGCGGCCCGCTGACGTCGTGCTGGTCGAAGAAGCGCGCGCCGCTGAGTTCGCGGCGGCTGTAGGAGGCGCCGATTGTCTGCCTGTCGCTCAGTTGATAGTCGAGATTGAGCTTCACCGACGGGAAGAGGCGGTGGAAGTGCTCGTCGATGCGCTCGCCGCTCTGCACCGGCTGGTTCGACGTCGGATCGGTTTCCAGGCGATTGGAGGTGGTCAGGCGCTCCTTGATGTCCTGGCGCAGGGCGACGCCGCCGGAAAGCTTCAGCCTGCCGACATTGTAGCTGCCGTCCACGCCCAGGACGTAGCGGCCGAACTCGCCGACGCTGGCGCGCGCCACCCCGGTGACGCCGGGCCTCACGGTGCGCTTGGTGATGATGTTGATCACCCCGCCGGCGCCCTCCGCCTTGAACTGGGCGGGAGGCGTCGTCAGGATTTCGATCCGCTCGATGTCGCTGGCCGGGAACTGCAGCAGGCCAAGGCCGGGGGACGATCCGGAGAACTGCGCCGAGGGCTTGCCGTCGACCAGGATGGTCACGTGGCTGTCGCCGCGCAGGCTGACATTGCCGTCGGCGTCCACCTCCACCGACGGAAGCTTGGCCAGGACATCGGCCGCCGAGCCCGAGATGGTCTGCAGATCGCCCGAGACGGTGAAGACCTTGCGATCGATCAGCGTCTGAGCCTGCGGCGCCTGGGCGTTGACCACGACATCGCCGACACTCGGACCGCCCGGGCTCGCCGGGCTGGCCGGCCGGCTCTGAGCGCCCGCGGCGGTCGCGAACAGGAACGCGGCGATGGGCCCGACAAGGCGTTTCATGCAGGCCCCACGCACGGACTGTACCGTTGGCCAAGCTCCTTCGCGCGAGACGATGACAGTCAGATGTCATCCCTCCGGCGGGGCCGGCGCCTCAGCGCGCGCGGCGGTGCATCAGCTTGAAGACGCCGGTGGCCCTGGCCAGGGTGCGGCCGGCGACGTGGGCCCTCCCCTCCACGAACGCCACCTCGCTGGTGGACTTGCTGAGGCTGGCTTCGCCCAGCACCCATTCGCCGGCGCGGCCCATGTCCAGGAAGTCGATTGAGAGATGGATGGTGATGGGGGTGAGGCCCGTTCCCCGCGCCGCGGCGCCGGCCAGCACCCCGTCCAGGAACGCCGAGAGCATGCCCCCGTGGATCAGGCCGATGCCGTTGCAGTGGCGCTTGAGCGCGAAGAACGCCTGGGTCCCGTCCGGGTGCAGGAAATAGGGCCCGTTGTGGGTGCTGAACTGGCCGCGCCCGGTGGCGGCGACGAAGCCGGCGGGCGGCGTTGGAACCTCGCCGTCGTCACCCATGATGGAAGAAGGGATGCTGGACCAGATCGCCAGGCGCCGCCCCGATCTCGGCCGCGCGGCCGTCGCGGATCTCGAGCACGCCGGTGACCGGTCCCCCCGAGAGTATGGCTGCCTCCGAGAATGGCGTGGTGTTGCGGGCGATGGTGAGAATGGTCCCGTCGGCCTTGATGAACAGGATGTCCAGCGAGGCCGGGCAATTCTTCATCCAGTAGTCGGCGTCCTGCGGGGTCGCAGATTGTTCGAAGAGCATGCCCTTGTCGGGCGCGAGGCGGGGGCGGAACATCATCCCGATCTCCTCCGACCTCGGCGTATCGGCGATCTCGACCTTGAAGCGGAAGACGCCGCGATGGGTGACGATCTTCAGCGTTTCGATGCGCAGCGTCGGTTGGGCGTGGGTGATCGGCTGCGCCAGGGCCGGCGCGGCGATGAGCGCGGCGCAGGCGATGACGGCGAACAACAGGCGACGACAAACGAAAGCGGCGGACATGGGCGAGGCGCTCCAGGGACTTGCCTAGCCCCTATAGCTGATCAACCTCGATCTCGGCCACCACCAGACCCTTGGGGCCCTCGGCGAAGCGCACCATCACGTCGGCGCCCGGCTGCAGATCTTCCAGGCCGCTGCGGCGCAGGGTTTCGATGTGGACGAAGATGTCGCCAGGCTCGGTGTCGCGCACCACGAAGCCGTAGCCCTTGGTGCGGTTGAACCATTTGACCTTGGCCCGCTCCAGCGGTCCCTGCGGCGCCAGCGGGCGCCGCGGCGCGCGCGCCGCCTCGAACCGGCCGCCGCCGCCGCCGCGCGGCCGGCGATCGTCGCCGCCTCGGTCTCGTCGGAAGCCGCCGTGACCCTCGCCCTCGAAGGCGCGGCGGGGCCGCTCCTGCGGCGGCGGCGCCTGGGACTCGTCCAGATCGACAATGTCCGAGACCTGCCAGCCCTTGGGCCTTTTGACCACGTCGCAGACGATGGTCGAGCCTTCGACCGCGTTCTCGCGGCCCGCATTGCGCAGGGAGGTGACGTGCAGCAGCACGTCCCTTGAACCCGTCTGACTGGGATCGTCTGGAATGACGAACCCATATCCCTTGCCGGCGTCGAACCACTTGACCCGCCCGCTTATCCTTACCGGGTCGTCGTAAGGTTCCGCCGCCTCCAAATCATAATCCGACATCCGCCCCTCAACGCCCACCTCGCCGAGTGCTCCTTGGACGAGCCTTCACTATAACACTGTTCTTGCAACAATAGACCCGTCAATATTTCGCCGCAATCCGAGAGGTTCGCGCGCTCATTGGCCGCACGCGTGATTCTGAGAGGGTGGATGCTGGTTCTGGCAGACCCTAGGTCCGCCGGACGGTCTTTCGCCCGCCTTCGCGCGCCAGTGTGAACGTCCGCTTTCCCCCCAAAGCAGACACCGACGTTGACCCGCGTCTCGGTGATGCAAGGGTGTTTGGGACGTGCTAAGCTGAGCCGTTCACAGACGAAGAGCAAGACGGAGATAGGCCGTGAAAGACCTTGTGCTCGCAGCAACAATTGCGATCTCGATGGTCGCGCTGGCGCCGGCTAACGCAGCGACGCAGAACGGGGCGACGCAACGAGTCGTTGGCGCCCCCGTCCCCGCGGGTTGCCCAAAAGGAACGGTGCGGACCTACGTTTGCGTCAAGCGCGGGCCATCGACGTCGCCGACTGGGAAGCCGCCTTTCCTGATTCCAGGAAAATGTTTGAAGCACACCTACAAGTGCGAACCGCCCGTCCCTCCGTTCCGAGGCTAGGCGCGTTGGAGACCGCACTCGTCGCTTAGCACCGGCCAAGGTCCGTTTCCCCCATGGGCAGCCTCTCGCTTGCCTAGGCATAGCGGCATGGGTGAGCAAACGCGGCTTTCGGGGACGAAATCTCGCCTGCAGACATCTCGTGTTGGGGTGTCCTTGGGGTGTCTGATCTTTCCCGTGATGAACAACGCGGCATTTCAACACGTTAATAACTATCACTGGCAGGCCCTAGGGGAGTCGAACCCCTCTTCCCAGATTGAAAATCTGATGTCCTAACCGATAGACGAAGGGCCCGCATGCGCGGGGAGCGGCGGATATATCCGCCGGCGCCAGGGCGCGCAAGACCGGCGGGCGCGCGCCTCAGACCATCCGCGGATCGGCCAGGTCTTCGATCTCCAGTTCGACGCCGTTGCGGCCGTTCCAATCGTCGGGCTTCAGCTTGCCGGCCGCATGCACCGCGCCCCCACCGGCCGCCAGGCGTCGGCCGATCGCGGTCTCGGCGCTGCGCCAGGCGATGGCCTTCAGGCTCCCGCCGCGCGCGTCGACCAAGGTGCAGCGGATGTGGCCGCCCTTGAGCGGCATCAGGCGCTCGATCCTGACGTCGGCCAGCGCGAAGGCCGGCTCGGGATTGCCGGGGCCGAAGGGCGCCATCACCTGGAAGGCGTCATAGAGCGGCCGCGCCGCCGCGCCCGGCGTCACCAGCGCGTCGATATCCAGCGCATCCTCGGCCTCGGCCACGACCATCTCCGCGGCCAGCCGCTCGCAGAGGAAGGCGCGGAACTCCGGGATCGCCGAGGGGCGCAGCGAGAGGCCCGCGGCCATGGCGTGGCCGCCGCCGGTCAGCAGCAGGCCCTCGTCGAACGCCGCCTGGATCGCGACGCCCAGGTTCACCCCCGGCTGCGAGCGCCCGGAGCCCTTGCCGATGTCGGCGGCGGGATCCAGCCCAATCACCACCACCGGGCGGCGATAGCGCTCGCGAAGGCGGCTGGCGACGATGCCGATGACGCCAGGGTGCCAACCCTCCTTGGCCACCACGATCGCTGGCGCGGCCGGATCGAAGTTGGCGCCGGCTTCGATCGTCGCCACCGCCTCGTCCAGGATCTGCGCCTCGACGCCCTTGCGCTCGGCGTTCAGCGCATTGAGCTCTTCGGCGAGCGCCTTCGCCTCCTCCGGATCGTCGGTGGAAAGCAGCCGTGCGCCGAGGTCGGAGCGGCCGATGCGCCCGCCGGCGTTGATCCGCGGGCCCAGGATGAAGCCGGCGTGGAAGACGCTGGCCGGCCCTTCCGCGCCCGCCACCGCCATCAGAGCCGCCAGGCCGGGATTGGCCCAGTTCGACATCACCTTCAGCCCCTGCGAGGCCAGCGCGCGGTTGAAGCCGACCAGCTGAGTCACGTCGCAGACCGCGCCCATGGCCGCCAGGTCGAGCCATTGGCGCAGGTCCGGCTCCTTGCGGGTCTCGAACATCCCACGCCGCCGCGCCTCGCGGTTGAGCGCCGCCAGCAGCACGAAGGTGACGCCGGCGGCCGCCAGCACGCCTTGGCCGGAGGGGCAGCCCGGCCGGTTGGGATTGACGATCGCCCGGGCGGCGGGCGGCGACTCGCGCATCAGGTGGTGGTCGATCACCACCACCTCCAGCCCGATCTCGCCGGCGGCCGTCACCGCGTCATAGGCGGCCGCGCCGCAATCGACGGTGACGACCAGCTCGAAGCCGTCCTCGCGCAGGCGGCGGAAGGCGGCGGGGCTTGGGCCGTAGCCCTCGGTCATCCGGTCGGGGACGTAGATCGGCAGCTCGCCGCCCATCGCCCGCCACCAGCGCACCAGTTCGGCGGCGCTGGAGGCGCCGTCGACGTCGTAGTCGGCGAACACCACCGCCCGCCGGCCGCTCTCGAGAGCGTCGACCAGCACGCTGGCGGCCAGGTCCATGTCGAGGAAGCTGGAGGGATCGGGAAAGAGCGCCTTCAGCGTCGGACGCAGGAAGTCCTCGCCCTGGTCGCGGCCGATTCCGCGCGACGCCAGCGCCCGCGCCAGCGGCTCGTCCAGGCCTAGCTTCGCCTGATGGTCCCGCACCAGCGCCGCCTCGGCGGGCCTCGCCCGCCAGCGCCGGCCGCTGATCGAGCGCGCGACGCCCAGGAAATCCGGCAGACCGGCGGACCCGTCGGCCATCTACACCCGCCGCTTCATGCGCACTTCGCGCACGGTGTGGGTGGCGGAGTTCATCACCAGGGTGTGGGTGTGGACGAAACCGTCCGTGAACCGAACGCCGTCCAGGAGCGCTCCCTTGGTGACCCCGGTGGCGGCGAAGATGGCGTCGGCCCTGACCATCTCATGCAGGTCATATTTCTTGTCCAAGTCTTTGATTCCAAGACGATCGGCCCGCGCCCGCTCATCGGCGTTGCGGAACACGAGGCGGCCCTGGAACTGGCCGCCGACGCATTTCAGCGCCGCGCAGGCCAGCACGCCCTCGGGCGCGCCGCCCTGGCCGACGTACAGGTCGACGCCGGTCTCCGGATCGGCGGTGTGGATCACCCCCGCCACGTCGCCGTCCGTGATCAGATGAATCCGGGCGCCCGCGCCGCGGAGCGAGGCGATGATCTCGGCGTGCCGTGGGCGATCCAGCACGCAGACGGTGATCTCCGAGGTGTCGACGCCCTTGGCCTTGGCCAGTTTGCGGGCGTTGTCGGCGGCGCTCATGTCCAGATCGATGATCCCGGCCGGAAAGCCCGGTCCGCAGGCGATCTTATCCATGTAGGTGTCAGGGGCGTTCAGCAGCGTGCCGGCCGGCGCCCAGGCCATCACCGCCAGGGCGTTGGCCATGGCCTTGGCGGTGAGCGTGGTGCCCTCCAGCGGATCCAGCGCGATGTCGATGCGCGGGCCTTTGCCACGGCCGACCTTCTCGCCGATGTAGAGCATCGGCGCCTCGTCCCGCTCGCCCTCGCCGATGACGATGACGCCCTCGATGTCGAGGTCGTTGAGCGCCGTGCGCATGGCGTCCACCGCCGCCTGGTCGGCCGCCTTCTCATCGCCCCGCCCGGCCAGTCCCCAGGCGGCGATGGCGGCCGCCTCGGTGACGCGCACGGCGTCCAGCACCAGGCCTCGATCCAGCACTTTTGAACTCATCAAGCGGTCTCCAGGCGCGGCGGTGTCATTGTCGGCGGATTCTCATATGCGGGCGATGCGGATCATTCGCGGCGGTTCGATCAGCGCCGGCAGCTGGCCCATCCGCCGCACCGCCTCGTTGATCACCGATTCCGGCGAGGCGTGGGTGGTGAGCACGATCGGCACGCCGCCCGCGTCCTCCACCGGCTTCTGCAGGAAGCTGTCGATGGAGACGCCGGCCTCGGCCAGGGTCTCGGAGACGGCGGCGATGACGCCCGGCTCGTCGCGGACCAGCAGGCGCACATAGGCGCGGCCGACGGTTTGGCGCGCATCGACGGGGACGAAGGGCTTCAGCCTTATCGCCGGCGCCTGGAAGACCGGCCGGCGGGCGCCGGTCATCACGTCGGCGATGTCCGCCGCGACCGCCGCGGCCGTCGGCCCGGCGCCCGCGCCCGGGCCCTGGATGAAGATCCGGCCGATCTTGCGCCCTTCGATGAAGAGCGCGTTCAGCGCCCCACCCGCCCGGGCCAGGGGATGCTCCAGCGGCGCCAGCGCCGGGTGCACGCTCACCGAGACGCCGGCGGCCGACTTGGCGGCGCTGGCCACCAGCTTGATCCGGTAGCCGAGGTCCTTGGCCAGGCGAATGTCCAGCAACTCGATCCGCTCGATCCCCTCCACCTCGGCCGCGCCGTAGGTGGGCGCGCAGCCGAAAGCCAGGGCGGCCAGGAGGGTGATCTTGTGCGCCGCGTCGAAGCCGCCGATGTCCATGGTCGGATCGGCCTCGGCGTAGCCAAGGCGCTGGGCCTCGGCCAGCACCTCGGCGAACGAGCGGCCGGAGGCCTCCATTTCGGTGAGGATATAGTTGCAGGTGCCGTTGAGGATGCCGGCCACCGCCTCGACCTCGTCGCCGACCATGGCCTCGCGCAGCATCTTCACCGCGGGCGTGCCGCCCATCACCGCCGCCTCGAAGAGCAGCGGCGCGCCGCTGGCCTCGGCCAGGACCGCCAGCTCGGCCCCATGCTCGGCGATCAGCGCCTTGTTGGCGGTGACCACGGGCTTGCCGGCCTTCAGCGCCGTCTCCACCGCGGCCTTGGCCGTTCCGTCCGAGCCGCCGATCAGCTCCACGAAGAGGTCGTTTTCGGGGGACGCCGCCAGCGCCACCGGGTCGTCGAACCACGGCAGGTTGGAGATGTCATAGGGCCTTGGCCGCGAGCGCGAGCGGGCGGAAACCCCGGTCACCACCGCCTTGGCGCCCGCCGGCGCGAAGCCCGGACGCTCGGCCAGCAGGTTCAGCAGGCCCGCGCCCACCGTTCCCAGGCCGGCGACGCCGACCCGCCATAAATCCCTGGCCACCGCCCTACCCCGCCTTGACCGGGTCGCGGGCGGCGCTCAGCACCTGGCCGGACTGTTCGAGGAACCGCTTCACGTTGCGCGCCGCCTGACGGATGCGGTGTTCGTTCTCCACCAGGCCGATGCGAACATAGCCCTCGCCATGTTCGCCGAAGGCGACGCCGGGCGAGACGGCCACTTCCGCCTCCTCGATCAGCAGCTTGGCGAACTGCATCGAGCCCACCTCGCGGAACGCCTCGGGCAGCGGCGCCCAGGCGAACATCGAGGCCGGCGGCGCCGGAATGTCCCAGCCGGCGCGCTTCATCGAGCTCACCAGCACGTCGCGGCGGGACTTGTAGATGGCGCGGATCTCGTCGACGCAGTCCTGCGGCCCGTTCAGCGCCGCCGCCGCCGCCACCTGGATCGGGGTGAAGGCGCCGTAGTCGAGGTAGGACTTGACCCTGGCCAGCGCCGCGCACATCCGCTCGTTGCCCACCACCATGCCGACCCGCCAGCCGGCCATGGCGTAGGTCTTGGAGAGCGAATTGACCTCAACGGCGATGTCCCGCGCGCCGTCGACCTGCAGGATCGAGGGCGGCGGGTTGTTCTCGAAGTAGATCTCCGAATAGGCGATGTCGGAGAGCACCAGCATGTCGTGCTTCTTGGCCAGCGCCACCGCGTCCTTGTAGAAATCCAGGTCCACCCACTGGGCCGTGGGGTTGGAAGGGTAGCTGACGATCAACACCTTGGGCGGCGGCGCCGAACTGCGCACGGCGCGACCGACGCCTGAGAGGTACTCCTCTGGCGAGAGCGCCGGCACGTGGCGGATCACCCCGCCGGCGATGATGAAGCCGTAGGCGTGGATCGGATAGGCCGGGTTGGGGCAGATGATCACGTCGCCAGGCCCGGTCACCGCCTGGGCGAGGTTGGCGAACCCCTCCTTGGAGCCCAGGGTGGCGATCACCTCGGTGTCGGGGTTCAGCGTCACCCCGAAGCGGCGGGCGTAGTAGCCGGCCATGGCGCGGCGCAGGCCCGGGATCCCCTTGGAGGCCGAATAGCGGCCGGACTTGGGATCGCGGGCGACCTCGATCAGCTTGTCGACGATGTGCTTGGGCGTGGGCATATCGGGATTGCCCATGCCGAAATCGATGATGTCGACGCCCTGGCTGCGCAGGCGCGCCTTCAGGCGGTTCACCTCTTCGAAGACGTACGGCGGAAGGCGTTTGATGCGGGGGAATTCAGGAGTCATGGGAATTGAGGGGCGGCCCGCAGAATCGCGGACAGGTCTGGCGCGGGATCGCGCATGGATAGACCCCCTCGCAGGGGTCCGCCAAGCGGGTTTGCAGGATTGGCCTCCGCCGCCTACCGGCGCCGCGGAGGCGGGGTAGCTCGGGCCCGCAGCGCCTTGACCAGCGCCTCCGTGTCGGCGTCGGAGGGGGTGGTGATCGGCGGCGGGGGCGCCGCTTCCGCCCGCGCCTGGCCGGCGAAGGCGTCGGTGTCGGCCAGCGTCCAGGTCGCGTCGGCGGTGAGCCGCACGATGCTCCGGCCCGCGAGCCGCGCCTCCACCACCGCCTCCTTCCAGGCGCCGGGCGAGCGGACATCCGAGGGGAGCGACGGCACGGAGGCGAAGGTGGGATAGGGCGCCGGGCGTTCGGCGCCGGCGATCACCTCCGGCGCCAACGCTGTCGGCTGGGCGAGCGCGGCGCCCGCCAGGCCGGCCAGCGCCAGGGCGCAAAGAGCCGGTCGCGCCGCTTTGCGCGCGCCGGTCATTGAAAATTCGCCCGGTCGAGCCTTCATATGTCCGGCTCTTATGCCATCATGGGCTCGGACGGAAGGGCGCGGGGCGCCGATCCGCGGAGAGGTAGATGACCGACGCGCCAACCCAGGACAAGCCTCGCCCCGCCCGCCAACGGGCCAGGGCCAAGAGCGCGGCGTCCGCGCGCACTTGCGGCCGCGGACCCA
>JBIOEF010000103.1:0-11452 GCA_044445785.1 Caulobacterales bacterium
CACGGCCGGCGGCGCGCGCCCACCATCGACGAGACGCCGCTGGACCAGTGCCTGCGGCCAGGCGTGAAGCTCGACTTCCGCGCCTTGCCTGACGGCTACGTGGCCACCGCCGCCGACGTCGAGGCCGAGCTGAAGCGGATCGGCCACGCCCTGCAGCCCTACGACATCGTGGTGGTCAACACCCGCGCCGGCGAGGTGTTCGGCAAGCCCGAGTTCATCCATTCCGGCTGCGGCATGGGCCGCGAGGCGACGCTCTACCTCACCGAGCGGGGCGTGCGCGTGGTCGGCACCGACGCCTGGTCCTGGGACGCGCCTTTCAGCCACACGGCCAAGCGGTGGGCGGAGACGCGCGATCCGAAAATCATCTGGGAAGGCCATAGGGCCGGCCGCGAGATCCCCTACTGGCAGATGGAGAAGCTCTCCAACCTCGCCTCGCTGCCGCCGGACGGGTTCGAGATCTGCTGTTTCCCGGTGAAGATCAAAGGCGCCTCGGCCGGCTGGTCCCGCGTCGTGGCGATCTTCGACGACGGCTGACAATTGTGTCGCGCCGCGCCGCTAGCCTTCGCAGCTGCAGGATGACTCGAAGCCCTGGAGGAGCGCGTTGATGAAGCGGGCGTTGGTCGGCCTTGTCGGAGCGATGCTGGCCCTGGGCTGGGCCGCCTGGGCGGGCCCGGTCCTGGCGGCGCAGCCGGAGGCCGGTCTTCAGAAGCTCAACCACATCATCGTCATCTTCCTTGAGAACCGGTCCTTCGACCACTACTTCGGCGCCCTCGCCTATGCCCCGGGGACGCCCTACCACACGGCCAAGACCTGCCGCGCGGGCGACCACGCCTGCGTCGACGGCCTGACCTGCAAGCGGACGGCCAGCGGCGCGCTCGATTGCGCCAACTGGAACGCCCACGCCGACGGGCGCAGGGTCTTCGCCTTCCACGCGGCGAACCGCTGCATCGCGCCCGACGTCGACCACGAGTGGCAGGGGAGCCACCGCGACGTCAATTTCGCCCATCCGGAGCGGACGCTTGCCGATCCCCGCAACGACGGCTTCGTCGAGCAGAACGACTTCATGGCCCCCGACACTCACCGCAACGGTCCCGCCGATGGCGCGCGCGCCATGGCCTACTACACCTGGGCCGACCTGCCGTTCTACTATGACGTGGCGCAGACGTTCGCGATCAGCGACCGCTACTTCTCCTCCACCCTGGGCGCCAGCGACCCCAACCACGCGTTCCACCTGGCCGGAAGTTTCTTCGGCCACCTCACCGACGAGGAGCAGGGGCCGCCGCGGCCGGACGGCTACAAGCCCCTGCACGGGACGATCTACGACCTGCTCACCGCGCGCGGCGTCGACTGGGCCGAGTCCTATCAGGACGTGCCGGAGGGGGCGGCCTATCTGCGCTTCACCTCGATCACCGACGATTCCCAGAACGATGCGCACTTCATCCGCCACCAGGATCTGCTGGATCGCCTGAAGGGCGCGCCGGGCGCGCGGCCGCTGCCCTCGGTGGTCTGGGTCAACGCCAGGCTCGGCTACTTCGACAACGGCGCGTCGATGAACAACGAGCATCCCTCGTCCGACATTCAGCGCGGTCAGGCCTGGGTCTCGCAGCTGCTCACCGATTTGCGGGGCGGACCCTACTGGAAGGACTCGGCGGTGCTGATCACCTACGACGAGGGCGGCGGGTTCTACGACCACGTGCCGCCGCCAAGGGCCCCGCAGGGCGGCCAGCGCACCCCTGACGGCCTGGATCCCGGCGCCTGCGCCGACGCCTCGAACCTGCCCGCCAGCGGCAAGCCGGGCGGGGGGATCTACTGCTTCCGGGAGCGCAAGAACGGCACGACCTACGACGAGATCCTCGGGCTTTGCCCCGGATACGATCCGGCCAAGCCCTACCCCGCGGCCTGCCCCGATTACGATCAGCTGGGGTTCCGCGTGCCCCTGATGGTGATCTCGCCCTTCGCCAAGAATGCCTACGTCTCGCACGCCGTGGCCGACCACACCTCGATGCTGGCCCTGATCGAGAAGCGCTTCCTCACCCGGCCGGACGGCGGCACGCCGCACCTCACGCTGCGCGACAAAGACGCCTGGACCCTGGAGGACATGTTCGACTTCAACGCCTCGCCGTCCCTGACGACGCCCCTGCCAAGCCCGGCGCCCGCGCCGACGACGGACTGCACGCCGGCGTCCTAGGCCTGGTCTCGATCGCCCCCTTTCCTTGCCTGTCATCCCGGCTGGAAGCTCGCGCGAGCGAGCTGGAAGGCCGGGATCTACTTGGCGCCGACGGCGGGAGAAGGAGGTCCCGGACAAACCGCCGACGCGGTTTTCCGGGATGCCAGACATCTAGGTGTCTGAGTTTGTTCGTAGACCGTGCGCCCTCGTGCTCAGGGTTGCGGCCCCGCGAGGCAGACCTCATCGGGCGCCTGCTCCATCCAGTCGACAACCTTGCCGTCGACGGCTTCCTGGATGGCGATGTGGGTCATGGAGGTTGTCGGCGTCGCGCCATGCCAATGCCGGTGATTTGGCGGGCGCCAGATCACGTCGCCGGCGCGGATCTCCACGACCGGCTCGCCCTCGCACTGGGTCCAACCCAGCCGGCGGTCACCACCAGGGTCTGGCCAAGCGGATGGGTGTGCCAGGCCGTACGGGCGCCGGGCTCAAAGGTGACGCTGGCGCAGGCGACGCGGGAGGGCGCCGGCGCGGTGTTCAAGGGGTCAATTCGGACCGCCCCGGTGAAATGTTTCGCAGGTCCCTTGACCGAAGGCTGCGATCCGGCGCGCTTGAATTCCATCGGGGTCTCTCGCTGACTGGCGCCCGACCGCCCGTCGGGGACGCCAGTCTAGCGTCCTCTCGCAGGCAGGGCGCAAGGCGCCGCTCTTCGCTGGCGCTTTCAGCGCAACTTGCCGGGCTCGGCGGCGGAGTGCGAGGATGCGAGCCTAGCCGACGAGAGCGACCGATCTAGGAGGGTACGCCCATGAGCCGAACGAGCCGCCACCCGGAAACCATTGTCCTGCACGCGGGCTGGCGCGCCGACCCCACGACCGGGGCCGTGGCGCCGCCGATCTACCAGACGACGTCCTTCCAGTTCCAGAGCACCGAGCAGGCCTCCAACCTTTTCGCGCTCAAGGAGCTGGGGAATATCTACACCCGCATCGGCAACCCCACGACGGCGATCCTCGAGGAGCGGATGGCGGCGCTGGAGGGCGGGGTCGCGGCCGTGGCCCTGGCGTCCGGCCAGGCGGCCTCGGCGTTTTCGGTGCAGAACCTGGCGAGGGCCGGCGACAACATCGTCAGCTCCACCGACCTCTACGGCGGCACCTGGAACCTCTTCGCCAACACACTCAAGGACCTGGGGATCGAGGCGCGGTTCGCCGACCCGGCCGATCCGGAGTCGTTCCGTCGCGCGACCGACGACAGGACCCGCGCCTACTACGCCGAGACGCTCCCCAATCCCAAGCTCACCGTCTTTCCGATCGCCGAGGTGGCGGCCATCGGCCGCCCGCTGGGCATCCCCCTGATCATGGACAACACCGCCGCGCCGATCCTCTGCCGCCCGCTCGACCATGGCGCGGCGATCGTCGTCTACTCCACCACCAAGTACATCGGCGGACACGGCACCTCGATCGGCGGCGTCTTGATCGACGGCGGCAATTTCGACTGGGAAGCCCACCCGGCCCGCCAGCCGCTGATGAATACGCCCGACCCCAGCTATCACGGCGCCGTCTGGAGCCAGGCGGTGAAGGCGCTGGGCCCCATCGCCTACGCCATCCGCGCGCGGGTCGTGCTGCTGCGCGATCTCGGCGCCGCCATGTCGCCGTTCAACGCCTTCCAGTTCCTGCAAGGCATGGAGACCCTGCCCCTGCGCATCGCCCGCCACTGCGAGAACACTCAAGCCGTGGTCGAGTATCTGAAAGGCCGCAAGGGGGTGGTCACCGTCATCCATCCGTCGGTCCAGACCGGCGAGGCTAAGGCGCGCGCGGACCGGTACCTCAGCGGCGGCTACGGCGGATTGCTGGGTTTCGAACTGGCCGGTGGGCGGGAGGCCGGGCGCAAGTTCATCGACGCGCTGCAGCTCTTCTACCATGTGGCCAACATCGGCGATGCGCGCAGCCTGGCGATCCACCCCGCCAGCACCACCCATTCCCAGCTGACGCCCGAGGAGCAGCTCGCGACCGGCGTCACCGAGGGCTACGTGCGGCTGTCGGTCGGCCTGGAGCACATCGACGACATCCTCGCCGACCTGGATGACGCCCTGAACGCCGCGGCGGGCTAGGGCCTGGTGTCGATCGTACCGCTTTGCGCCCCAGCGCCTACTGATGGCGTCGTTCCGCCCGCCCCTCATCTCTGACATCGAAAGGTCCGCTTCCGGGCAGTCGGCGTAGGTCCGCCTTCGACCCGCCGTCGACGTCGACGGAGAATTCCGGCGTGAGCCGCGATCCCCGAAGTCGAGAGCGATGTCTTCCGGTGCGAGAAAGGTTGACCTACCTCAAGGCTCCGTTTGATCGGCCGTACAAGGCTGTTGTCGCCACACCCCTGTGTGATCGGAGACCAACCCGAGGTTCCGCAAGAGACGCCAAAGAAGTCCAAACGGGAGGCGCATGTGAAAGCTGCGATATGGGCGCTTGTCGGGCTCATCCTTGCCGCCGCTTGTCCGGCGGCGGCGCAGACGCCTGCGCCGCCCGCCCCTCGGGCTCTGGACCCTGCAGCCATCGCCGGCTTCGCGCCGTCGAAGGTCTACCAACCCCCCGAAGGCGTCACGTTTCGAGCCGACGATTTCATCAGCGAGAATGTGCGGCTGACCGCCCAGTGGTTCTACGCGTCAGACAACGCCGGCAAGACTCTGCCGACCATCATCATGGCCCACGGCTGGGGCGGCACGGCGGCGGCTTTTCGGCGGGACGCGATCGATCTGGCGCGCGCGGGCTATCTCGTCATGATCTTCGACTACCGAGGCTGGGGCGAGAGCGACGGCCGGGTGGTCTTGACCGGCCCGCGCCCTGCCGACGCCAAGCCCGGGTCCGTCTACCAGGCCGACGTGAGGGAGCTGCGGGGCTATGTGGATCCCTGGGAACAGACAGAAGACTGGTTCAACGCCATCAGCTACGCGGTCACTCAGCCGATGGTCGACGTGGACCGGATCGGCGTCCGCGGGTCCAGCTATTCGGGCGGCCACGTCGTCTATGTGGCCGCCCACGAACCGCGCGTGAAAGTCCTGGTCAGCCAGGTCGGAAGCCTCGATTCTCGGCCCCAGGCGCCGTTCGCCCCTGATCCCGCCAAGGCGATCCATGACGCCAACGCCAGCGCCAGCCGCCTGGCGACGGGCCAGGAACAATATCCCGCCGATCGCGCGAAGGTGGTCGGCAACCTGATCGGCGCGCCGATCGGCAACAAGACCTTGCGCTGGGCGCCCATCGAAGACGCTGGCCGCGTCACTCAGCCGGCCCTCTTCATCATGGCCCAGAAGGAGGAGCTGTTTTCCAACGAGCGAAGCGGCGTCCTGGGATGCGAGCGGGTCAGGGGGCCGCGCAAAGCCATCATGGTTCCGGGGATCACCCACTACGGCATCTATGGGGCGGAGCGGGATCTCGCGATCAAGGCCGCGATCGACTGGTTCGACCGGTACCTGAAGGCGCCCGGCTCGCCGACCCGAATTCCGATCGACCGCGGCGCGTCCGAGCGCGGGGATTGCCATGCCCCATTCGCGCGCCCCTTTGGGACCGCGCCGCCAGCCGTTTCGTCGCATCCGGGTTGAAACCTGACGTCCCCCTATCGGGTCGCGGCGGAGACCCCCCTTTCTCAGATTGGGGCTCTCGCCAGAATCGACCTCAGACGACAGCGTCCGGGTCAAGGGTATGGACGGTCAGGCCGTCCAGCGCCTCGGTCATCTTGAGCTGACACGACAGGCGCGAATTGGCCCGGCGCGTTTCCAGCAGAGCCAGGAGGTTGTTCTCGTTCTTGGACATCGGCTGGAAGCGCCCCGCCCAGTCCGGATCGACATAGACGTGGCAGGACGCGCAGGTGCAGACGCCGCCGCAGTCGGTTTCAATTTCCGGGACCTTGTTGTCTGTCGCCGCCTCCATCACGGAGACGCCAGGCGCCGCTTCCACGGTTCTGGCGACGCCTTTGGAATCGACGAAGGTGATGCGAGCCGTCACACGAACTACGAGCCTCTCGGACCCGCTTCTTCCAAGGTGTTGCTCGCCAAGCCTTCCTCCCGCCCAAGACCGATCAGACGGACGGCGCGATAGTAGCCGAGCAGCACCACGAACTTCACGACCGACCACGCCATGGAGAGCAGCAGACCAAGGTCGGTGTGGGTGGCGATGAAGCCGCACGCCTCCTGGCTGGTGGCGGTGCGCAGGATCTTTTTCCAGTCGTCGAAGCCAATCTTGACTTCGTATTCCCAGGGCGCGGGCGACTCCACGATCCCGGTAAGCACCATTTGGTCTCCCGTCCGGCGGATCTTCGCGCGGTCGAGGGCCATGACCAATTCCTGGTCGCCCAATCCTTCCGACCAGAAACGCATCAGCCTTCCCCCTGCGGCGCGACGGCGCCGCTCCGCCTCGTGAGTATTTGCCAGATCAGCCTTGGCGCGACGGCGATGAGCCCGACGATAAACGGCGCCAGCACGCCGCCTTTCTCGGCCAGGAACTGAGCGGTCGTCGGCTGGGCGAGCAGCCGCAGGAAGTCCCGCAGGTCTGCCGGCGAAAGCTTGATCGCGTAGTCCCAACAGACGGGATCGATGGTTCCTTCCATCGACAGATGGTCCGCCTTCACGTGCAGCGTCGCCTCCGGCAACGCCAAGGGCAGCCTCTGCTTCCCAAGTCCCCTGGACCAGACGATCATAGCAGGAGCCCCTTCTGTCTCGCCGCCGAGACCGATTCCGGCTCCTTCCACCAGATCTCGAGGCCCATATCCTCGGCGACGACCTTGGCGGCGTTATACCCGCCGCCGAAGGTGATCATGCCGCCGGGGAAGGTGCTGGCGCCGCACAGATAGAGATTGTCGATCGGCGTCTTGTAGGACGAGCACTGCACGTTCGGCCGCGAATAGCCCATCTGGGTCATGATGTAGGCGCCGTGCTTGAACGAGCCCCGCTTCATCTGCGGGATCTTCATTTCGATATGGACCGGCGTGTAGTCGTAGCGCCGGACGATATCGGCGGGGTCGAAATCGGTCATGTGCTCGGCGAGCTTGGCGATCAGCCGGTCGCCGTACCCCGTGGAGAGGTCCGACCAATCCCCCGCCGCCGGCGCGTAGGGTACGCAAGCCTCGATCCTGCAGACCGCCCCTTCCGGATCGATCTCTCTGGGGGCCTGGGCCGGGTCGATGTCGGTGGTGAAGGTGACGTGGCCGATGTCGTGCAGCAGGCGCCCCTCCATCACCTCCTTCAGGTGCTTGACGACGTCCTCGGGGGTCTCGACCCCGAAGACCCGGATGAAGGCGCCCTTCACGCCAGGATCGACGCCTTCGGCCTTGAAGTGCGGCTTCTTCTTCAGGGCCAGGTGGCAGAGGAACAGGGAACTCATCTCCCATTCCCAGTTGCGCGCGGTGTTCAGGCACAGCTTCGAGCGCTTCAGGACCTCATCCTCGGGGATGAACTGGCCGAAGGTGGTGACCGGGTCGGTGGAGGTGACGATCGCCTTGGCCTCGATACGGACGATCGGGCCGTCCGTACCCGTCGGGGCGATCTCGACGGCCTTGGCGACGCCCTCTTCGACGATGAAGCGCTTGACCTCGTGGTTCTCCAGCACGTCCATGCCGGCCAGGATGCCGGCCTTCTGCAAGGTCGAGGACAGCCGGTGTGACCCGCCCTTGACCAGGGTGGCGTTCAGCATACGGTTGAAATAGAGCGGCACCAGGTAGCTGGAGTTGGACTCCTCCGGATCGATCCCCCACATGCAGATCAGGTAGAGCAAGAGCGCGCTCAGTCCCGGCGTCTCGAAGCCCCAGTCGGCGCAGATCTCCGCCGGCGTCATTTCCGACACCTTCAGGATCTTCTGGCCTACCTCGCTTTGCATGTAGGCGCCGGCCAGCTGGGCAGACCCCACCGGCCGACCGTAGGTCGCGGGGATCAGGTACTCGTCGGCGATCTGCTTGTAGTCCAGGTAGATCCGCCGGTAGCGCTCCGCGTCCTTGGGTGAAAAACGCCCGATCGATTCGACGGTCCGATCGAGGTCGGCGTAGAGCGTGATCGCTTCGCCGTTCGCTTTCAGCAGCGACGCTTCGGCCTCCGGACGGATATAGACACAGCCGTCCTCCTCCAGCGCCAGATCCTTGTAGGGCGGCGCCACGTCCAGCATCAGCATGTAGTTGGCGTGGAGATTGAACCGGTAGCCGGAGAACTCCTCGGTCACCAGCGCCCCGCCCGTCTCGTGGCGCCGCTCGATCACCAGGACGCTCGCGCCCGCCTTGGCCAGGTACGCCGCGGCGGTCAGGCCATTGTGGCCCGCGCCGACCACGACCACGTCGTATTGCTTGGTTTCAGCCATTTGTCGCCTCCCACCGCTCGGCCTTTGGATTTGCTCGCCGCTCCATCTAGTCGACGGTGAATCTTTGGGTGACGCCCTGGCGCAGGAGCAGCTCGGCCGCGCCGTCGAAGGGTTTGGCTTTCCACCACTCGGGCCGCGCGACGCCCAGAACGTCGACCACTTCGCAGGCGGCGGCGTAGCCGGCGCCGAGGTTGGTATAGTTGGGCGCGGCCATCGACTGACAGATGTAGAAGTTGTCGATCGGGGTCCTTGGCGCGTTGCAACCGGCAAACGGCTTCCAGCTCCACATCTGGGCCTCGTTGACCGCGCCGCTCGGGTGCATGTTGCCGCCGCAGTGGGGGTTTCGCCGCACGTAGTCGTGGGGCGTGTTGACATAACGGGCGATCTTCGAGGTCTTCAGGTTGGGGAGATACTGAACGAGCACCTCCTCAACCTTGTCGGCATAGGATTCCCGCAGGTCGTCCCACTTCTCGGGGCCGCCAAGCGGGCGGATGTCGTAGGGCACCATCGCCCAGGTCAGGATCGTATATTGGCCTGGCGGCGCCTGGGTTGGATCGGCGATGCAATAGTTGAAGCCCGCGCCCCACACGACGGGCGGATCGGGCGGAATGTCCCTGACCAGGCAGGCGTCGATCAACCGCCCGGCGTCGGCCATGGTCTCGGCGCCGAAATTGTAGACGAAGGTGTTGTTGACCTCGGGGAACTTCGCCGAGGCGGCGAAATTCGGGCGCTCGCTCATCACGTAATAGTTGGTGAAGAGGCTCGAGCCCCGGTAGTCGAACTTCTTCAGGGCGACGCGCGCCGAGACCGGCAGATGCTCCTCGCCGATCAGCCCGAAGAAGGTGGGCTTGGCGCTCAGGTCGCTGATCACCGCCCTGCTGGCCCTGAACTCACCCTCCGGGTAGGTGGCCGTCTTGGAAAGAACGACGCCCTTGGCCTGATTGCCTTCGATGGTGACCTTCTCGACCGGGCAATTGTAGAAGATCTTGCCGCCGTAGTGCACGAAGCAGCGGACCAGCGAATGCACCAGATCGTGGCTGCCGCCGCGGGCGGTGTAACCGCCGTCGGCGGTGAACACGGTCAGGAAGTTCAGGACGGCGAGCGGCCCGGCGATCCGGCTGCCGATCCCGTCGAGCCCGCCGGTGGCGGCGTAGCTGAGCGCCGCCAGCTTGATCTGCTCGTTCTCGAAGATGCAGTCGGCGAATTCCACGCCGGTCATCCAGATCCAGTCTTTCGGGAAGATCGGAACGGACTCGCTCATGGCCAGGAACTGAAGGAAGCTTTCGTCGGTGCGTCCGCCAAATCCGTCTGGCGACATGGAGGCGATGCCGCCCCCGAAGAAGTTGACGATCTTCCGCAGGGTCTCGGCGTCCTTCTCCGACACCCGCTTCCAGGCCTCGTACGTCTCGCGCACGTCACGCCCGGAAAAGAGGACAGCGTTGCCATCGAGGAACGGGTAGAAATAGGCGTACTTGGCGCCCGGCGGCCGCAGCAGCTCCAGGCCGAACCGCTCCAGCTCCAGGTCGACGTACGCGGGCCCGAAATGGGTCAGCAGGAGCGAGGCGTGCATGTTCAGCTTGACGCCGGGATAGAGGACTTCCTCGGTGGAGCAGAAGGTCCCCGACTCGTCGCGTCGTTCGAAGATCGCTGTCGAGAGCCCCGCTTTCTGGAGATAGGCGCCCGTGGCGAGGCCATTTATGCCGCCGCCGATGACGATCGCATCGTAGTCTTTCTTCGGGCTCGTCATGGGAACGACGTCTCCTTGTCCATGCGGAGGTCCGTCATCTCGGCGCGCCGCGGAGGCTGGGTTTCGGGTCCATTGAACGTCAAGCTGCACACCGGGCCGCCGCCCGTCATTGAGCCTGATCAATCGCCAATGAAGCGTGGCCGAAGACCTGTTCGCGCCAGCCCATGGTCGGCCGCCACGGCAAGAGCTGTGGGCCCCGCAGCTGTAGCGACCCCGCGCCAATCCATCGGAGGGCGTCGCCAGTGCGGCAAGACCAGTGAGGCGGCTGGCGGACGGGGTGGGATTCGAACCCACGGTGGGCGTGAACCCACGGCGGTTTTCAAGACCGCTGCCTTAAACCACTCGGCCACCCGTCCGGCGCCCGCTGTCGCGCGGCTATAGCAGCGAGGGCGCCGGCGCGGAACCGGACTCGCCGTCTCTGGGTTATGGCTGCGATGCGCGTGGCGAGCTTCCGATCGCCCCAAGATTTCCACGACCGCGACGGTGGGCTTCGCGGGCGGTCGCCTGGGTGTTCGCCGCCGACGCCGAAGAATCCTCAAGATTTCGCCAGCCCCTACGCCGCCGCTCGTTGGCCGCGGCAGAGTTACGTCCAGAAAGCGCTTAGATCATGCCTCAGACTTCAGCCCCGTTCATCACTGTCTCGCCGGGTAAGCTTGGCCCTTTTGGAACCAGCACTTCCATCGCCCGTTCTTTTGCTGAGCCAGAACGGATGGAAAGTTCCATGACCACCCATGAATACGAACCCGCGGCGATGGCGTCGGCGCCGGCCCTCGAGCCGGCGGACGCACGCGCCGGCGAGCCGATGTTTCACAATCCGGTGCTGAGCCGCACGGCGCGCCGACAAGGCGGCGGCGACCGGTCGTGGCTGATGCTGGTCCCGCTGGGGCTGGTGGCCGCCATCGGCGCCGGCGTCTGGGCCTACGACCAGATGAAGCCGGCGCCGCTGATGAGCCCCACGGTGGCCAGTGAAGATTCGACGCCGGCCAGCCCGCCTCCAGCGGCCCTCCCCGCCCCGCCGTCCGTCGAGAGCGCGCCCATCGCCGCGCCGACCAGGTACGCGGAGAGCCTCCCGCGCGCCGCGCCCACTCATCGCGTGACGCCTGCGCCTGACGCGCCCGCCCAGGCTTCGACGGCCGCCGACGCCGGCGCGCCTTCGGCCTCGTCCGACAGCGCGACCGCGGCCGCCAGCGCGGTGACCACGCCGGCGCCGCCGCCGGC
>JBIOEF010000104.1:0-11403 GCA_044445785.1 Caulobacterales bacterium
CCCGGCACCGGGCGCGACACCGCTTGCTCCTCCTCGTGAGCGACGGCAAGCCCACCGACTACGACCGCTACGAGGGGCGCCACGGGATCGCGGACGTGCGCCAGGCGGTGCGCTCGCCCACCGCCATCCACGAGCGGCTGGCGCGGGCCTGGAGCTGTGACCCGAAAGGCGCCGACGTGATCCGCCGGGCGCTGGTGCTCTTGGCCGACCACGAGCTCAACGCCTCGACTTTCGCCGCCCGCGTCGCCGCCTCCACCGGCGCCTCACTGGCCGCCGCCGCGCTCGCGGGCCTGGCCGCGCTGTCGGGACCGCTGCACGGCGGCATGGCCGCGCGGGTGGAGGCGTTCGCGGCGGAGGCGGCGCGGGTCGGGCCCGGCGAGGCCCTGGCCCAACGGCTGGCCCAGGGCGCGCCGGCGCCGGGGTTCGGCCACGCCCTCTACCCGGAAGGCGATCCCCGGGCGCGCGCGCTGATCGCTTCGTTCACGCCGCCGGCGGCGCTGGTGACCCTGCAGGCGACCGTCGAGGCGGGCACGGGCGCGGCGGCCAACGTCGACTTCGCCCTGGTGGCGATGAAGCAGGCGCTGGGCCTGCCGGCGGACGCGCCCTTCGCCCTCTTCGCCGTCGCCCGCACCGCCGGCTGGATCGCCCACGCCATGGAGCAGGTCGCCAGCGGCCAGCTCATTCGGCCTCGCGCGCGCTATGTCGGGCCGGAACCGGAGTCATAGAGATGCCGCCTGGACTGACGCTCTACTTCGCGCCCGGCTCCAGCTCGATGGCGCCGCACATCGCCCTCCACGAGATCGGCGCCCCCTTCGAGGCGCGGCCGCTGTCCTTCAAAGCCAAGGATCTGCAACGGCCCGAGTACCTGGCGATCAATCCGCAGGGGACCGTGCCGACGCTGCTGATCGACGGGCGCCCGCTCACCGAGGTGGCGGGGATCTTGTTCTATCTGGCGAGGCGGTTTCCCGAGGCCGGCCTTCTGCCGACTGGCGATATCGAGGGTGAGGCGCAGGCCGTCTCCTGGATGAGTTTCATCGCCTCGACCCTGCATCCCGCGCGCCGGGCGGGGCTGGAGCACGCCACCCGCGTCTATGGCCTCGCCGATGCGCGGCTGGGCGCGGGACCCTGGGTGCTGGACCGCTACTCGATCGCCGACATCCACCTCTTCCGGCTCTATTGGCGCCTCGCCGCATCGCTGAAGCCAGCGCCCGGGACCTTCCCCAACCTCGACGCCCACCACGCGCGGATGATGGCGCGGCCGGCCGTGCAGGCGACCATCGCGGCGGAGTCGGCGGTCGGCTACGAGCTGCCGGGCTAGAGCGCGCCGGTGGCCAGCCAGCGGGCGCACTCCGGACCCAGTTCGGCCAGCGCCCTGGCCTCGTAGTCGGCGATTTCCTCGGCCGTCAGCACGCCCTGCCAGCGACCGTTGACGCCCTTGTTGATGAAGCTTTGGCCGCCGCCATCGAAGATCGCTCCGTCCAGCGGCGCGACCTGCTCGGCATGGGCCTTCATGTAGTCGAACGTGCAATGCTCGACGAGGCCCGGCCACTGGCTGGCCGGGATGTCGACCTCGAGGAAGTCGGCGATCTGGCGCATCTCGCCGGCCAGGTCCGCCTTCAGCGCGTTGAAATGCACCAGCCGCACGTTCGGCAGGTCCCGCGCCGCCCACCAGGTCGAGACGTTCTCCCACAGCGACCAGAACGGGTAGCCGTCGTTGTCGAGCCAGCAGCGGAAATAGCGGTTCACGTCCGGATCGGGCGGGTAGATCGGCGGCCCCACGCGGTTCGGCGTATCGTTGAGCGCCTCGTACCAGAGGGCGTTGCCCTTGGAGTGGTGGTTGTACATGGAAAAGACCACGTCCCGCCCATCGCGCCCGACGTAGAGGTACTTGGCCTTGGGCGAGAAGACGAGGGCGTCCAGCGGCAGGTGGGTCTTGACGAAACGCCGGTGCGTCTGCGCCGCCATCTCGCCCAGCTTCACCTCGGCCGGCGGAAAGCGCAGGTCGAGCCAGGGCGACAGTTCATGCACCGGGAGCGACGGATCGCCCCGGTAGAGCAACTGGCCGACGATCTGCTGGGTCCAGGTGGTGCCGGACTTGGCGTAGGTGGCGACGATCACGTCGTCGTCGCGGAACGTGAAGTCGTTCCAGATCGCCGAGTTCATGTGGTGGTTCATCAGCTCGCGCGTCTTGCGCGGCCAGGCGATCGCATCGTGCGGCATCTGTCCCCCGACGGTCATGGTTCAGACCGTCATACGCAACGAAACCTCCGACGGGATCAAGCCGGCGTCTAGGCTCGGACGGGCGCGGGCGCGCGCGGGGCGAGGTCGGCGTACTGGCCGCCCTTGCGGTAGCGGTAGAGGTAGGTGGGGATGATCGGCTCCAGCGGCGTGGCGCTGACGCCAAGGTCCGCCAGACCGAGCGCGCCCGCCCCCACCACATTGTCGGTGCGCAGCATCGCCACCTGGTCGGAGGTCAGCGGCGGGGCGAAGGGCGCGACCGCCGCCATCACGTCGCCTGCCATGCCAATCAGCTCGGCCAGGGGCCAGGGCACCGGAACCAGGACGCGCGCCAGGCCGGTCTCCTTCAGCGTCAGCTCCATCAGCTGGCGGAAGCTGAAGACGCCTGGCCCGCCCAGTTCATAGGTCCGTCCGGCCGCCGCCGGATCGGCCAGCGCCGCGGCGACCGCCTTGGCAATGTCGCCCACGAACACCGGCTGGAAGCGCGTGTGGCCGCCGCCGATCAGCGGCTGCGCCGGGCTGAACGTCGCCAGGGTGGCGAAGCGGTTGAAGAAGTGGTCCTCCGGCCCGAAGGCGATCGAGGGGCGCAGGATCACCGCGCTTGGGACGACCTCGCGCGCCGCCGCCTCGCCGGCGGCCTTGGTGCGGGCGTACTTCGAGGGGGAATGGGCGTCAGCGCCGATGGCGGAAAGCTGGACGAAGTTGGTGACGCCATGCCGCCTGGCCGCCTCGGCGATGGTCCTGGCGCCCATCACGTGCAGGCTCTGGAACTTCTGGCGCCCGGTTTCGCTCAGCACCCCGACGGCGTTGACGCAGGCCTCCGCGCCCTCCATCGCCCGGTCCACAGTCGCCGGCGCGCGGAGATTGGACTGGACGATCTGGATCTGGCCGACATCGCCCAGCAGGCGCAGGCGATAGGCGCGCCAGGGCCGGCGCACGGCGACGCGGATCCGCCAGCCGCCCTTGGCCAGCGCGCGGACGATCTGGCCGCCGATGAAACCCGAACCGCCGAAGACCGTGACGAGGCCGCGCATGCCGCTCCAGCCGTGCAAGTGTGCGAGGGCCCCCCGATAGCCGAGCCCGCCTGCGCGCGCAACGCTCGCGCGCCTGGCGCGACCCCGGTTCCATTGACGCCATGAGGTGGGCGCCCTATGCGTCCCCGCCTCGCGCCGGCCGGCGGTCGCGCGCGGGCCCAGGTGGCGGAATTGGTAGACGCGCTGGCTTCAGGTGCCAGTGGTGTAACAGCCGTGGAGGTTCGAGTCCTCTCCTGGGCACCATCGTTGCAGAAGGCGCGCCGGCGCGCGCCCTTCGCCGTGACAATGTTCCACTTGCGCAATCTCCAAGGGGGAATCGAAGTGTAGTGCGTGCAAGCGCGAGCGGACGGGGTCGCCGGCGTCTGCTACGAAGCACCCAGTGGGAGAGAACGCGAGAGTTGGCCAATCATCTTCATGACGGCGATCTGCCCGCGGGCGTGCTGGCCGGCGCGGCGTCGGTGGCGGTGGATTCGGAGACCATGGGGCTGCGGCTCGGCCGCGATCCCCTGTGCGTCGTGCAGCTCTCGGCCGGCGATGGCGAGGCGCACGTGGTGCAGCTGCGCCGACCGGCCTACGACGCGCCGAACCTCAAACGCCTGCTCATCGATCCGGCGGTGACCAAGATCTTCCATTTCGGCCGCTTCGACATCGCCATGTTCCTGCTGCACCTGCAGGTGCTGACCGCGCCCGTCTACTGCACCAAGATCGCCTCGAAGATCGCCCGCACCTACACCGACCGCCACGGCCTGAAGGACCTGGCCAAGGAGGTGCTGAACGTCGATCTTTCCAAGACCCAGCAGAGTTCAGACTGGGGCGCGGCGCGCCTCTCACCCGAGCAGGTCGCCTACGCCGCCTCCGACGTCACCCATCTGCATGCGCTTCGGGCGCGGCTGGACGAGATGCTGGCGCGCGAGGGCCGCGCGGGCCTTGCCAAAGCCTGTTTCGAGTTCCTACCTCACAGGGCGGCGCTCGACGTCGCCGGTTGGGAAGACGTCGATATCTTCGCCCACAGCTGAGGCGCTCCTTGACCGTCACGCCCGCCGCCGCCCGTCCGTCAAACGCCAGCGCGATCATCCGGCGGGACGTGCGCGCCCACAGCCGCGCGATCCACATCCTGCGCTGGCTGCTGCCGGTGGCGATCGCCGCCATCCTGGCCATGCTGGGGATGTTCGTCGGCGTCCAGGCCGAGCGCACCGAGGCCGCGCGGCCCAAGGAGATCCCGACCAAGATCCTGATGGTCAATCCGCACTTCCTCGGCCGCGACGACCAGGGCCGCGCCTTCAACCTGTCCGCCCATCAGGCGGTGCGCGACGACAAGGACCTGCAGCGGGTGCTGCTCGCAGCCCCGGTGGTGGTGCTCGACGTCGACGGCGCCCATCCCTCGACGATGACCGCCGACAACGGCCTCTATCGCGAGGACACCCGCATCCTGCTGCTCACCGGCCACGTGCGCGTCGACGATTCCCGAGCCTCGACGGTCGCCACCGACCAGGCCGTGGTCGACACCCGCGCCGGCACGGTTTCCGGAACCGGTCCCGTGGCCGGCAGCGGCGCCATGGGCGCGATCCAGGCGCATGGCTACACCGCCACCCAGAAGGGCGAACACGTGATTCTGCGCGGCGGCGTTCACGCACAGCTGAAAGGGCGGTAGGTATTGACCTTGAGTGCAAGGCGTAGCCCGGAGTTGAGTCTCATGAAGCGATGCCAGCGCGCCACGGTGATGGTCGCGGCCATCGGTTTGGGCGGACTTGCCTCGATGGCGGCGGCGCAGATTTCCCAGTCGTCCAACGGGCCGATCGACATCACCGCCGATCAGGCCGACGCCCTCCCCTCCAAGTGCGAGACTACCTGGAGCGGCGCGGCCGAGGCGCTGCAGGGCCAGTCGCGGCTGCGGGCCAATGTGATCCGCGCCTACCTCAAGCCCGAAGGCGTGGGCCCCAACGGCCAGGCCAAGTGCGGCGCCACCGACCGGCTGGAGGCGGACGGCAATGTCTTCTACGTCACCCCGACCCAGACCGCGCGCGGCGACCACGCGGTCTATTCCGCCGGCACGGACCTGATCGTGCTCACCGGCAACGTAATCGTGGTCCAGGGCCAGAACGTCGCCAGGGGCGACCGGCTGACCATCAACTCCACCACCCACGAGGCGCAGATGGTGAGCGCCGCCAAGGGCCGTGGAACGCCAGGACGCGTGCGCGGCGTCTTCTATCCGAACCAGCCTGGCGAGCCGCCGCTCGCGCCGGCGGCTCATTAGGCGAACGGACCTGAGGTGAACGACTCCAGCCCCATCGGCGGCGCCCTGATCAAGAACGTCGGTCCTCTGCTCGGCGCCGGCGCAAAGCCACAGCCGAAGGCGGCGCGGGCGACGGAATCGCCGGCGGCGCAGAGCGCCCAGCCGATGGACTATGCGGGCCTGGTGGTCGAACGGGTCGGCAAGTCGTTCGGCGGGCGCCCGGTGGTCAAGGACGTCAGCCTGACCCTGCGCCGCGGCCAGGTGGCCGGCCTGCTGGGCCCCAATGGCGCCGGCAAGACCACCTGCTTCTATCTAATCACGGGCCTGATCGCCGCCGACTACGGCGCGATCTACCTGGACGGCGAGGACATCACCGCGTTGCCGATGTACCAGCGGGCGCGCGCGGGCCTGGGCTACCTGCCGCAGGAAACCTCGATCTTCCGCGGCATGAGCGTCGAGGAGAACGTGCTCTCCATCGTCGAACTGGGCCAGCGCAACCGCCGCAAGGCCCGCGAGACGGTGACCGAACTCCTGGAGGAGCTGCACATCGCCCATCTGCGCAGCGCCCCGGCGGTGTCGCTCTCCGGCGGCGAGCGGCGGCGGGTGGAGATCGCCAGGGCGCTGGCCAGCGATCCGGCGTTCATGCTGCTGGACGAGCCCTTCGCCGGCATCGATCCCCTGGCCATCGCCGACATCAAGGAAGTGATCGGCTACCTGAAAAACCGCGGCATCGGCATCCTGATCACCGACCACAATGTGCGCGAGACGCTGGACATCATCGACCGCGCCTCGATCATCCACGCCGGCGAGGTGCTGTTCGAAGGCGCCCCGCAGGAGGTGCTGAACAACCCCGAAGTCCGCCGCGTCTACCTGGGCGACCGGTTCGACTGAGCGGGCGGTCCCCTCGCGGTCCGTAGCGCGGGGTCATATGTTGGCGCCCGATGCGCGCCTTCGCCCGCCTGCTCGACCGCCTTTCGCTGACCCAGGGCCGCAACGCCAAGCTGGTGCTGGTGCGCGACTTCCTGAAAAGCACGCCCGATCCGGATCGCGGCTGGGCGCTGGCGGCGCTGACCGGTGCGCTCAGCTTCGACGCGGCCAAGCCGGCGGCCATCCGCAAGGCGGTGGAAGCGCGGATGGATCCGGTGCTGTTCGGCTGGTCCTACGAGTTCGTGGGCGACCTGGCCGAGACCGTCGCCCTGGTCTGGCCGGCCAAGCCCGGCGCCAATCGCGAACCGGAGCTCAGCGAAGTGGTGGAGGCCCTGCGCACCGCCTCCCGCGGCGAGGTCCAGGGACTGATCGAAGGCTGGCTCGACGCCCTGGACGCCGACGGGCGCTGGGCGCTCCTGAAGCTGCTCACCGGCGCCATGCGCGTCGGCCTCTCGGCGCGGCTGGCCAAGCAGGCGGCGGCGGACATCGCCGGCGTCGAGGTCGGCGTGATCGAGGAGGTCTGGCACGTCTTGCGCCCGCCCTACGAGGACCTCTTCGCCTGGCTGGAGGGACGCAGCGAGCGGCCCTCGTCCGACGCGCCCGGGCGCTTCAGGCCGGTGATGCTGGCCCAGGCGATCGACGAGGCCGTCGACTTCGCCAGGCTCGATCCCGCCGACTACGCCGCCGAGTGGAAGTGGGACGGCATCCGCGTGCAGGCGGTGAGCGAGCGCGGCCAGACGCGGCTCTGGAGCCGCACCGGCGAGGACGTCTCCGCCGCTTTTCCGGACGTGGTCGGCGCGCTCAGCTTCGAGGGCGTCATCGACGGCGAGCTGCTGGTGCTGCGGGGCGGCCGCGTCGCATCCTTCGGCGACCTGCAGCAGCGGCTCAACCGCAAGAGCGCCGACGCCAAGCTGATGGCCGCCTACCCCGCCGGCATCCGCGCCTATGACCTGCTGCTCCAGGGCGAAGACGACCTGCGGGCGCTGAGCTTCCGCGAACGGCGCGCGCGGCTCGAGGCGTTCATCGCCGCCGCCAGATCGCCCCGGATCGACCTCTCGCCGATGCAGCCTTTCGACTCCTGGGAAGCGCTGGCCGCCTTGCGCGCCCAGCCGCCCGACGGCGATCCGGCCCAGGCCGAGGGCGTGATGCTGAAGCGCTGGGACTCGCCCTACGAGGCCGGCCGGCCGAAGGGGCCGTGGTTCAAGTGGAAGCGCGATCCGTTCCTGATCGACGCGGTCTTGATGTATGCCCAACGGGGACACGGCAAGCGCTCCAGCTTCTATTCCGACTACACCTTCGGCGTCTGGCGCGAGGACGAAGCGGGCGAGCGAAGCCTGACGCCGGTGGGCAAGGCCTACTTCGGCTTCACCGACGAGGAGCTGAAGTTGCTGGACAAGTTCGTCCGCGACCACACCATCGAGCGCTTCGGCCCGGTGCGCTCCGTGCGCGCGAGCTGGGACTTCGGCCTGGTGCTGGAGGTGGCCTTCGAGGGCCTCCAACGCTCCACCCGCCACCGCTCGGGCGTCGCCATGCGCTTTCCCCGCATCAGCCGCATCCGCTGGGACAAGCCGGCGCGAGAAGCCGACGAACTGGCGACGCTGGAGCGGATGCTGGACCGGATGGGGGCTTAGAACTGCATCGCGCTTCGGCGAACGATCCGCTCCACCCCTCACCGCACCTCTCCCCACCCTTCGGGCGGGGAGAGGGATACTGGTAGGTGAGTGGCGGCTTCTCGATCCTCCGCGTCACCGTCCTTTCAAGTATCCCTCTCCCCACGCCCGTGGGGAGAGGTGCGGTGAGGGGTTGCTGGCTCTAAGGCTTCGCCGCCGCCGGCGCCGCTCCTTGCGCCGCCATCTCCGCGCGCAACCGCTGGATCATCGCTGGCGAGAGATAGCCGTCGGCTGGGAGGCCGCGGGCTTTCTGCCAGGCGCGCAGGGCCTGGCGGCTGCCAAGGCCGATCACCCCGTCCACCGTGCCCGGATTGAAGCCAAGCTTGGCGAGTGCGGTCTGGGCGGCCAGGCGGTCGGTGAGCGAGAGCGGCGTCTCGTGCGGCCAGGGCGTGACCAGCGTGGCGCCGCCGGCGATCCGGTCGGCCAGCAGGCCCACCGCCAGGGCGTAAGCGAGCGAGTTGTTGTAGGTGCGGATGGCGAAGTGGTTGGGAAAGAGCAGGAACGCCGGCCCGCCGGCGCCGGACGGCAGGATCAGCTGCGCCTCCGCCGCCGCGTCCGCCGCCGACCAGGCCGCGCCGTCGGCGCGCCTCGCGCCCTTGTCGGCCCACCAGGACGGGACCTGCTTGGGCCCTTCGGAGAGGCCGTAGTCGAACTTGGCCGGCAGGGTCACCTCGCGCGCCCAGCCTTCGCCGCGGCGCCAGCCGCCCTTGCCGAGCAGATTGGCCGCCGAGGCCAGGGCGTCGGCGCTGGAGTTCCAGATGTCGGGCTTGCCCTCGCCGTCGGCGTGCACCGCGGTGGTGAGAAACGTCGAGGGCAGCAGCTGGGTCTGGCCCATGGCCCCGGCCCACGAGCCCTTCAACTGCGCGCGGGTGGCGACGCCGGTGGTGATGATCTTCAGGCAGGCGTTCAGCTCATCCTCGGCCCACTTGCTCCGGTGCGGCACCTCGGCGGCGAGCGTCGCCAGGGAGCGGACGATGTCGAAGTCGCCCTGCCCCGCGCCGAACCCCGACTCCATCCCCCAGACCGCCGTCAGCACCTCTGTGGGAACGCCGTAGGTCTCCTTAATCTTGGGGAGGAGCGCGACTCCGTCCCGTTTCTGGCGACCGAGCGAAATGGCGCCGGCGGTCACCTGGCGGCTCACATAGTCGCTGACCGGCATGGCGAATTCCGGCTGCGAGGCGTCGTGGATGGTCACCCTGGGATCGGGCGAGAGGCCGGAAAGCTCGCGGTCGAGCACCGCCCTTGGCCAGCCGGCGGCGAGCGAGCGGGCGTAGAAGTCGTTGAGCCAGGCGAGGAACGCCGGGTCCCCCGACGCGCCAAGCAGGTCCGACGGGTGCGGCCCGCTATCGCTCGCCGGCGCCGAGCCGGGCGGCGCCTCGGCCATCGAGGGTTGGGCGCAGGCCGCCACGGCCAGGGCGAGGAAGACTCGGCGTCGCATGGGGGGACGCTATCTGCGCCGCGGGGCGGGCGGCAATCAAAAGCTTTCGTGAGCGTTCCCAGGCCTCCTTGCGCCACTATACCTTGTTATGCTATGTATCTTGCATGACGATGGAATCTGGCAGCGACGAGCTCGGCAAATGGGAGAGCCAGCTGCGCAAGGGCGGCCTCGGCATGGCGGTGCTGGCGAGCCTGTGGTCGGGGCGGCTCTACGGTCTTGAGATGCTGCGGCGGCTGGAATCGGAGGCCGGCCTCTGCGTGCAGGAGGGCACCATCTACCCGCTGCTGAACCGGTTGAAGATCGAGCGGCTGGTGGAGGCCGAATGGGTGCAGACCGACGTCGGCCATCCGCGCAAATACTACAGCCTGACCGAGCTTGGCCGCCGCCGCCTGCGCGAAATGGACGCGAGCTGGAAGAGCTTCGTCGGCGGCCTCGACCGGCTGCTGGCGCCGTTGAATGGAGCAGCATCATGACCAGAGAGGCCGGCCTTGCGCACCTCGATGTCTATCTGGACCAGGTCCGCCGCCTGTTGCGCGGCCTGAGCGCCGAGGAGGTCCAGGAGATCCTCGCCGAGCTGAAGAGCCACGTCCTGGACAAGGTGGGTGGCGATACGACGCCGGCGAAGGTGGAGGCGGCGATCGAGGCCCTGGGCCGTCCGCGCGATATCGCCCGGGTGAACCTGGCTGAGCGCGCCGTCGCCCAGATGACGTCCAAGCCTTCGCTGATGGCTGCGCCCAGGGCGATCGCACGGCTGGCCAGCCTCAGCCTCTACGGCTTCTTCGCCTTCCTGGTCTCGCTGGTCGGCTATGGGACCGGCGCGGCGTTGGTGATCACGGCGCTGATCAAGCCGTTCGTCGGCGACCGGGCGGGGCTCTGGCGCCTCGCCGACAAGAAGGACGACTACAGCTTCTCCCTGGGCGTGATGGACCATGCGCCGCGCGCCCAGGAGCTCCTCGGCTGGTGGATCATCCCGGTGGGCCTCCTCGCCGGATCGCTGGCGCTGTGGCTCACCTGGCGGTTCGGCGTCTTCAGCCTCCGCCTGATGGCCGGGCGCCGCGAGCGAGCGCCGGATCTTGCCTGGGCGTCCGCCCGGCCGGTCTGACCGGCTTGCGGCCAGCGGCCGCCTCCGCTCTTATGGCGAGCTGAGGGGATGGCCATTGATCGAGACCGACGTCGCAGCGCCCGCGGTCAACCGCGCCGCCTGGACCCTTACGCTCTGCTTCATGGGCGCGCTCGCCGAGGGCTTCGATGTCCAGTCGATGGGCGTCGCCGCGCCTGGGCTGGCGCCGGCGCTGGGGCTCACTCGCGATCAGCTGGGGCCGGCCTTCAGCGCCAGCATCGTCGGCCTCCTGATCGGCGCGGTCCTGATCGGCCGCCTGGCGGACAGGGTCGGCCGCAAATGGACCCTGGTCTCGTCGCTTTCGGTGTTCGGCGTCTTCTCCCTGGCCACCGCCATGGCATGGGACTTCACCAGCCTGCTCTGGATCCGCCTCTTCGTGGGCCTGGGGCTCGGCGGGGCGATGCCCAACCTCATCGCGCTCTGCGCGGAAGCGACGCCGGAGCAGGGACGGTCGCGGATCGTCAGCCTGGCCATGTCAGGGATGCCGTTCGGCGGGGCGCTGGCTGGCCTGGTCGCCGCGGTGCTGGACTGGCGCGGCGTCTTCCACGTCGGCGGCGGCTGGCCGCTGGCGATGGCGGCGCTGATGGCGCTCTCCTTGCCGGAATCGGAGCGGTTCCAGGCGGCGCGGGTGACCTCGACCGCGCGATCCGACTTCCGCAAGGTCCTGTTCGGCGAGGGGCGGGCCGGGGCCACGCTGCTGCTCTGGGCGGCCCGCTTCGCGACCCTGCTGACGCTCTACATGC
>JBIOEF010000105.1:0-11008 GCA_044445785.1 Caulobacterales bacterium
CCACTAAAAGCGGCTGGCGCACGGGCAGAAGAACAACGACATCGAGATCGCGAAGACCAACATCCTGTTGGTCGGGCCGACCGGCTCGGGCAAGACGCTGCTGGCTCAGACCCTGGCCCGCATCCTGGACGTGCCGTTCACCATGGCCGACGCCACGACGCTCACCGAAGCCGGCTATGTGGGCGAGGATGTCGAAAATATAATCCTGAAGCTGCTGCAGGCCGCCGACTACAACGTCGAGCGGGCCCAGCGCGGCATCGTCTACATCGACGAGGTCGACAAGATCAGCCGCAAGTCCGACAACCCCTCGATCACCCGGGACGTCTCCGGCGAGGGCGTGCAGCAGGCTCTGCTGAAGATCATGGAGGGCACCGTCGCCTCCGTGCCGCCCCAGGGCGGGCGCAAGCATCCGCAGCAGGAGTTCCTGCAGGTGGACACCACCAACATGCTGTTCATCTGCGGCGGCGCCTTCGCCGGCCTGGAAAAGATCATCTCCGGCCGCGGCAAGGGGACCTCGATCGGCTTTTCCGCCAAGGTCGCCGACCCGGACGAGCGGCGCACCGGCGAGATCCTGCGACAGGTGGAGCCCGACGACCTGCAGCGCTTCGGGCTGATCCCCGAATTCATCGGCCGCCTGCCGGTGATCGCCACCCTGGACGACCTGGACGAAGAGGCCCTGGTGAAGATCCTCACCGAGCCGAAGAACGCCTTCGTCAAACAGTACCAGCGGCTCTTCGAGATGGAGAACGTGGGCCTCACCTTCAGCGAGGATGCGCTGAAGGGCGTCGCCCGCAAGGCGATCCTGCGCAAGACCGGCGCGCGGGGCCTGCGCTCGATCCTGGAGGGCATCCTCCTGGACATCATGTACGACCTGCCAACCATGCAGGGGGTCGAAGAGGTGGTGGTCAACGCCGAGGTGGTGGAAGGCCGCGCCCAGCCGCTGCTGATCTACGCCGAGAAGAAGGGCGGGGCGGCGTCAGCCTGATCAAACGGTGGTGAGGCGCGTCCTAGGGATCGATTTCTCCGGGTCCGTCGAACAGTGGCGTCCGCGCCGCGCCAATTCCAACGTCTGGCTGGCCTTCGGCCGGGTTGAAAGCGACCGGCTGGTCATCGACGATCTGAAGCCGGTGCAGGCGCTGGAAGGCGAGGGCGCGCCGTTCGAGCGGCTCGGCGCGCTCCTGAGACAATCGGACCTGGTGGCGGCGATCGACGCTTCGTTCAGCGTCCCCAAGGTCCAGGCCGCCGACGCTGAGCAGCTTTGGGCCACGGTCGCGGCGCTGCCGCGGGGCAGGCGCCCCTTCGCCGAGGGCCGCAAGCTGGTGGACGCGCTCAGCCCCGGCGCTGGCGTCCACGGCGCCAAGCTCTATCGCCAGGTCGAGGAGGAGTGGCGCAAGCAGGGGCTGAACGTCCGCTCGGGCCTCTGGTGCGGACCGCGCGGCGGCGCCGCCTTCTCCGTCGCCTGCATGACCCTGCTCGCCGGCCATCCTGGACCGATCTGGCCGTTCCGCGCGGGCGGGGAGGGGGCGACGCTGGCGGAGACCTATCCCGCCGCCCAGCTGCTGACCTGGGGCCTCAGCCCGATCGGTTACAACGGCGCCGGCAAGGCGGCCACGGCGGCGCGCCTGGCGATCCTGGAGACCCTGGTCCGCAATCTGGGCCTGCGCGCGTCCGATGAACACTTCAAGCTCTGCGCCAGCAACGCCGACGCTCTCGACGCAGTGATCTGCGCCTATGCGGCCGCCGCCCTCGCCCAGGGTCGCCACCCGCGCAAGCTGCCGCCCGCCGCCAGGAGCGAGGGCTGGATCGTGCTGGACCCAGGCGTCGGCGGGCGGCCGCTGCGGCGCACGGTCAAGGCGGGCGGCAATCATCTCTTCGACCGCCTGCTCGCCGGCGCTCGGGACCATGTGGCGCTGGAAGCGGGCGATCGGCGGCTGACCTACGCCGAGCTCGACCGCGAGACGGCGCGCCTGGCCAACACCTTGAAATCGCTGGCGGTCCGCCCAGGCGACCGGATCGCCGTGCAGGTGCGCAAATCGGTCGCCAACCTGATCCTCTACCTGGCGAGCGTCAGGGTCGGCGCGGTCTATCTGCCGCTCAACACCGACTACACCCTGGCCGAGCTGGCCTATTTCATCGGCGACGCCGAGCCGGCGCTGATCGTCTGCGACCCGGCGGTGCGCGAAGGCGTCGAAGCGATCGCCGGCGAAGCCCGGGTGGCGACCCTGGACGCCGCCGGAGAGGGTTCGCTGATGGTGCTGGCGGACCTTCAGGACGACGTCTTCGAGCCGGCGCAAAGGGCCGAGGGCGATCTGGCCGCCATCTGCTACACCTCCGGCACGACCGGTCAGTCCAAGGGGGCGATGCTCACCCACGGCAACCTGGTCGCCAACGCCGCCACCCTGCGCGATCTCTGGCGGTTCACCGACCGGGACGTCCTGATCCACGCCCTGCCGATCTATCACGTGCACGGCCTCTTCATCGCCACCAACGTCATCTTGATGGCCGGCGGGACGATCCGCTTCCTGCCCAGGTTCGATCCAGGCGCGGTGCTGGCCGCCATGCCGGGCGCGACGGCGATGATGGGCGTGCCGACCTTCTACACGCGCCTGCTGCAGCACCCCGGCCTCACCAAGGCGGCGAGCGCCAGGATGCGCCTTTTCATCTCCGGCTCGGCGCCGCTGCTGGCCGAGACCCACCGCGCATTCGTCGAGCGGACCGGCCACGCCATCCTCGAGCGCTACGGCATGACCGAGACGGGGATGAACACCTCCAACCCCTACGATGGCCGGCGCATCGCCGGCACGGTCGGCTTTCCGCTGCCGGACGTCACCCTGCAGATCGCCGACCCTCTGACCGGCGCGGTGCTGCCGCAGGGGCAGATCGGGGTGATCGAGGTCAAGGGGCCGAACGTCTTCGCCGGCTACTGGAAGATGCCGCTGAAGACCGCCGACGCCTTCCGCTCCGACGGCTTCTTCGTCACCGGCGACCTGGGGATGATCGACGCGCGGGGCTATGTCTCCATCGTCGGACGCGACAAGGATCTGATCATCAGCGGCGGTCTCAACGTCTACCCCAAGGAAGTCGAGGCGGAGATCGACGCCCTGCCAGGGGTGGTGGAAAGCGCGGTGATCGGCCTGCCGCACGCCGACTTCGGCGAGGCGGTGACAGCGGTGGTGGCCACCGGCGGCGCCTCGGACCTCTCCGAGAGCGCGGTGATCCGCGGAATCGCCGAGCGGCTGGCGACGTTCAAGCGGCCCAAGCGGGTGGTGTTCGTCGACGACCTGCCTCGCAACGCCATGGGCAAGGTGCAAAAGGCGCTGCTCAGGGAGCGCTACGCGGCGCTCTACCGCTGATCGAGGCATTTGGGCCACAGGCGCCTTGGGCGACGCTGTGCCCCGCGCCTACCTGACTTCGGCAATTATCGTGCGGGATGAGCCAGCATCGCGACCCGGCGCTTCGAACTCTGCCGCTCGAACGCGACCCCTTGCCGCCTGGAGGGTGTGCTTGCTTGAACAGCGCACCCAAAGCATCCACATACTTCGTCCAATCGGCCGCCGGCGTTCGGCGGACGGGCCGCCCGACTCGGCGCATCGTCGAGTGACCGTGGTCCGTTAAGGGTCAGGCGCGATCCTCTTTTCAACAACCGCGCCGGCCAGGAGAGTAGAGCATCATGTCCGAGATCAAGACCCTGCCAGTGCTGCCTCTGCGGGACATTGTCGTCTTCCCACACATGGTGGTGCCCCTGTTCGTGGGGCGTGAGAAATCCGTGCGCGCCCTCGAGGAGGTCATGCGGGGCGACAAGGAAATCCTGCTGGCCACGCAGAAGGACCGCGACGAGGACGATCCCGCGCCCAAGGACATCTTCGACGTCGGCGTGCTGGCCAATGTGCTGCAGCTGCTGAAACTGCCGGACGGCACGGTGAAGGTGCTGGTCGAGGGCAAGGCTCGCTCGGCGATCGTCCGCTTCACCTCGCGGGAGGAATTCTACGAAGCCGAGAGCGCCGCCATCGAGGAAGAAGGCGGCGAGGCGCATGAGGCCGAGGCTCTGTCGCGCGCGGTGATCGAACAGTTCGAAAACTACGTGAAGCTGAACAAGAAGGTGCCGCCGGAAGCCCAGGCCGCGATCCCCCAGATCACCGATCCGGGGACGCTGGCCGACAATATCGCCGCGCACCTGGCGGTGAAGATCACCGACCGCCAGCAGCTCCTGGAAATCTTCAACGTGGTCAAACGTTTGGAGAAGGTCTTCGCGCTCATGGAAGGCGAGATCAGCGTGCTGCAGGTGGAAAAGAAGATCCGCTCGCGCGTGAAGCGCCAGATGGAGAAGACCCAGCGCGAGTACTACCTCAACGAACAGATGAAGGCGATCCAGCGCGAGCTGGGAGAACAGGACGACAGCCGCGACGAGCTGATCGAACTCGAGAAGCGGATCAAGAAGACCAAGCTCTCCAAGGAAGCGCGGACCAAGGCGGAAGGCGAGCTGAAGAAGCTGCGCAACATGAGCCCGATGTCGGCCGAGAGCACGGTCGTGCGCAACTACCTCGACTGGCTGCTCTCGATCCCCTGGGGCAAGGCCAAGACCAAGCCCATCGACGTGGTCAAGGCCGAGCAGATCCTCGAAGGCGACCACTACGGCCTGGAGAAGGTCAAGGAGCGGATCCTGGAGTACCTGGCCGTGCAGGCCAGGACCAATTCGCTGAAAGGACCGATCCTGTGCCTGGTCGGCCCGCCAGGGGTCGGCAAGACCTCGCTCGGCCGCTCGATCGCCAAGGCGACCGGGCGCGAGTTCGTGCGCCTCAGCCTAGGCGGCGTGCGCGACGAGGCCGAGATCCGCGGCCACCGGCGCACCTACATCGGCTCGATGCCCGGCAAGATCGTCCAGTCGATGAAGAAGGCCAAGACCACCAACACCTTCTTCCTGCTGGACGAGGTGGACAAGATGGGCGCCGACTGGCGGGGCGATCCGTCGAGCGCGCTCCTGGAGGTGCTGGATCCCGAGCAGAACTCAACCTTCAACGACCACTACCTGGAGGTGGACTACGATCTCAGCCAGGTGATGTTCGTCACCACCGCCAACACCCTCAACATGCCCCAGCCCCTGATGGACCGCATGGAGATCATCCGCATCCCCGGCTACACCGAGCAGGAGAAGCTGGAGATCGCCAAGCGCCACCTGCTGCCCAAGCTGGCCAAGGACCACGGCCTGAAGGAAGGCGAGTGGATCGTGCCGGACGAGGCGATCCTGGACGTCATCCGCTACCACACGCGGGAAGCTGGCGTGCGCTCGCTGGAGCGCGAGCTTGGCAACTTCGCCCGCAAGGCGGTGCGCGACATGGCGGTCGAGCACCTGGTCTCGATCACCATCGACGAGGAGCGGGTCGCCAAATACGCCGGCGTGCGCAAGTACCGCTATGGAGAGACGGACGAGGAGGATCAGGTCGGCATCGTCACGGGCCTGGCCTACACCGAGTTCGGCGGCGACATCCTGACCATCGAGGCGGTGAAGATGCCCGGCAAGGGCCGGATGTCGATCACCGGCAACCTCAAGGACGTGATGAAGGAGTCGATCGCCGCGGCCGCGTCCTACGTCCGCTCGCGCGCCACCCGCTTCGGCGTCGCGCCGCCCAGCTTCGAGAAGACCGACGTCCACGTGCACGTGCCGGAGGGCGGGACGCCCAAGGACGGGCCATCGGCGGGCGTGGCCATGGCGGTGGCCATCACCTCGGTGCTCACCGGTATTCCGATCCGCAAGGACATCGCCATGACCGGAGAGATCACCCTGCGCGGCCGGGTGCTGGCGATCGGCGGCCTGAAAGAGAAGCTGCTGGGCGCCCTGCGCTCGGGGGTGAAGACGGTGCTGATCCCGCAGGAGAACGAAAAGGACCTGGCCGAGGTGCCCGAGAACGTGAAGGCGGGCTTGATCATCATCCCGGTTTCGACCGTCGATGAGGTGCTGGCCCACGCGCTCACCGGCCCCCTGACCCCGATCGAGTGGAACGAGGAAGACGCCCCGGACGTCGTCCCGAGCGCCGACGAACTCGAAGGCGATCCGATGCTGACCCACTAAAGCAAAGTAACTGTCGTTAACTTGGGCGGCGCGGGTCAAACCGCGCCGCCTTCGTTTGACGGCGCTGTGCGTCTGGCTTTTAGTTCCGGGTGCGAACAAAGGGCGCGGGCGGGCGCCCTCGCGGGGAGGCGACCATGACCAAAGCCGAACTGATCGAGGACATCGTCTTAAGATCAGGCCTCACTCGGGCCCAGACGAAGACCTGTCTGGAGGCGTTCGTCGCCTCGGTGACCGCCTCCCTGAAGAAGGGCGAGGAGGTCCGCCTGGTGGGCTTTGGCAGCTTCACGCCGGTGGCCCGCGCGGCGGGTCTCGCACGCAATCCGCGCACCGGCGCCCAGGTCAAGCGCGCCGCCTCCAAGACCGCCCGCTTCCGCATCGGCGAGGCGCTGAAGAGCGCGCTGAACTAGCCGTGCTCGCGTTCCTTCTCCCCTTGCGGGAGAAGGTGTCGCCGAAGGCGACGGATGAGGGGTCGATGAAACCCGCGCGGTCGGCTCTTCGTAAGCAAATCCCCGTCGCCCAGGCGACCCCTCATCCGGCGGGCATCCGCCCGCCACCTTCTCCCGCAAGGGGAGACCATGTTTAATTAACATATTGACATTGTACAAGAAAATGTCCCATATTTCTCTGCACAAGCCATACCCAGGTATGGAAAATCAAGGGGTTACGCCGCCGATCTACCCAATTCCTGCACAGAAAGGGCGTGCCGATGGCCTTCCTGCTCGATACACAAGAACTCAAGCCCGGACTGATCATCTTCCGCCGGGCGGACGTCAAGCACCGCAACTGGTACTGCCGGGTGAGGCTTCCCCGCACGGACCGCTACAAAACGGTTTCCCTCAAAACGTCGGACGTTAGCGCGGCGCGCGACCGCGCCTTTGATCACGACGCCGATCTGCGGTTCCGCATCAAGCACGGCGTGCCGGTCTTCAACCGCCCCTTCAGCCAGATCGCCAAGGGCTACGCCGACCTTCAGAAGGAACGCGTGGAGGTCGGCGAAATCACTCACCACCGCTGGGAGGTCGTGGAGTCGATAATTCGGGCTCAGCTCAATCGCTACGTCGGCTCGGTGCAGATCAATCTCATCGGCCAGGACCGCTGGCAGTCCTATCCCCTGTGGCGGCGCAAAAACGGCAAGGGTCGCGCGCAAGGCCGCGTCAGCGACGCCACGGTCCGCTACGAGATGTCGATCTTCCGTTCGATCATGGCCTATGCCGCCAACAAGAAATACATCGCCGATAGCCAGGTCTTCAGGGGCAAGCTTCCCCTGGCCAAGGTCCGGCGGGAGGAGTTCACGCCGGAGGAATACCGCAAGCTCCACACCTTCGCCCGAGGATGGGTCAAGAAGGCAGGGCGTCCTTCAAGCGTCTGGTCTCGCACCGTCGCCTATAATTTCGTGCTGATCATGTGCAACACGGGGATGCGCCCGCCGGAAGCCCGCAATCTGCGCTGGCGCGATGTCGCCCCGAGGACCGACGGCCAGGGCCGGACGTTCGTCATCCTGCATGTGCGGGGAAAGGACAAATCCCGCGATCTCGTCGCCGCCGGAAATGTCGCCGACTACCTTGAACGCATCCGCGCCATCGGCAATGCGACTGGGCCGGACGACTTCGTGTTCACGACCACCAAGGGCAAGCAGGCGCTCACGCTCTATGGCTCGCTGATCGAAAAACTCCTGACGGAATCGGGGTTGCTGCTTAGCTCAGCCGGAAGCCGCCGCTCGACCTATTGCTTCCGCCACACCTATGCGACCTTCCGCCTGACTGAGGGCGTCGATGTGTATTTCCTCGCCAAGCAGATGGGCACCTCGGTGCAAATGATCGAGGACCACTACGGCCACATCAACCCGGTGAAGAATGCCGAGCGCATTCTCCAGGGTTTGCCGGGATGGGAGCCGATAGCAGCCGCTCCCCAGGTCGCCGCCGAAACCGGCCGGGTGAACACGGGCGCGGCGGCGCCGAAGGCTGCGAAGTCCAAGGGAAAGAAACCGAGCGCTACCTGAAGGAGACGGGCGGCCGAAACGTCGCGTCGAGATTCGACGCGTACCATCGCCGTAGAGCTGCGCGTGGACATCCCAGTATTTTTCCTTCGTCCACCCCAGCGCACCCTGTAGCTGGCCGTTGGCGCCTCGGCCGCCAAGCCCCCGGAGTTCCCGGACGAATATGTCTCGGTCCCGTGGTCGTGCCATTCCTGGCCCCCTTCTTCTGCCACCTGTTCGATCGGCTGGGGATACTGAGCGCTACCCAAGCGCCAATCAACCGAGGCGCGCGTCCAGCTTGGAGAGTTAGTCCATCGTACCCTGCTTTGTACTAGAAGCTGTGTCAGACGCTCTGCCGCTGTTCCCTTCTGTAGTCGGAATTCGAGCACCAATCGGGAGCACCTCGCTGCGATCTGCACGACGCGAGCTGCTTCGGCTTCAGGCGTCAGCTCCCACCGTACCTGTCTTGTTCCTCGCGATCCTTCATAGTTCCAGTCTACCATCTCCCTTCCCCTGGCGTAGCCGGGGGCCTAGGCTGGAGAGGGGGCGCGATGAATGCAGGCGGTCGGCAAATTCCAAGCTGTCGCCCGAGCTGATGGCGAACTCGCCGCAGCTGCTGTGGCGACGATAGAGGCTTGGGCCAGCACCAAATTCGAGCAAGACGAGACCGGCTACTCAGTCGTCAAGCGGAGTGGCGTCGAAGCTCTTTTCGATAAGAGCGAAGACGAGTTTGACCGCAATCGTCTCACCACGTTCGAGGTGCTAGAGCCAATCCCTGGAGGACAGCTCCAGACCACTGCACGTGTCCTAACGAGCGCGGAGCAGGTTCGCCTGAACTGCACCTTGTCGATCGGCGCTGAAGGCGGATTGGCACCGCCGCAAATCGAACTCCACGCGCCACGATTTATCCGCGAGATCATCGGGACTGAGGGGCGGTGGCAATTCTCTCCGAACGTAGAAAATCTCATTTCCCGCTTCATCAACATAGGGCGCGATGACGTCGACCAGTTCCTCAGCCTGCTCCAATCCCGTTTGCGGCGGCTGCCGCTGATTGTGGTCTCGGAGTTCGACGGACGCACCATTGCCGGGGATATGCACACCCGAGCTGCGGCCGATCTCTGCGGCCTCGGGCATACCTGCCGGCTGAGCGAAGAGGCGTCATGGGAGATCACTAGACGCCTCGGCCGTGAATGGTCGACTTACAACGGAGCGGTGCGCCTGTTTTGGCCATTCAGGGCGAATAGTGAGAACCCGTGGAACCATCCCCTCTGGACCTATGACTGGCTGACGCGGCGAGGTGAGAGCGAGCAAGAGATACGGGATTGGCTGCGGCGACAACTCCGGGACCGCTTGCTCGACGCGTCAACTTTCCTCGCTGACGACCCGGCCTTTGGCGTATTCGCGCGGGGTCTGGAGCGGACCAGAAGGGACCAAGCGCACAGAACAGCCGCGCCCGTTCCGGACCATGCTGCCGAAGAAATACGCGCCCTCCGGGTGGAACTGGACGCCAAAGACGAGGAGATCGAGACACTTCGTAACAATGTCGAAGCGCTCACGATCGCCCTCCGCTCGCAACATGCTCCGTCGGCCGATCAGGCGCAGGTCGAGCAAGCGCCGCCGACAACGGTCGCCGACGCTCTTGCCGCGGCGCGTCGGGCATATTCCGGGCGCGTGGCCTTCGGCGAGAACCTGGATGAGCAGATTGCGGAGCTGAACCCCGGTGCCGGGCCGCCCGAGAAGGTCTTGCGTTACCTCAGCTCCTTGGCCGATCTGTCTTCGGCCCTTGAGGCAGGATCGTTGGGCCGGTCGGTTCCGACTTGGCTTCAGGAGGCCGGCGTCGATGCGAGCGGAGAATCGGAGACGACGAAGAAGAACCGCGACTCACAGCGGGCGCGGACCTTCCGGTTTGGGAGCGAGGAAATCTACTGCGAGTATCACGCCAAGCCCAGCGATGGCGTGTCGCCCGACAAGTGCGTGAGAATCTACTTTGCCGTGGCGGACACCGCTCCGCGCGTTCGTGTCGGATACATTGGACGCCACTTCGATTGAAGTGTCGGACGTCCGCCGCTCTGACTTACACAGTTTCTTACGCATTCGTCTTGAATCGTCAAAATACAACGGTATTTCAGCTAGTTAGATCGTAAGCGGTGTCCTGACCCCACCTTCTCCTGAGGCGTTCACGCGGTGATGGTGGCGATCCCGTTGCGCGGATCGTTTCGTGTCTGGATTTGACCCTACGCTTGACCCTACGCCGGTGCTGTTGCGCCGTTTGGAGGTGCTGACTGGCGTGGGTGGTCGGCGGCGATGGTCGGCGGACGACAAGGCGCGGATCGTCGAAGAGACCTTGGCGCCAGGCGCGACGGTGTCGGAGGTCGCCCGGCGCCACGACATCCACCCTCAGCAACTGTTCGGCTGGCGACGCGGGATGCGGACCCAGGAGCCGGCGCCGGCGATGACCTTCGTGCCGGCGCTGATCGAGCCACCGCCGGCGGCGCCAGCGCCGCCGCGTCCGAAACGGTCGCGCCGGAAGCCTCGTCGGGGCGGCGATGGTGGCATTGAGCTGGAGATCGACGGGGTTGTGATGCGCGTCGCCCGCGGGGCGGACGCCAAGACCGTGGCGGCGGTGATCCGGGCGCTGAAGGCCGAGCCGTGATCGGCCCCACCGGCCAGGTCCGGGTGCTGGTGGCGTCCAAGCCGGTGGACTTCAGGAAGGGGATGGATGGCTTGGCCGCCCTGGTGAAGGAGCAGCTGAGGACCGATCCCTTCTCGGGCGCCGTCTACGTGTTCCGCGCCAAGCGCGCGGATCGGGTCAAGCTGATCTGGTGGGACGGATCGGGACTGTGCTTCTTCGCCAAGCGGCTGGAGGAGGGCCAGTTCCGTTGGCCCAAGATCGAGGACGGGGTGATGCGGCTGACGTCGGCGCAGCTTCAGGCGCTGCTCGAAGGGCTCGACTGGCGGCGCGTTCA
>JBIOEF010000106.1:0-10927 GCA_044445785.1 Caulobacterales bacterium
CGATCCGGCGCAGGGCGCCGCGCCGCTCCAGGCGTTCGATCGATGAATGAGGCCAATCCCGCCGCCGCCAAGGCCGCTCGCTATGCGGCGCTGGCCGAGGAGATCGCCGCGGTGCTGGAGGGCGAAGCGAACCTCACCGCGCGCATGGCGACGGTGGCGGCGATGCTGGCGCAGGCCTTCGACCACTACTTCTGGACCGGCTTCTACGTCGTCGATCCGGCCAAGGGGGACGAGCTGGTGGTGGGGCCCTACCAGGGGACGCTGGGCTGCCTGCGCATCGCCTTCGGGCGCGGGGTCTGCGGAACGGCGGCGGCGGAACGGCGGACGCTGATCGTGCCGGACGTCGAGGCCTTCCCAGGCCACATCGCCTGCGACGCCCGCTCCCGCAGCGAGATCGTGGTCCCGGTGATCGGGCCGAGCGGGCGGCTGATCGGCGTCTTCGACGTGGATTCCACCGACCTCGCCGCCTTCGACGAGGCCGACGCGGCCGGGATCGAGGCGATCCTGGCGGCGACGTTCAGCCGGCGCTGACCGGCGCCTGAGGCCGCTTTCAGCACAGCCCGGCCCCGACGAGCTATTCCGGCCACAGGTCCTGCACGTCGCCCTTGCGATTGAGCATCCGCACGGCCCGCTCGACCACCGCCAGCAGATGATCGATCCGCGCCTCCTCATCGAAGGCGAGACTGGCGCGGGCCAGGCCCTCAAGGAGGAAGCGCGCCAGGTCGCGGCTGGCCTGGAACCGGGGGCCATGGCCGGCCTGGGCGATGGCCGAGAACGACTCGCCCACCCGCGAGCGATCGAAGGCGTCCTGCGCCGGCGCCAGGTGCTCGCGCACCATGGGGTTGGTCCGCGCCACCGCCTCGAGTTCGGCGAAGGCGACGAACGGCGCCTCGGCCAGCAGCCGCCAGTAGGCGGCGATGGCGTGGGCGGTGGCGTCTCCGCCGGGCGGAGGATCGGCGGCGGCGGCGTCGAACAGCGCCAGCCGCCCAGCCTGGATATGCTCCACGGCCGCCGCCACCAGCGCCTCGCGGGTGGGGAAGTGGTAGAGCATCGCCCCGCGGGTCAGCCGCGCCGCCTTGGCGATCTCGGCGTTGGTGGCGTCGTGGTAGCCCACTTCGGCGAAGAGTCCCGTCGCCGCCTCCAGAATGCGGGCGCGTGTGCGGCGCGACTTGGGGGTGTCCTTACTCACGAACTTTCCAACGAACTCAAAAGGCGCCGCCGCGGTGTGACGTCGCGCTCCTTAAGGGGCCGATTCGCCATCTCGCCAAGCCTGACCTGGGGTGAGCGGCCCTGGAGTCATGAAATCGTCAACCAATCAGCCTATCGGCCGGGCATCGAGGGCGGGATCGAAAAGAGCGCATGGACGGCGAGGACCCTGAGGTCCGCTATCGCAGCGTCTTCATCTCGGACGTCCACCTGGGCACGCGTGGGTGCCAGGCGGAGCTGCTGCTGGATTTCATCCGCAACCTGACCTGCGAGCGGCTCTACCTGGTGGGCGACATCCTGGACGGGTGGAAGCTGCGGCGCGGCTGGTGGTGGCCGCAGGCGCACAACGACGTGGTGCAGAAGATCCTGCGCCTGGCCCGCAAGGGCGTCGAGGTGATCTATGTGCCCGGCAATCACGACGAGGTGGTCCGCGATTTCTGCGGCGTGCACTTTGGCGGCGTGGTGGTGGCCCGCGACTGGATCCACGAGACCGCCGACGGCCGCCGGTTCCTGGTCACCCACGGCGATGAGTTCGACGGGGTGGTGATGCACGCCCGCTGGCTCGCCCTCCTTGGCGACTGGGCCTACAGGACGGTCCTGGGGCTCAACACCATCCTCAACGCGTTTCGCCGCCGGTTCGGGTTCGGCTACTGGAGCTTCTCGGCGTTTCTGAAGGTCAAGGTGAAGAACGCCCTGCAGTTCATCGAGAACTTCGAACAGGCGGTGGCGGACGAGGCGCGGCGCCGGGGCGTGGACGGCGTGATCTGCGGCCACATCCACAAGGCGGAGATGCGCCAGATCGGCGGCGTCACCTACATCAACGACGGCGACTGGGTGGAAAGCTGCACAGCGCTCGTCGAGCATCTTGACGGACGGCTGGAAATTCTGGAGTGGGCCAAACTTCGGTCTTGGTCCATGATCGAGCGGACTCGCGCTCTTGGCGAGGGTTCGCTGGAGTTGCTGAACGCCTGATGCGGATCTTGCTGGCCACCGACGCCTGGGAGCCCCAGGTCAACGGCGTTGTCCGCACGCTGACGCGGGTGGTCGCCGAGCTGCGCGACATGGGCGACCAGGTCGAGGTGATCAGTCCCGACCAATTCTCCACCTTCCCGCTGCCGACCTATCCGGAGATCAAGCTCGCCGTCGGCGCCTATGAGAAGGTGCAGGAGCGGTTCAAGACCTTCGAGCCCGAGGCGATCCATATCGCCACCGAGGGGCCGATCGGCCTGGCCGCCCGGCGCATCTGCCTGGAGTGGAAGCTGCCCTTCACCACCAGCTATCACACCCGGTTTCCGGAATACGTCTCGGCCCGCCTGCCGCTGCCGCTGGCCGCCGGCTACGCCTACATGAAGTGGTTCCATAAGCCCTCCGGCCGGCTGATGGTGGCGACGCCCACCCTGCGCGACGAGCTGGAGCATCACGGCTTTCGCAACCTCTCCTACTGGTCGCGCGGGGTCGACACCGAGATCTTCAACCCGCGCTGGCGGGGCGATCCCGACCCCTACGCGGGCCTGGCGCGGCCGATCTGGCTGAACGTCGGGCGCGTGGCGGTGGAGAAGAACATCGAGGCCTTCGTCAGCCTGGACCTGCCTGGAACCAAGGTGGTGGTCGGCGACGGACCCCAGCGCGAGGAGCTGGCGGCGAAGTACCCGGCGGTGAAGTTCCTGGGCCCCAAGTTCGGCGACGACCTGGCGATCGCTTACGCCAACGCCGACGTCTTCGTCTTTCCCTCGCTCACCGACACCTTCGGCCTGGTCCTCCTGGAGGCGATGGCGTCGGGGACACCGGTGGCCGCGTTCTCCGCGCCCGGCCCCATCGACCTCATCCCCAACTCCGGCGCCGGGACCCTGGCGCCTGGACAGGAGACCGGCCTCGCCGATGCCTGCCTGGCGGCGCTGAAGGTCCACCGCGACAACGTCCGCGCCTTCGCCATGCGTTTCTCCTGGCGCGCCTGCGCCGAGGAATTCCGCCGCAACCTGCAGCCCTATCCCGAGCCGGAAAAGAGCCGCTTCTGGCGCCGTCTGCGCCGCCTCGCCCGCCTGCGCCGCGGCCCCCGCAAGCCCGAAGAAACCGCCATGGCCCCGCCAGCGGCCTAGGTCGTGCGCACAGGCCAGCGAGTCCTGCTTGCGGGCGCGACGCCACCGGGTCCGACCCAAAGCGGTCTCTGCTATTTGGCCGGCATGTAGAGAGGCAGGTGGAGGTCCATCCATAGCGCACCGCATCCGAACGCGGCGGCGACGGCGCCAAGAAGAGTGATGAGCAGCCAGAACAACGCCGGTTGTCGCGCCCGTACAACGGGCGGACCGAATGGCTGATAGAACGATCCCGACCTACTAGTTAACCCGGCGAGTAGGGCCACGCCGACAGCAATGCCCCACAGGGGTGCGCCCCATGTGCTCGCGCCATGGGCTTGCATCCCGGCGATGGCTAGTCGCCATGAGCGCAGCAGAAGAAGAACGGCAACCATGGTAGCCTAGCTATCACCAAGCTAGGCCGCTCGCGAATGTCAGCGAAGGCGGCGGTTCACGACTGTAAGCGGACCTAGCCGCCTGGTTTCGGCCCCTCCGGCGGCGGCCAACCTAGGCGCTCCCGCAATCGCTTGCGTTGATGGCGAACGATTAGTCCGTAGCCGACCCATAGAGCCGCGCAACCGGCGTAGTCCCACGCAACCGTCAGTAAGAGAGCGCCCCATCCGCCGACGAAGCGAAGAGACGCTTGATTGCTCCCGATCATGACTAGCTGGATCGTCGCGACCACGGCAATCAGGACGGCCAATGGCCTCATGGCCTCGCGAAGGAGGTTTTTCAGTATGGCCCACGTCCTGGGTTGTCTCGGGTACACCTGAACCTTCCTTTCGGTCGGGCGACCTTGCCACCGGCTCACGAGCATCCGGCCTACCTCAGGCCAGGTCCCAGACCATATAGGCGGCGACGGCGATGAAGTCGGCGGCGTTGTGGGCGACGATCGGGGCGACGACGCTCCGGGAGCGGTCGAACCAGAAGGCGTAGAAAAGGCCGAGCGTCAGCGCGTAGACCTGCTGGAAGAGCGCCGCCCACCACGGCGCCGATCCATAGCCCCAGTGACCCAGCATGAAGATCACCGCGGCGATCACCCCGGCTTGGGGCAGGTCGACCCGGAGGATACGCATCCGTCCGGGGACGGCGGTGGCGAGGTAGCCGATCAAGAGGCCCCGGAACGGAATCTCCTCGGTCGGGCCCACGAAGAGGCCCTGGAAGGTGAGCCAGCCCGTGATGTTCGTGGGCGTCAGCGGATAGCCCAGCGACGGCTTGGCGTGGGAGAGGATGAGCGGAATGGCGGCCAGGGCGTCCACCGCCAGGCCAAAGCCCAGCCCCCAGAGGAGCGCTGGCCCGATGTAGCTCTTGCCGGGCGGCCAGCGCAGACCGAAGTCGGCGGCGACGAACCGTCTGATGATAGCCATGGCGATCAGCGCCAGGGCGCATTGGATGCCATGCTGCCAGTAGACCCACTGCCAGGTCCCCTGCGGCGGCGTGACGCCTGACGCCACCAGCAGGTTCGCCGCGACGACCGCGAGCCACGGGATCCCCCCGCCCAGCAGCGCCGCCACGGCGGCGACTTCGGCGAAGCGGCGGATGCTTCGGGCGTATCCGGTCTGGGTCATGAGGTTGCAGTCCGGCGACCGTCCATTGGGCTACACCAGCCGCGAGCGGATCACTTGGGAGAGCAGGTCGATGCCGGTCACCGCGACGATCACCACCACCACGATCGCGCCGGTCTGGCTGTAGTTAAAGCCGTTGATGGAATCGAGCAGGGTCTGGCCGATGCCGCCCGCGCCGATCAGGCCCAGCACCGTCGCCGACCTCGCCGAGGATTCGAACCGGTAGAGTGTGTAGGACGTCCACAGCGGCGCCACCTGTGGCATCACCCCCCAGACGATCTCGTGCAGCGGCGCCGCGCCGGTGGCGCGCACGCCCTCCACCGGCCCGCGCTCGATCTGCTCCACGGCCTCGGAGAAGAGCTTGGCCAGCACCCCGCCGGTGTTGATCGCCAGCGCCAGAACGCCAGTGAAGGGGCCGGGTCCCACGGCGACAATGAAGATCGTGCCCAGCACCAGGTCCGGCACCGACCGCAGCAGATCCAGCAGCCGCCGGACCGGCTGCTGGACCCACAGCGGCATGACGTTGCGCGCCGCCAAGAGGCCCAGCGGCACGGCGACCACGATCGCCAGGGCCGTCCCCCAGAGCGCGATCTGGATCGTCAGCCACATCATCGCGACGTAGGTCTTCCACTGCCCGAAATCGGGCCGCAGGAAGTCGTGCAGGAAAGCGCGCATGTTCTCCGAATGCGTCACCAGCAGCGAGACCTTGCGCAGGCCCACCGGCTGGAAGCTGACCAGCAGCAGGGCGATCACGCCGCCCCAGACGATCAGGTCGAAGAGCCGCGCACTCAAGGGGCGCGTCGGCGGCTTCAGCGCGGCGGCGTCCAAGTCCGCCAGGCTCATTGGGTTCCGGCGGGCGCGCGGGTGCGGGCTTCGAACGCCTCGCGCTCGGCGACGATCTGGTCCAGCGCCTTCTTGGCGTCGCCCGCCTTGGCGTTGTCGCCGCCCCACCTGGCCAGCGCCAGCTTCTCGCGCGCCTCGACCTCGCGCACCATCAAGAGGTGGGTGTTGTCGGCGGCCTTGAAGCCGCCGATGCTCAGGGGCTTCATGTTCGCCCGCTGGCGCGCCGCGTCGGGCGTATCGCCCTGGCCGTAGGTGATGAAGAACTGGCGCAGCTTCTCCTTGATCGCCGGGTCCAGGTCCTTGCGCCAGATGATCGGATCCTCAGGGAGGGTCGGCGAGGTCCAGATCACCTTCACCGCGTCGGCCTCGTGACGGCCGGACTGGCGATTGAGCTCCAGCGAGGCGCTGTTGTTGGTGGCCACGTCCAGCGTCCCGCTGGCGACGGCGAGCAGGTTGGTGTTGTGGTTGCTGGTGCGGACGGTGGCGAAGCACTTCTCCGGCTGGACGTCGTGCTCGCCGAAGAAGAAGGCGATCGGCGCCACGTAGCCGGAGGTGGAGATCGGATCGGCCTGGCCGAAGCTCAAGGTCCGGTCGCACTTCAGGATCTTGTCGACGGTGATGCCGCTCTTGGCGCCCACGATCAGCACCGAGGTGTAGCCGTCGACGCCGCCGGGCCCGAGGGTGCGGGCGAAGACCTCGCCGTTCGCGCGGCGCACGGCCTCCAGGCCCGACTCGTTTGAGAACCAGCCGGCGTCGGTCTGCTTGAACTTCATCGCCTCGATGAGCACGGTGTAGTTGCTGGGAATGAACGGCTTCACCTTCAGCCCGGTGGCCTTTTCCATGTCGGTGAGCACCGGCTGCCAGTTCTTCTGCAGCGTCGCCGCCGGCCCGGTGGGCAGGATCGAGAAGGTGATCTCGCCAGGGGTTCCGGCGCCTTCCTGGTCGGACTTGCCGCAGGCGGCCAGCCCCAGCGCCGCCGCGCCCATGCCGGTGAGGCTCCGGCGGGTGATCATGCGGGCGCTCCTTCCCAGAAAGCGTCCTCGAACTCCGGACCGTAGATCTCCGCCAGTCGATCGCGGCCGAGGTCGCCCGTCGGGCCATCATAGACGATCTTGCCGGCCTTCAGCGCCACCACCCGGTCGCAGTAGCGCAGGGCGTAGTCCACCTGGTGCAGAGTGACGACGACGGTCAGGCCGTCGCTGGCGTTGAGCTCGCGCAGGATCACCATCACCCGCCGCGCCGAGACTGGATCGAGCGAAGCCACCGGCTCGTCGGCTAGGATGATCTTGGCCTTCTGCACCAGCGCCCGGGCGATCGCGCCGCGCTGCTGCTGGCCGCCCGACAGCGTCCCGGCCCGCTGGCCGGCGTATTCGGCGACCCCGACCCGCGCCAGGGCGCTCATCACCGCGGCCTTGGTCTCCGCCGGCCAGCGCCCGAAGAGGCCGCGCCAGAAGCCGATCCTTCCCAGCGATCCCAGCGCCGTGTTGGTGAACAGGGTCAGGCGGCTCACGAGATTGAACTGTTGGAAGATGAAGCCGATGCGCACCCGCGCCTCGCGCACCTTGTCCGACACCTTGCCCCTGGCCTGGATCAGGGTCTCGAACGCCTCGATGGTTCCTTCGCCGGCGTCGATGGAGACGAGGCCGCTGATGGAGCGCAAGAGGGTCGACTTGCCCGAGCCCGACGGCCCGATCAGGGCTACCATTTCCCCCCGGTTAACCGCCATCGAGACCCCGTCAAGCGCGCGCCGCTGGCCGAAGGTCTTGGAGACGCTGCGGACGGAGAGGACGGCGGCGTCGGACGGCATCGGCTCCCCCTGGTCGGCGCGTCGTACGGTCGAAACCGTTCTTCGCCGTGCGCTGCAAAGGTTTCATGACAGGCGACGCAGCGACGGTCCACAGGTTCTCCACTAACTATACAGTCACGCTTTGCCCTTTACATGGCCTGCTAACTTCCCTATGTCGCTCGGCTCCGGCGGACCCGAACCTACACGATGCGCTGCTAACGCCGGTCTGGGTTGAACAATTTGCAGGGGGTTACGTGAATTGCGCACGTACCATTCTCCCCTGGACCTGGTCCGTGAGCGGTCCCCGGAACGTCCTGTCGCCCTCGTGCGACCGGACGCCGTGGCCCTAGCGGCGCGCTGGTTCCAGGACAAGTTCAAGGGCGGCGTCCTCTACGCCGTCAAAGCAAACCCCTCTCCCTGGGTGATCCGCACCCTGGCTGAGAACGGCGTGGCCGCGTTCGACGTGGCCTCGGTCCCCGAGATCGAACTGGTGGCGACCGAGGCCCCGGGCGCGCGGATCGCCTTCATGCATCCTGTGAAGAGTCGCGCCGCCATCGCAAGCGCCTATTTCGACTATGGCGTGCGCACCTTCGCCTTCGATGCGCTGGAGGAGCTGGACAAGATCCAGGACGCCACCGGCCAGGCCAAGGACCTCAACCTGATCGTCCGCCTCGCCGTCGAGGCGTCCGGCGCGGCCTATTCGCTGGCCGGCAAGTTCGGGGTGGACGGCCGCGAGGCGCCGCCGCTGCTGCTGGCCGCCCGCCGCGCCACGGACGAGCTGATGGGCGTCTCCTTCCACGTGGGCAGCCAATGCATGCGCCCCTCGGCCTTCCAGGCGGCGATGGCCCAGGCCTCCCGCGCCCTGGTCCGCGCCGGCGTCTTCGCCGACGTGGTGGACGTGGGCGGCGGCTTCCCGTCGGTCTATCCCGGCATGATCCCGCCAGACCTTGGCGAATACGTCGCCGCCATCGACCGCGGCTTCTCCGAGATGATGGTCCACGAGACCTCCGAACTCTGGTGTGAACCGGGCCGGGCGCTGGTGGCGGAGGGTTCGTCCCTGCTTACCCGCGTCGAGCTGAAGAAGGGCGATGCGCTCTACCTCAACGACGGCGCCTACGGCAGCCTCTTCGACGCCGCCCACACCAAGTGGCCGTTCCCGGTGAAGCTGCACCGCGCCGACGGCGACGCCTCGGGCGCGCTGAAGCCCTTCCGCTTCTTCGGCCCCACCTGCGACAGCCAGGACATGATGCCTGGCCCCTTCTGGCTGCCGGAAGACGTGGCCGAGGGCGACTATGTCGAGATCGGCATGCTGGGCGCCTATGGCGTGGCCATGAACTCGCGCTTCAACGGTTTTGGCGAGGTGGAGACGTGCGAGGTCGCCGACGCGCCGATGCTGTCGATGTTCGGCCTCGCCCCGCGCACGCTGGCCACCCCCCGGCTGGAAAGCGCCGACGTCGTCAAGCTGTCGCGCGCCCGTGGCAAGAGGCGGCGCAGGAAGTAACTCACGTTCCTCTATCCCGCTCATCCCCGCGAAAGCGGGGACCCAGGTTTTTTTCTGCAGGGCTCGCGCTCGACGATAAAACCCCTGGGTCCCCGCTTGCGCGGGGATGAGCGGATTTAATTGGATCAAGGCCCATGAACGCACCCCCCAACACCAAGGCCGAGCTGCTCAGCAAGATCGTCGAGCACGTCGACATCGCCGCCTATGACGCGCGGCCGGTGATCGACGCCATGCGCAAGATGAGCTTCACCAGCCGCGATACGGCCCGGGCGGCGGACATCCTCTCAATGGCCATCGAGGACAAGGCCTGTTCGGTGTGGATCACGCTGGCCGGTTCGACCAGCGCCGGCGGCTGCATGCACGTCTATCGCGACATGCTGAAGTACGGCATGGCCGACGTGGTGGTGGCCACCGGCGCCTCGATCATCGACATGGATTTCTTCGAGGCCCTTGGTTTCAGGCACTACCAGGCCCAGTCGAACGTCGACGACCGCGACCTGCGCGCGCTCTACATCGACCGCATCTACGACACCTACATCGACGAGGAAGAGCTGCAGGCGTGCGACGCGGCGATCAAGGAGATCGCCGATGGGCTGGAGCCCAGGCCCTATTCCTCGCGCGAGTTCATTCAGGAAATCGGCCGCTGGCTGGCCTCCGGCAAGGCCAAGAAGAGCGGCAGCCTGGTGCAGACGGCCTTCGAGGAGGGCTGCCCGATCTTCTGCCCGGCGTTCACCGATTCATCGGCGGGCTTTGGCCTGGTCAAGCACCAGGTGGACCGGATGAAGGCCAGCCAGCCCTACCTCACCATCGACGCCGTCGCCGACTTCCGCGAGCTCACCGAGGTGAAGATCAACGCCGGCGCCACCGGGCTCTTCATGGTCGGCGGGGGCGTGCCGAAGAACTTCGCCCAGGACACGGTGGTCTGCGCCGAGATCCTGGGGCTGGAGGCTGAGATGCACAGATACGCCGTCCAGATCACCGTCGCCGACGTGCGCGACGGCGCCTGTTCCTCCTCGACGCTGAAGGAGGCCGCCTCCTGGGGCAAGGTGCAGGTGACCGAGGAGCAGATGGTCTTCGCCGAGGCCACCACGGTCGTCCCGCTGATCGCCTCGGACGCCTATCACCGCGGCGGCTGGAAGAACCGCGAAAAGCGCCGCTGGGCGACGCTGTTCAACTGAGGCGGCCTAGATCCCCGCGTAGCGCTCGTAGCCGCGGTCTTCCCAGAAGCCGCCCTGGCCGGCGCCGATGTGGTCGAAGCGCTCGACGGCCTCCAAGCGCATCACATACTTGGCCTGTTTGTAGCCCAGGTGCCGCTCGGCCCTGAGGCGCAGGGGCGCGCCGTGGGGGACGCTGAGTGGCGCGCCGTTCATCGCGTAGGCCAGGATCGTCTGCGGGTGGAAGACGTCCGCCAGGTCGAGGGTCTCGTAGTACTGCTGCTGGCCGGGCGGGGCGGCGAGGTCCAGGCTATCGGCGCAATAGAGGACAAGATGTTTGGCCTCGCGCTTCAGGCCAGCCATGGCCATGATCGGCGCCATCTTCGCCCCGGTCCATTCGCCGATGCAGCTCCAGCCCTCGACGCAGTCGTGGCGGGTGATCTGGGTGCGCGCCGGCATGGCGCGCAGGTCGTCCATGGAGAGCGACAGCGGCTTCTCGACCAGGCCGTCCACCACCAGGCGCCAGTCGGCGAAGCCCGCCGCCTCGTGCGCCTTGTAGGCGACGTCCTGGGGATGCAGCGTGCCGTTGGCCTTGAAGCTCGCGGTGATGTCGGCCCGGCTGAACTCGCGGGCCAGCGCGCCCTTGCCGATCAGGCGCTGGACGCGGCGGTTCAGACCCTCGGCGCCGGAGAGCGCCTTCACCACGCCGGGCTGCTCGGCGATCTTCTCGCAGCTCGCAAGCATGAGGGTCGATAGGGCGGCGCCGGCGCCCTGGAGCCAGCCGCGGCGGGGGAGGGTCA
>JBIOEF010000107.1:0-10924 GCA_044445785.1 Caulobacterales bacterium
ACGTAGGCCTTGTGTTGGCCGTCCGCGAAGTCGCCCTCGCCGACGATGAACTGTCCGTCGGCGGAGACGCCGGCGGCGCCCAGAAGCTCGATCCCGGTCATGGTCACGCCGGCGTTGGTCAGCAGCGTGTTGAGGTCGGCCATGCCAGTGGCCACCGTCCAGCGGAACGCTTCGTCCTGAGGATTGCCGGCGATGACAACGCTGTTGCCGACGATGACCGAGCCGTCGGCGCTGACGCCGCTGGCGCTGGAGGAGCCTGTCACGCCGTTGATCGTGCCAAGGTCGACCATGCCGGTTGCCTGCGTCCAGCGGAAGGCATGGCTGTCGGAGGATGAGTCGAACGAGCTGCCCCCGACGACGACCGAGCCATCGGCGTTGACGGCGCTCGCCGCGGAGGTCCCGGTGACGGCGCCGATCGTGCCAAGGTCGACCATGCCGCTGGCCGCCGTCCAGCGGTAGGCGTGCCCGCCGGAACCGGTGAAGTCCAGGGACCCGCTGGCGCCGACTATGACCGAGCCGTCGGAGTTGACCCCGGCGGCGGTCGAATCCGGCATTCCGGCAATGGCGCCAATGTCCACCAGGCCGGAAGCCGCTGTCCAGCGGAACGCATGAGAACCGGTCTGCACATTGTCGGTCAGCTTGAAGCTGGTTCCGACCACCACTGAACCGTCGGCGCTGGCCCCGTCGGCCGCGGAGTTGTCGCTGAAATTTGGCAGCGTTCCCAGATCGACCATGCCGCCGCCCTGGGTCCAGCGGAACGCATGTTGGCCGAAGAAGCCGAACCCCAGGTCGACGGTGCTTTCGCCGACGATGACCGTGCCGTCGGCGTTGACCGCGAACGCCGAGGAGCCTGGCAGCGACCCGCCGAACGTCCCGAGGCTCGTCAGCCCGCCGGCCGCCGTCCACATCACGGCCAGGTCCTGCGAGCCCCCGCCGGGCTTGTCGGCGCTGTTGACGCCGACCACCACCAGGCCGTCGGCCGAAATGGCGTTGGCGAAGGAAAGGGCGCTCGTGTTGTTGTTCAGCGTGCCGATCTCGGTGACCGAGCTCGTCGCCGGCGGCGACGCCCACGCCGCGGCGGCGGCCGCTAGCGCTCCGCCGGCGACGCTTGCGAAGAGCACATCGCGGCCGCGCCGCGCGCGGAACGTGACCCGCCTGGGCGGCGGTGGCGTCGCGGCGGCCTGTCGATCGGCGCCGAAGGCGTTGAGCGTCCTCTTGGGCATCGGGTCCAACTCTTGTCCGTCACGCGCACGTCGGCGCGCTCGGCGCGGCCTCGGTCTGGTGGACGATTGCTAGGCGCCCGCGTCCGCTGGCGCAGCTCTCGGAACCGTGAGGTTGACGAACCGGGTGGACAGCCCTTCGCGCGCTTGATGTGCGCGCAGCTTCATGGGAGCGTCCCTCATCACCGGCGCGGGGGCGCAAGACCACCCATGTTGAATCGCGTAATGGCTCATGTCGGAGCCTCGTTCGAAGCGGAAACGCCGGAGGCGGCGAGCGGCTCGTTCTATGAAGGGCTGGCGCCGCTGGGCGCGTCCTACCTGCAGACCAGGGTCTATCGGCGCCCCTCGGCGCGGCTGACATCGACGACCCACTTCGCGGCCGGCGGGGTGATCTCGCGCATAGCGCCGCAGGCCTGGCCGGGCAGCGGGGCGTTCAACTACATCTGCTTCGACTGCAACCCGCTGCTGACCGCGATCCGCGAGGGCCGCACGCGCTATCGGTTCAGCGACTTCGCCCCGCACGACGATCCGGTGTTCGGCCAGTACTGGGAGGCGCTCAAGGAGGCGGACATTCACGACGCGCTCTGCGCCACCTCCTATGGGCCGGAGGGGGTCATCGCCTCCCTGCACCTGGGATTTTCGCGCCAGATGTTCGCGCCTGACGAAGCGTTCGCCATCCAGATGGCCGGCCTGGTGCTGACCGAGCGGCTGATGAGCCTGGCCGAACCGCCGCCAGACGCCCGGCAGAAACTGACGCGACGCGAATTCGACACCTTGGCCTTCGTCGCCGAGGGCAAGACGGACTGGGAAATATCGGTGATCCTGGGCGTCTCCGAAGCCACCGCCCGCTTCCACGTCGACAACGCCAGGCGCAAGCTGGGGGCGGTCAACCGCGCCCAGGCCGTCGCGCGGATGATCAACCTGCGCCTGATCTGAGCTGACGTCGCCTCTGGCGCAATCGCCTCGGCTGGCCGATGCTTGGGCCTCTCGCTCCAGCCTCATTCCGAACGGGTGATCCCATGCGTCCCTTCGCCCTGGCGGCCCTGCAGATCGACCTCTTGCGGGGCGACAACACCGAGCGGCTGGCCAAGGAGATCATCGCCGCCGCCAGGCTCTATCCCTTCGTCGAGATGGTGGTGCTGGGCGAGCTCTGCTGGTTCGGCCCCGACGTCGCCGCGGCCCAGACCCTGCCGGGTCCGGCGGAGGCGCGGATGTGCGAGATCGCGCGCGAGGCCGGCGTGTGGCTGGTCGCCGGCAGCCTCTACGAGCGCGATGGGGACAAGGTTTTCAACACCTGCCCCGTGATCAATCCCGCCGGCGAGGTGGTCGCGCGGCACCGCAAGATCTATCCCTTCACGCCCTACGAAGCCGGCGTCGCCAGCGGCGAAACCTGCACCGTCTTCGAGGTCCCGGGCGTCGGGCGTTTCGGCCTCTCGATCTGCTACGACATGTGGTTCCCCGAGACGATCCGGGCGATGACCTGGGCCGGCGCGGAGGTGATCCTGCACCCCTCGATGACCAACACCATCGACCGCAGCGCCGAGACCGAGATCGCCAGGGCCAACGCCGCCATGCACCAGGTCTATTTCGTCGACCTCAACGTGCTGGAGATCGGCGTCGGGCTTTCCGGCGTCTATGGGCCAGGCGGCGAGATCATTCATCGGGCCGGGCAGAGCCGCGAGATCATCGTCGTCGAGCTGGACCTGGACCACGTGACGCGGGTGCGCGAACGCGGCTGGCAGGGCCTGGGTCAGGTGCTGAAGAGCTATCGCGACGTCGACATGGCCTATCCGCACTACGCCAAGGGGCCAGCCGCCTCGCCGGCGTTGCAGGCGCTGGGGCCGCTGCGCATGCCCACGAAGGGCCCCGGGCACAGCTCGTGAGCGCCAGGCGCGGCGGCGCCGGGCGATGGGCCGCGCCCGCCATGGCGCTGGCGCTGATCGCCGCGCCGGCCGGGGCGGGCGCCGAGACGCTGTTCTCCACCGACTTCCAGAAAGGCTCGGCCGCCGGCTGGGCGCCGGGCGGTCAGGGCGACGTGCGCCTGACCAGCTACGCCGGCAACGTCTCCCTGCGCCTGCAGGACCATGCCGAGGCCCTGGCCGAGATCGACACCAAGGGCGCGGGCGCCGTCACCATCAAGGCCTCGTTCGCCGCCTATCTGCTGGGCCCGCAGGACGCCTGCGTCGCCGAATATTCCACCGACGAGGGCCGCGACTGGACGGTCTTCCTCACCGTCGGCAAGGCCCAGGCCGACGGCGTGACCCTGCGCCCCGGCCGCGCGCTGCACGTCGATGTCAACCAGACCAGGACGCTGGAGGTGCGGCTGCGCGCGTCGCTGAGCATCGCCGGGGCGTCGTGCTGGGGCGACGACATCAGCGTCGCCGCCGAGCGCGGCGCGGCCAGCGCCGCCGGGCCGACGCGTCCGCTGGCCCTCGCGGACCTGACCGGCGGCGCGGCGAAGGGACCGGTGACGATGGCCGCCTTCGCCCCGCCGGCGTCGGCCTCATCGCCCAGCCAGCGCTTCGAGGGCCGCCTGGTGCTGGCGACCAGCCAACCGGCGAGCGGCTTCGAGGTGCTGCGCAACGAGCCCTTCCACATCGCCATCGACGACAACATCAAGAGCCTGCCGCCCTTCGACTTCGCCTTCGTCCAGGACGGCGCCGCACTGATCCCGGTTCAGCGCGGGTCCATCGCCAGCCCCCATCCCGCCTGGGAGCTGGTGCTGGAGCCTGGAAGCGTGTGGGACGAGGCCGGAGATCAGGGCTGGAGCCGCGCGGCGCTGCCCTTCGCGCTGGAGGAGCGCAACGCCAACTGCCTGCACAACGGGGTGCTGACCTTCGCCTTCCGCGCCGACGGTCGGGTGACGGACGCCTACTGGCAGATCTCCAGCGAGACCTGCGCCTATTTCAAATTCAACGCCTGGGGCCAGGTGAAGGCCCGCTATCTCCCAGGGCCGGTGGACGGCGCGGCGGCGGTGGCGGCGGCGTATCGCCAGGAAGTCGCCGCGCGCCTGCCGGTGCGCCCGCTGGCCGACCTGATCGCCGCCCATCCGGAGCTTTCCGCCGCCGGTTTCGCCCTCGCGCCGCCGGCGGACGGCGACAAGCCGACCCTCTACGGGGTGGTCATCGATGGCGTGAACTATGTCGGCGGCTGCGAGACCCGCGCCGGGCCCTACCCCTTCTGCGACGTCCTCGACCTGCCCTCCTATTCCACGGCCAAGACCGTCGCCGCCGCGCTCGCCCTGATGCGGCTGGAGGCGCTGTGGCCGGGCGCCAAGGCGGCGCTGATCGCCGACTACGTCCCGGCGTGCGCGACGGCGGACTGGCAGGGCGTCACGTTCGAGAACGCGCTTAACATGGCGACCGGCGTCTACCGGCAGGCGGGCTACGAGGCCGACGAGAACAGCCCCGACGCCTACCCCTTCTATCGCTTCGAGACCCACGCTGAGAAGATCGGTTTCGCCTGCCGCCAGTACCATCGATCGGCCGAACCCGGTTCGACCTGGGTCTACCGCAGCACCGACTTCTATGTGCTGGCGAGCGCCATGCAGGCTTTCGTGCGCGCCAAGCTCGGACCGCAGGCGGACGTCTACGACACCCTGATCGCTGGCCCGCTCTGGCGCCCGCTCGCCTTGAGCCCGGCGCTGATGCAGACCCGGCGCACGCTGGATGCGGCGCGCCAGCCGTTCTTCGCCTACGGCCTGATCTACCACCCAGACGACATCGCCCGCATCGCCCGCTGGCTCAGCGTCGATGACGGCAAGGTGGCGGGCCAGCCGATGCTGGACGGGGCGATGCTGGCGCGGGCGATGGAGCGCGATCCCGCGCACCCGGGCATGGCGGCCGGCTATCCGCACTTCGTCTACGCCGACGGGACCTGGGGGCGCGACCTGGCGCCGGTGCTGGGCTGCCAGCAGCCGACCTGGGTTCCGTTCATGTCCGGCTACGGCGGCATTTCCGTCGTCATGCCGCCGGGCGGCGTGCAGTACTACTATTTCGGCGACAGCCAGGTCTGGGACTGGGGGCCGGCGGCCGTGGAGATCAACAAGATCCGGCCGATCTGCCGATGAGCGCCGAGTCCGACACGCCGCCCGCGATGGGCGGGGATCCTGACCTGGCCCCCGCGCCGACGCCGCTGCCCCCCGGCCAGCGACTGCGGGCGCTGGCCTACTGCGGCGCCCTGATGCTGCTGCTGAATCTGGCCGCGCCCTATGCCGGCCTGATCGGCATCCCAGTCACTTTCTTCCTGAAGAACAAGCTGCACCTGGCCGCCCATCAACAGGCCGTGTTCAATTTCTGGGTCGGCATTCCGCTCTACGTGTCCTTCGTGTTCGGCTTCCTGCGCGATCGCTGGAGCCCGGTCGGAGCGGGCGATCGCGGCCATCTGATCGTTTTCGGCCTGGTCACCGGCGCCCTCTATGCGACGTGCGCCTTCATCGATCCGACCTATGGGATGCTGCTGGGCGGCCTCCTGGTCGTCACCGCCGCGATCCAGTTCGTCGCCAGCGCCGCCAACGGCCTGGTCTCGGCGGTGGGTCAGCGCCACCTGATGACCGGACAGGCCAGCACGGTCTTTAACGTCGCCGTCGTCTTGCCGGCGGTCGCCGCGGTCTTCGGCGGTCTGCTGAGCGACGTCCACGAAGGCGACAGCGCGGTCATGGCGGCGCGCATCCTGTTCGTGGCGGCGGCCGCGCTGATGGCGGCGATCGCCCTGCTGGGCTGGATCGGACCAGGCTGGCTCTTTGCCGAAACCCGCCACGATCACGCGCCCATGGCCAGCCCGCTCAGCGACATCGGCCGGCTGCTGAAGACCTGGGCGATCTATCCGCCGCTCTTGATGCTGATCCTGTGGGACTTCGCGCCGGCCTTCGGCACCGTGCTGGCCTACCACCTGGCCAACGGGCTGCACGCCAGCGACTCCCAGGTCGGGGCCTTCTACGCCCTCTTCAACGGCTTCAATGTGCCGACGCTCTTGCTCTACGCCTATCTCTGCCAGCGCGTGCGGCTTTCCAGGTTGCTGCTGGTGGGGACGGTCTTCGCCATCTTCCAGATGGTCCCGCTGCTGATCGTCCATACGCCGAACGGCGCCCTCGCCGCCGCGGTGGTGATGGGCTTGCTGGGCGGGATCGCCAACGGCGCCTACGTCGACCTGGCCATCCGCTCATGCCCCGAGCGGCTGCAGGGGACGATGATGATGCTGGTGGTGACCGTCTATTGGGTGGCGGTCCGCTTCGGCGACCTCTGGGGGACCGACCTCTACGAACACCAGGGCGGCTTCATCACCGCTGTCGTCGCATCGACAGCCGTCTACGCCCTGATCCTACCGGTGCTGTGGCTGGCCCCCAGGCGCCTGGTGGCCACGACCGATGGCCAGGCTTGAGGCGCCAGCCGGCGGCGCCTATCTTGCCTTCGAGGCGCGGCGAGCTGCGCAGGAGCCTGAAGATGACGGACCTGGCCACCGACACCCTCGAGACCCAAGCCGTCAGCGCCGCCATCAACTATGCGGTGAGGACCGAGCTCAAGCCGGTCAGCGAGACCGGCGGTCTCCACGGACTGGTGCGCAAGACCACCGGAACCTACGCCCAGCACGTGATGCGGATCGAGGACGGCCGGCGATCCGGCCAGACCTTCGCGCTCGACGTCAACGGCTTCGAACTCGCCAGCCACCCCACGCGGATGGTCGATTTCTTCGACGCGGAGGAACTGCGCGCGGTCTACTTCCCGGAGGTGGAGCGGCTGATCGCCGAGCGTTCTGGCGCCCGGCGGGTGCACGTCTTCGATCACACCCTGCGCTCCAGCGACGAGGACCAGCGGGCGGCGCGCAAGATCCGCGAGCCGGTGAAGGTGGCTCACAACGACTACACCGAATGGTCCGGTCCCCAGCGCGTGCGCGACATCCTGCCGGACGAGGCGCAGGCGCTGATCGCCCGGCGTTTCGCGATCATCCAGACCTGGCGGGCGATCAACACCCCGATCGAGCGCAATCCCCTGGCGCTGGTCGATTCGCGCACCCTGGCGCCCGAGGACCTGATCGCGGCGGAGCGGCGCTTCCCCGACCGGGTCGGCGAGATCTATCACATTGAGTACAACCCGGCGCACCGCTGGACCTACTTCCCACGCATGCGGCGGGACGAGGCGCTGGTGTTCAAGGTCTATGACTCGGAGAAAGACGGCCGCGCCCGCTGGTGCGCCCACACTTCGTTCGACGACCCGTCGACCTCGGACAAGGCGCCGCCGCGCGAGAGCATCGAGATCCGCGCCTTCGTCTTCTTCTAGAGCGCAGACGCACGCTCAGACCCTTCGGTTTGACTTTGCGCGGCCCGCTTCGCCGTGGATCTCGCGATACAGCAGGCGATCAACCAGGCCCCGGATCGGCGACCAGGTTGGCCACCATCCGTTGCTGCGCCCGGATCGTCGTTCGTTGGGCGGTCTCGGGAATGTCGCTGAGCAGCTGACGGTTCAGGCGAAAGACCGCCTTCAGACCCTCGCGCTGGGCCAGACGACCGGTTTCGGTCAGGGTCAGCACGACCTGGCGACGATCGTGCGGGGGAACGGTGCGCTCCACCAGGCGAGAGGCGACCAGGTGGTCGACCGTCCGGGTCATGGTGGTGCGCTCGATGGCGCTGAACTCGGCGAGTTGGGTCATCGTGCAGGGTTCCTGCCGCACGATCACGCTGAGGGCGCGGTAGCGCGCCAGGTTGAGCCCCAGCGCGCGAAGGGCTTTGTCCAACGCGGCGTCGCGATGCAGCGAGAGCACGGCGAACAGATGGAAAAGATAGGTCATGACGTCGAAGGGGAATTCCCCTTTGGGGTCCGGCGCGCGAGACGCCCGCTGCGGCTTGCTGGCCATATGTCCCCCCGGTTTCACACAGCGCACGCTCGAGAGAACGCCGATTTGTGTGATCACACAAGGTGTATTCACAATATGTGTAGATACACTTTCTTCTTGACTTGACGCAGCGTTCGCCCTAGGAGGCCTCGCGCGCCAAGGACCGCTGGAGGTCAGGCGTCGAGGATCACCAGATGCACCATCCATCCGATCGCGGGCGCTACGTCCGATGATCACGTTTCGAGTCGTCACGACCTCCGCCGGCTGGTCGATCGTCGGCAGCAACCCGATGTCGACCGTCTATCTGTCGCAGAAGGCCGCCATCGAGCACGCCAACGAGATGGCCGCCGTCATGCGCGGCCACGGCGAACAAGTGACGGTGCTGGTCGAAGACGAGCAGGCGGTTTGCAGCCGCGACTAGCGGACGCCGGCCGCCGCGCCTGAAGGAAGGGCCATGTCGCGAGTTCCCACCGTCCGCAAGGCGGACCTCGACCGGGTGCTGAAGGCGCTGATGGACGCCGGCGAGACCATCGACCGCGTCGAGGTCAAGCCCAGCGGCGAAGTGGTGATCCTGACCGGCAAGCAGAGCGCACCGCTCACTCTGGTGGGCGGCGCCAAGCGCCGACGCGGCGAGCCGGCCGCCCGCTGAAGGCTCAGCCGAGCGGCTTCACCAGCAGGAGCGTGGTGAGGCCGCTGTTCCATTCCTCGTCCGGATAGCGACCCCCCTCGCGGAACCCGCGGGCGGCGTAGAACGCCTGGCTGCGGGTGTTGAAGGTGTCGGTCTCCAGCCGGACCGCGGCGAAGCCAGCCCTGGCGATCTTGGCCTCCGCCAGGTCCATCAGCCGCGCGCCGACGCCCCGCCGCGCGTGGCTGGCGCGCACAAGCAGCGCATGCACGAAGTCGCCCTCCCAATAGATCAGGCCGACCACCTCGCCCGCCAGCTCGGCCACGTGGAAGGCGAGGCCGCGCTCGGCGACGAAGGCCGCGGGACGATCCTCGGCCAGGAACGCCTGAGCGGCGGCGTGCGAAATCTGCGGCCGCCAGGTGCTCTCGAAGGTGTCGCGCAGGATCGCCCGCAGGGCCGGCGCGTCGGCGGCCGTGGCCGGGCGCACCAGGATCGGGTCCTCGGCGATCGCGCCCTCCCCTATTGGCTGAGGTCGGCGAACCTCGGCTCGCGGCCCGTGGTGTGCGCCTGGAAGGCCTCGACCTGATTGGCGCGGCCAAACACCGCCAGTTGCTCCTCGGTCTCGCGCACCAGGACCTCGTCGGCGTGGCGGTCGCGGGCGAAGTTGAGCAGGCGCTTGACCGCCCGCACCGCGTCCGGACTCTTGCCGGCGATCTCGTGGGCGAGCTTGAGCGCCTCTTGCCGCGGATCCTCCGCCAGCCGGCTGGCCAGGCCCATGGCCACCGCCTGCTCGCCGGTGAAGACGCGGCTGGTGAACATCAGCTCGCGCACCGCGTCGTCCCGCGCCAGGGCCCGCATCAGGTGGACGCCGCACATGTCCGGCACCATGCCCCAATCGACCTCCACCATCGCCATGCGCGTATCGGCGGTGACGATGCGGATGTCGGCGCCCAGCGCCAGCTCCAGGCCGCTGCCCATGGCTGCGCCGTGCACCGCCGCGATCACCGGCACGGGGAGTTCGTGCCAGACCCAGACGGCGTACTGCACCCGGTTGGCGATACCGTAGGGCCGCTGCTCGGTGGCCGAGGCGAACGGCGAATGGCTGGCGCGGTCGCTGGGGGTGAGCATCTCCAGGGTGTGGACGTCCAGTCCGGCGCAGAAGGCGCGGCCGGCGCCGGAGATGACCACCGCCCGCAGGTTGGCGTCGCGCTTCAGCCGCTCGCCGGCCTCGATCAGGGCCTCGAACATACCGCCGTCCAGGGCGTTCATCTTGTCCGGCCGGTTGAGGCGCACCTCGGCCACGCCCCGGTCCATGGTGACCTTCACTCGCTCCGCCATCGGCTTCTCCCCTAGGAAGGCGCGCGCCAGAAAACGGCGCCGCGGCCCAGCCCAGCTTGATTATCACCCAAGGGCGGCGCTTCGACCATGGCGCAAGGGGGCTTGCCGGACGCTGCGTGAACGTGGATCAGCTAGCGTGACTGGCCGGCGGCGCTTGCCCGACCGGCTCTACGGGGATCGCCGGAGCATTTCATGACCGAACGGACCACGCGGTTCGAGGGGGCTGACGGCCTCAGCATCGCCGCGACGATCGACGGGCCGGCCGATGGCCAGGCGGTGATCATGCTGCACGGCGGCGGCCAGACGCGCTGGTCGTGGGGCGCGGCGGTCGCCGAAGGCGCGCGCCAGGGTTTCCGGATGATCTCGATCGACCTGCGCGGCCATGGCGAGAGCGACTGGTCGGAGAGCGGCGACTACGGCCCGGACCACTACGCCGCTGATCTGGCGGCGGTGGCCAAGGCGGTCGGCGGGCGCCCGTTCATAGTCGGCGCGTCGATGGGCGGCATCACCGGCCTCGTCTACGCCGGCGAGGGCGGCGATTGCGCTGGCCTGGTGCTGGTGGACGTCGCGCCGCGCATGGAAATGGCCGGCGCGGCCAAGATCGGCGGCTTCATGCGGGGCAATCCCGAGGGCTTCGAGAGCATCGACCACGCCGCCGACGCGGTTTCCGCCTATCTGCCGCACCGTCCGCGCCCGCGCTCGCACGAGGGCCTGCGCAAGAATCTGCGCCAGCATCCGGACGGCCGTGTGGTCATTGCAGTGGCGGACAATGGACCCGGTATCCCGGCCGAGCAGCGCGATAAAATATTCGTGCCTTTCTTTACGACCAAGCGCCAGGGGAGCGGTGTGGGACTGACGCTGGTGCGCCAGATTGCCACGGCGCACGGCGCGACGGTTGATGTCGCGCAGACAC
>JBIOEF010000108.1:0-10547 GCA_044445785.1 Caulobacterales bacterium
ACATGGTCGGCGCGCGCCTTGCTGACGCCGGCGGCGACCGTGCCGACGCCCACTTCGGAGACCAGTTTCACCGAGATGCGAGCCTTGGGGTTGGCGTTCTTCAGGTCGTGGATCAGCTGGGCCAGATCCTCGATCGAATAGATGTCGTGGTGGGGCGGGGGCGAAATCAGGCCGACGCCCGGCGTCGAATGACGCACCCGGGCGATGTTCTTGTCGATCTTATAGCCGGGCAGCTGGCCGCCCTCGCCGGGCTTGGCGCCCTGGGCCATCTTGATCTGGATGTCGTCGGCGTTGACCAGGTATTCGGTGGTGACGCCGAAGCGGCCCGAAGCCACCTGCTTGATCGCCGAGCGCATGGAATCGCCGTTGGGGAGCGGCGTGTAGCGATCCGATTCCTCGCCGCCCTCGCCGGTGTTGGAGCGCCCGCCGATGCGGTTCATGGCGATGGCCAGCGTGGTGTGCGCCTCACGGGAGATCGAGCCGAAGCTCATCGCCCCGGTGGAGAAGCGCTTGACGATCTCGGCGGCCGGCTCGACTTCGCTGAGCGGGATCGGCGTCTCGGCCAAGCGGAACTGCATCAGCCCGCGGATGGTCAGCAGCCGCTCGCTCTGCTCGTTGATCTGGGCGGCGAAGGCCCGGTACTCCTCCGGCAGGGCGCCGCGCACCGCGTGCTGCAAGCGGGCGACAGTCTCGGGCGTCCAGGCGTGGTCCTCGCCGCGCAGGCGGAAGGCGTAGGCGCCGCCCACGTCCAGCATGTGGCGATAGATCGGCGCGTCGCCATAGGCGTCGCGGTGCCGGCGCACGCACTCCTCGGCGATCTCCGGCAGACCCGCGCCTTCGATGGTGGTGTCGGTGCCGGTGAAGTACTTCTCGACGAACGCGGTGGAGAGCCCCACCGCGTCGAAGATCTGGGCGCCGCAATAGGACTGGTAGGTGGAGATGCCCATCTTGGACATCACCTTCAGGACGCCCTTGCCCACCGCCTTGATGTAGTTCTTCTGCACCTGCTCGGCAGAGAGATTCAATCCGTTCTGCACCCGCAGGTGCTCCAGGGTGTCGAAGGCGAGATAGGGGTTCACCGCCTCGGCGCCGTAGCCGGCCAGGACGCAGAAGTGGTGCACCTCGCGCGCTTCGCCGGTCTCGATCACCAGGCCCGTCTGCATGCGCAGGCCCTGGCGGATCAGGTGATGGTGCACGGCCGCGGTGGCCAGCGCCGCCGGGATGGGAACCCGATCGGCGCTCACCGCCCGGTCCGAGACGATCAGGATGTTGGCGTCGGCCAGCACCCGGTCGGTGGCCTCGTGGCAGAGCTTCTCCAGCGCCCGCTCCAGGCCCGCCGCGCCTTCCTTGGCCGGCCAGGTGGCGTCGAGGGTGGCGGTGCGGAACGCGCCGTCGGCCAGCTCGGCGATGGCGCGGATCTTTTCCAGGTCGGCGTTGGTCAGCACCGGCTGGGAGACTTCGAGGCGCTTGTGCGCGCCGGCGTGGTGGCCCAGCAGATTGGGACGGGGCCCGATCATCGACACCAGGCTCATCACCAGCTCCTCGCGGATCGGATCGATCGGCGGGTTGGTGACCTGGGCGAAGTTCTGCTTGAAGTACTCGTAGAGCAGTTTCGGGCGCCGCGAGAGCACGGCGATGGGCGTGTCGGTGCCCATCGAGCCCACGGGATCGTCGCCCCCCTCGCTCATCGGCTCGAGGTAGAAGCTGAGGTCTTCCTGGGTGTAGCCGAAGGCCTGCTGGCGATCGAGAAACTCGCCCGGATCGTTGGCGCGCGCCGACTCCCATTGCGGCGGCTCTGGCAGGTCCGCCAGCTTGAACTGGGTGGCGCGCAGCCACTCCTCATAGGGCTCGGCGCCGGCCAGCGTGCGCTTGATCTCGTCGTCCTCGACGATGCGGCCCTCTTCCATGTCGATCAGCAGCATCTTGCCCGGCTGCAGGCGCCACTTGCGGAGGATCCGCTCCTCCTCCACCGCCAGCACCCCGACTTCCGAGGCCATGATCACGTGGTCCTGGTCGGTGATGATGAAGCGCGCGGGCCTCAGACCATTGCGGTCGAGGGTCGCGCCCACCTGGCGCCCATCGGTGAAGGCGACCGCGGCCGGGCCGTCCCAGGGCTCCATCAGCGCGGCGTGATACTCGTAGAAAGCCCGGCGCCCCGGATCCATCTGCGGATTGCCGGCCCAGGCCTCCGGGATCAGCATCATCATCGCATGCGCCAGCGGATAGCCGCTGGCGAGCAGCAGCTCGAGCGCGTTGTCGAGGGCGGCGGTGTCCGACTGGTCCGGCGGGCCGGTGACCAGCGGCCACATCTTGTCGAGGTCCGGGCCCAGCAACTCCGATTCCAGCGTCCGCCGGCGCGCGTTCATCCAGTTGACGTTGCCGCGCACGGTGTTGATCTCGCCGTTGTGGGCGAGGAACCGGTAGGGGTGCGCCAGCTTCCACGACGGGAAGGTGTTGGTGGAGAACCGCTGGTGGACCAGCGCCACCGCCGACTCCGTCAAGGGATTGCGCAGGTCCTCGTAGAAGCTGCCGACCTGGTGGGCGAGCAGCAGACCCTTGTAGACCACCGTGCGGCTGGAAAACGAGGGCATGTAGAATTCGGTGAGGCTGGGCAGGTCATACTTCTTGGCCAGCTCCGCCAGGGGGTTCTGGGTCTGCTTGCGGATCGCCAGAACCTTGCGCTCGAAAGCGTCCTGATCCTTCATCCTGGCGCCCCGGGCGACGATCGCCTGACGGATCACCGGCATCTGCGCCAGCACCGCCGCGCCAAGCCCGGTGGTGTCAGTGGGGACATCGCGCCAGGCCAGCAGCTGCTGGCCCTCGACGCGGATGAAGTGCTCGAACTGGCCGACGGCCAGTTCCCGCGCCGCCTCGTCCTGGGGCATGAAGCACATGGCGACGGCATAGTGGCCGGGCTCGGGTAGCTCGACGCCTTCCTTGCCCGCCCAGTCGCGCAGCAGGCCGTCGGGGATCTGGATCAGGCAGCCGGCGCCGTCGCCGACCAGCGGGTCGGCGCCCACCGCGCCCCGGTGATTGAGGTTGACCAGGATTTCCAGGCCGCAGGAGACCACTTCGTGGGATTTGCGGCCCTTGATGTTGGCCACGAATCCCACGCCGCACGCGTCATGCTCATGACGCGGATCATAGAGTCCCTGTTGCGGCGGAAGCGCCATCTAGAATAATCCGTCCTAACCCTTGAGGCGTTCCCGATGATCCGCCCCTTCGGGGCGCATTTACAGGCTAAGCCCCAGCTCTGTCGACTGCGGCACGATCAAAGCTGCGTGGGCGAGCGACGCTTGGCGCATTTTCGTTCGCAAGACGCCTTGCCGAATGCCTTGTCGGTGGCAAATTCTTGCGCACTAACCCTTGGGGGCGAAACACTTCTCCAACCAGCCGCTGGTGAAGCGGGCAAAAACGATCGCCGACTTGCCATTGGCCGAATAGACCACACGCCACGCCCCGTCCCTGCCGCGGATGACCGAAGGATAGGCGGCCATGGTTTTGGGGCCAGGAGCCGTCAGGTCGCAGCCCGGGGTGAAGTAGGCGCCGCGGATGGAGCGGGCAAGGGCGAGGTGGTCGCGCCCCCTGGCCGAGGGGTTGTAGATCAGCACATAGCGGCCCTTGTCGTCGCCGAACGCGTCCACCGCCGAGCCGGGGTTTGGCAGGTTCGTGCGGGTCAGATCACTCCAGCGCCCGCTCGCGGGGTTGAAGATAGCGGTGTAGACGCCCTGCCGCTTCTGATCGCGGAGGTAGACGCGGAAGCGCCCGTCGACCTTGGCGACCAGGGCCGGCTGGATCAGCTTGTAGCCGGCGAGGCGCCAGATCGGGCCCAGCCGCGCGGCGGTCCCGGTGAGGGTCAGGCGGGCGATGAAGGCGCGCTGCTGGTTCTCTTCGTAGAAGGGTCCCAGATACCCGCCGGCGACCGGTTGCAGCTCGGCCCTCGGTAGGGCGCCGCCGATGTCTGCGAGACGGTGCGCAGGCGCCCAGGTGCGGCCCTCGTCGGCGGACACGCGCGCGTCGATCCGCCCGCAGACCCAGTTCTTGCAGACCTCTCCGATGATTGGCCAGCGGCGGCTCTGGATCACGCCGTAGACCATCCACACCCGGCCGTCGGGGGTGACGGTGAGGGTGACGTTGCCCAGGCTCTTGTTCGGCGCCTCCGCCCCGATCGCCTGCTCGGCCGGCGCCACGGCGGTCCAGGGCGCGGACCAGGTGGATCCGTCGTTCGAACCGCGCGAGCAGACGATCCGCACGTCGCGGTTCTCCTCGTGCAGGCCCGAATACCAGCAGACCAAGAGGGCGCCCGAGCGCATCTCGGCGATGGCCGCGCCGTGATTCTCCGCCACAGGCGGGGTCGGCAGGCCCACGCGCAGGAAATCGGCCCCGAACGCGCGAGGCGAAAGCGCGGCGATCGCCAGGGCCAGAAGCGCCCGGAAGGCTTGACGGCGGCGGGACGCGGCGGGAGGGTTCGCCATTCAGGGAAGGATTTTGATCATGGAATTGGCCCCCAAGCACACTGGACTTTCCACCGCCCGCCTGGAGCGGATCAGCGAGCACCTCGAGCGCAACTACATCGCCCCCGGCAAGATCGCCGGCTGCCAGGTGGCCGTCGCCCGCCACGGCCATCTGGCCTATTTCCGCAGCTTCGGCCAGATGGATCGCGAGCGCGGCAAGGCGATGAGCGACGACGCCATCTTCCGCCTCTATTCGATGACCAAGCCGATCACCTCGGTGGCGCTGATGAGCCTCTACGAGCGTGGCTACTTCCAGCTGAACGATCCGGTGAGCCGTTTCTTCCCGGCGTGGAAGGAGCACCGGGTGTGGGTCTCCGGCCGCGGCGAGCACATGCAGACCGAAGAGCCGCGCCGCCCCTTGAGCATGCGCGACATGCTCTGCCACACCGGCGGCCTCACCTACGGCGCGGCGCTGGTGGCGCTGGGCGCGCCCGACAGCGGCCATCCGGTCGACGAGGTCTACGCCGAGGTCGGCGTGCGCCGCGGGCGCGGCGAGACGCTGATGGAGTTCATGGACAAGCTCGCCAAGGTGCCGCTGCTCTATCAGCCCGGCGAGCGGTGGATGTATTCGCTCTCCACCGACGTCTGCGGCGCCCTGGTGGAGAAGATCTCCGGCCAACGGTTCGACAAGTACCTGAAAGACAACATCTTCGATCCGCTGGGCATGAAGGACACCGGCTTCGCCCTGCCAGGGGAGAAGGTCTCCCGCTTCTGCGCCAACTATCGGCGCAACCCCGACAAGACCCTGCAGCTGCTCGACGATCCGCAGACCAGCGACTACCTCACCGAGCCCAGCTTCCACTCGGGCGGCGGGGGCCTGGTCGGGACCACCGAGGACTATCTGCGCTTCTGCGAGATGCTGCGCCGGGGCGGCGAGTTCGAGGGCGCCAGGATCCTTGGTCCCCGCACCATCGCGCTGATGCACCGCAACCACCTGAAAGAGGGCAAGGACCTCACTCAGATGGCCATCGGAGGGTTCTCCGAAACCGCCAACGAGGGCGTCGGCTTTGGCCTGGGCTTCGCCTCGGTCCTGGACGAGGTGAAGGCGGGTGGCCTTGGCGTCGGCGACTACTACTGGGGCGGCGCCGCCTCGACCATCTTCTGGGTCGACGCCAAGGAGGATCTGGTGGTGGTGTTCATGACCCAACTGATGCCGTCGGGCGCCTTCAACTTCCGCGGCCAGCTGAAGAGCATCATCTACTCGGCGATCGTGGAGTAATCTTCCCCGTAGGGGGGAGTGGCGGCCCGGACATCGTCCGGGACGACGAGGGGGGTACGATGACGGATGCCAGCGCGTGCCGGCAAACCCCCTCCACCGCTTCGCGGTCCCCCTCCCCCTACGGGTGAGGTTTTCTAACCCATCTTGAAGACGCAGACCTTGTTGCCGTCCAGGTCGCGGAAGTAGGCGCCGTAGAAGCCGGGCATGCGCTCTCCGGGCGCGCCTTCGTCGGTGGCGCCCTTGCTGAGCGCCAGGGAGTGCACCTGGTTCACCAGCGCCGGCGAGGGCGAGGCCAGCGCCACCATGTTGCCGTTGCCTGGCACGGCGGCCTTCTCGTCATAGGGCCGGCAGACGGCCAGCATCGCCCCGCCCTCGCCGGCATAGCCCTGCATCCTGTCGCTGGCGAAGGTGCGCTTGCCGCCCAGGGGCGCCAGCACCGCGTCGTAGAAAGTCTTGGCCTTTTCCAGGTCATTGCTGCCGATGGTGGCGTAGCCGATCATGGGATTCCTCCGTTGCCTTTGAATACGCTTGTCACCGCTGACGCAGCGTCTGTCTAGCCGGCGAGTGGCCGACCTGCGGCGGAACCGCTAGCGTGAAATCATGACAAGTCCCGCCGACCGCCAGATCGCCGTCACCCTCGACGCCAGGCCCAAGGGCCTTGTCGCCACGGTGGTCATCGACAACGCCCATCGGCTGAACTCCATGAACTCGGCCCTGATGTCCGAGCTGGTGCAGGCCCTGGAAGGGCTGGGCGCGAACCCCGACCTGCGGGTCCTGATCCTCACCGGCGCCGGCGATCGCGCCTTCATCGGCGGCGCCGACATCAAGGCCATGGCCCTGATCGACGGGCCGGACGCCGCCCGCGCCTTCATCGGCCAGGTGCACGCCTGCTGCGCGGCGGTGCGCGCCATCCCCGTTCCCACCATCGCCCGCATCCAGGGCTTCACCTTCGGCGCCGGGCTGGAGATGGCCGCCGCCTGCGACCTCAGGATCGCCGCCGAAAGCGCGCAGTTCGGCATGCCGGAGGTGCGGCTCGGCATCCCATCGGTGGTCGAGGCGGCGCTGCTGCCGCTGCTGATCGGCTGGGGCCGCGCCCGGCGCCTGCTGCTCACGGGAGAGACCATCGACGCGGAGCGGGCGCTGGCGTGGGGCCTCGTCGAGGAAGCGGTCCCGCTGGCGGACCTGGACGCCGCGGTCGAAGCGAGCGTCACCGAGATCCTCGCCTGCGCGCCGGCCGCCGTGCGGCTGCAGAAGGCCTTGATCGGCGCCTGGGAAGACCTGCCGCTGAAGGCCGCCATCGCCGCCGGCGTCGGCGCCTTCGCCGCCGCCTACCAGACCGAAGAGCCGGCCCGGGCCATGGCCGACTTCCTGGAGGCGCAGGCGACGCGCAAAGCCCGCCCCTAGGGGCCTATTTTCATCCGCCCAAGGACCGTCGGCGGACGCCCGGGGCTGTCAGCAGCGCGGCCCCCGCGCATTTGCGTTCCGCGCGCGAACACCCCAAAATAGACTCATTACCGAAGACGGAAATTTTGATGACCGATTCCATCGGCGCGCCACCGGGCGAGCCGCCTAGCGTCGAGGCGCGTCCACAGATCGACGTGAAGGCGATGCCGCACATTCTGCGGCGGATCGTCATGATGGCGCTGAAGACCGACCCGCTGCAGGTGAGCCTGGCGGTGGTCGGCTCCCTGGGCGCGGCCGTGGCGAGCCTCTTGGTGCCGCGCCTCTTCGGCCACGCGGTCGACCAGGTGGCCGCCCTCTTGAAGGCGCTGGACCAGGCGCGCACGGCCCATGAGCCGGCGACGCAGCTGGCCCAGCTGACCGCCCAGTCGCAGCATGCGCTGTGGATCAGCGCCGGCCTGGTGATCGGGGTCAGCGTGGTCCAGGGGCTGCTCACCGGCCTTTCCGGCTACCAGGCCGAGTGGGTCAGCCAGAAGGTCGCCTACCGCCTGCGCCTGGACTACTTCCGCCAGCTGCAGCGGCTGTCGTTCGGCTTCCACGACAAGATCCACTCGGGCGACCTCATCACCCGCGGCATGATCGATCTCGAGGGCACGCGCATGTTCATCCAGAACGGGATGATGATGACGCTGACCCTGGTGCTGATGCTGGTGGTGGCGACCTGGCTGATGATCGCCACCGACCCGGTGATGGCGCTGCTGGCGCTGCTGTTCGTGCCGGTCAGTGTCTACACGCTGGGCCGCGTCGGCTTCCTGCTGCGCATCGCCTGGATGCGGGTGCAGACGCTGATGAGCATCCTGACCCTGACCATGGAAGAGAACCTGCAGGGCATCCGCGTGGTCCGCGCCTTCGCCGCCAGATCGTTCGAGCTGGCGAAGTTCGACAAAGCCGCCAGCGAGGCGCTCCGCCAAGCCTACGAGCGGATCCTGCTGCGCATGCGGGCGATCCGCACGACCACGCTGACCTTCTACGCCTCGCAGGCGGCGGTGCTCTGGTATGGCGGCCACAAGGTCGCCGCCGGGACCATGACCCCGGGCGTGATGGCGGCGTTCGTCCTCTACCTCACCATCCTGCAGGGACCGGTGCGGCAGGTGATCATGATCGTCATGTCCGCCGCCCGCGCGACCACCTGCGGCAGCCGCCTTTTCGAGATCCTGGATATCCAACCGACCATCGCCGACAAGCCGGGCGCTCAGGCGCTCTCGCCCACGAAGGGCGTGCTCAGGTTCGAGCATGTCGACTTCGCCTACGACCCCGGCAAGTACGTCCTCACCGACATCAGCTTCGAGGTTGGCCAGGGCCAGACGCTGGGCATCGTCGGCCCGCCCGGCAGCGGCAAGTCGACCATCGCCAACCTGATCCCGCGCTTCTATGACGTCACCGCCGGGGCGATCACCATCGACGGGATCGACATCCGCGACGTGACCCTGGCCAGCTTGCGCGAATACGTCGGCCTGGTGCAGCAGGAAGCGTTCCTGTTCGACTCCACCGTCACCAATAACGTCGCCTACGCCGATCCCTGGGCCGAGGAAGCGCGGATTGTCGGCGCCACCAAGACCGCGCAGCTGCACGACTACATCGCCGGCCTCCCGGGCGCTTACGAGACGCGGGTGGGCGAGCGCGGCGTCGCGCTCTCCGGCGGCCAGCGCCAGCGGATGTCGATCGCGCGCGGGGTGGTGCCGGGCCCCGGGATCATGATCTTCGACGACTCCACCGCCGCCATCGACGCGGTGACCGAAAAGCGCGTGCGCGACGCCCTGGCTGAGGCGACGGCGGCCAAGGCGACCATCATCATCGCCCACCGGCTCTCCTCGCTGATGCACGCCGACGAGATTCTGGTGCTGGAGGAAGGCCGGGTGGTGGAGCGCGGCACGCACGAGGAGCTGGTGGCGCTCGGCGGCGAGTACCACGACCTCTATCAGCTGCAGACGCGCACGGAGCAGGGCCTCTCGACCGCCGGTGTCGAGATTCATCGCAAGGTGACGGAGGCCGCGGAATGAGCGATTTCGCCTTCGACCGCGAGATGGCGGCCCCGCCGCCGGAGCCGCGCCGCCGCAACGCCAACCTCGGCAGCTCCGAGGCCGAAGAGATCTTCATGTCGTTCGACACGCGGATCGTGCGCCGCTTCGCCGCCTTCCTGAAACCGCACCCCTGGTACGTCACCGGCGCCATCGTCTCGGTGCTGGTCTCGGCCTTCGCCCAGCTGCTGCAGCCGCTGATGATCGGGCAGGCGGTCTCGGTCGCCACCAGCGGCCAGGGCCTCGCCCATCCGATGCATCTGCCGGTTCCGGCGTTCCTGGGCGGTCCGTGGACCTTCACCCGCATCGACGTGGTGGTGGTCGAGTTCTTCCTCGCCTTCGTCATCTTCACCATCACCTCGATCGTCTCGCAGTGGATGAGCACCAAGCTGGCGCAGAAGGTGATCTTCGACGTGCGCCGGGCGATGTTCGACCACTTCCAGAGCGTCTCGCTGTCGTTCATGGACAAGACCCACGTCGGCCGGATCATGAGCCGGCTGCAGGGCGACGTGAACGCGCTGCAGGACTTCCTCGAGAGCACCACCTCGACCCTCGGCGACTTCGTGGTGCTGATCGGCATCGTCGCCTTCATGCTGGTGATGAACTGGAAGCTGGGCGCGTTGACGCTGTTGGTCCTGCCGGCGCTGATCGGCATCCGGGCGGTCTGGCTGCCCTACTCCAAGATCACTTTCCGCCAGGCCCGCGACGCTTCCTCCATCGCCAACGGGGCGCTGGCGGAGAACATCAGCGGCATCCGCACGGTGCAGGAGACCCGCCGCGAGGCGATGAACTTCGAACTTTACGAGGAGAAGGCGCGGGAGAACATGAAGGCGGCCGTCGACTCCGCCTTCCTCGCCGGACTGATGGGTCCGACCGTCGCCATCCTGACCGGCTTCGCCATGGCCGTGATCATCGTGGTCGGTGGCCAGGAAGTGCTGGGCGGCACGCTACAGGTCGGCGCCATGGTCGCCTTCGTGATCTTCGTGCAGCGCTTTTTCGAGCCGGTGCGGATGCTGTCGATGCAGTACACCGCCCTGCAGCGCGCGATGGCCGCCGGCTACCGCATCTTCGAAGTGCTCGACGTGCCGGTGACCATCACCAACAAGCCGGACGCGACCCAGATCACCGAGGAGACGCCGACGGTCGAGTTCGACCACGTCACCTTCGGCTATGACCCCGCCCGCCCGGTGCTGCGCGACATCTCGTTCAGAGTGAAGCCGAAGCACGTCGTGGCGCTGGTGGGGCCCACCGGCTCGGGCAAGACCAGCATCATCTCCCTGGCGCGCCGCTTCTACGAAGTGGGCGAGGGCAGGGTGCTGGTCGGCGGGCACGACG
>JBIOEF010000109.1:0-10482 GCA_044445785.1 Caulobacterales bacterium
CCCCCCCATCAGTGCGCCGCGTCCCCCTCCGAGCCGCGCTTTTCCATCATTCGGTCGAACTCGTGCCAGACGCCCGCCGGGCCCTGCCACGCCCCTCGCGTCGCGGCCTTTGAGTACTCGGTGCTTCGGGCCTCGAAGAAGTTGGCGTGTTCGACGCCGCTGAGCAGGCTCTGGAGCCAGGGGAGCGGGTTTTCCTTCACGCCGTAGACGGCCGGCAGGGCCAGCTGGCGCAGGCGCCAGTCGGCGATGAAGCGGATGTAGGCCTTGATGTCGTCGGGGGTCATGCCCTGGACCTCGCCGGCCTCGAAGGCCAGGTCGATGAACCGGTCCTCCAGGCCAACCACGGTCTTGCAGCAGTCGACGATGTCGTCGGCGACGGACTTGGTCACCGCCTTGGTCTCGTGGTTGAAGGCGTGGAAGAGCTGGACCATGCCCTCGCAGTGCAGGCTCTCGTCGCGCACGCTCCAGCTGACGATCTGGCCCATGCCCTTCATCTTGTTGAAGCGGGGGAAGTTCATCAGCATGGCGAAGCTGGCGAAGAGCTGCAGGCCCTCGGTGAAGCCGCCGAACATGGCCAGCGTGCGGGCGATGTCGGCGTGGGAGTCGATGCCGAACTGCTGCATGTCGTCGTGCTTGGCCTTCAGCGCCTCGAATTCCAGGAAGGCGGAGAACTCGCTTTCCGGCATGCCGATGGTTTCCAGCAGGAGCGCGTAGGCGGCGATGTGCACCGTCTCCATGTTGGAGAACGCGGCCAGCATCATCTTCACTTCGGTCGGTTTGAAGACCCGGCCGTAGCGCTCCATGTAGTTGTCGTTCACCTCGATGTCGGACTGGGTGAAGAAGCGGAAGATCTGGGTCAGCAGATTGCGCTCCTTGTCGTTGAGCTTGGCCGCCCAGTCCTTGCAGTCCTCGCCCAGCGGCACCTCCTCGGGCATCCAGTGGATCTGCTGCTGACGCTTCCAGTAGTCGTAGGCCCAGGGGTAGCGGAACGGCTTGTAGGCGTGGGAGGGCGTGAGGAGTCCGGGTCTGGCGCGGATGTTGGAGGTCATGACGGGCGGGCTTCCTGGACTTGCGAATCGTTGGTGCTGCGACAAACGAGGGAACGCCAACCCGGTTCGCTCGGCAATGGGCGGCGTGTCGCAGCTCACTCAATATCTGGTATCCCGCACTAACAAGCTGTCAATATGTTGTGGAACGATTGTGGGGAAAGATTCCACCGCAGAGCCGCCCGCTGCGCGGGCTACGCGGAGGAGACGCAGAGAACGCGGAGGGCGCGCCAGGCGCGCCGGACATTCTGAAGCGCCGGCGTCAGGCGATTTGCCGCGCGCGAAGCGCGCCTCCGCGTCGCTCCGCGCAAAGCCCGCGCAAGCGGGCGGCTCCGCGTCCTCCGCGGTAAAAACCTTCCGATCGCACGCCCAAGGTTTACCGCAGAGCCGCCCGCTGCGCGGGCTACGCGGAGGAGACGCAGAGAACGCGGAGGGCGCGCCAGGGCGCGCCGGATATTCTGAAGCGCCGGCGCTCGGGTTTTCCGCGCGCGAAGCGCGCCTCCGCGTCCTCCGCGCGCCTGGAGCCGTCATGGCGTGGCGGGCGGTTGAAAGGGTTACCACCAAGGCACGAAGGACACGAAGGCGCGCCAAGAGGCGCGCGGAAAATCTCATGCGCTGGCGTGCGTGATTTGCCGGCGCGCGCGGCGCGCCCTTGGTGTCCTTCGTGTCTTCGTGGTGAAAATGGGCCTCGACAGTCCCACGGTCGTCGGAGCTCAGGCCAGGCGTTCGGCCAGGCGGTGGGCGAGCCAGGGGGCGGTGGAGTATTTGCCGGTGTCGACCGAGACGTAGGCGCCCAGCTCGGTGACGCCGAAGTCGGCGCGCCGGTGCAAGGTCGAAGCGGGATCGGAGAGCTGGCCGCCGCCGAGCGCGAACACCCAGCCGCCCTCCAGCGCCATCTCGACGGCGCCGGCGCGGATCGCCGCCACGGCCGGCAGCAGCGACTGCAGGTGATCCAGGATGGCGCGGGTCATGGCTCCGCGTTCCTCGCCGCTCAGCCCGGGCGGCCGGGGCGGCTCGACCTCGCCGCTGTCGACGCGCAGGCCTTCGAGATACCAGGAGAGATAGAAGTCGCGCCCGCCGTAGGCCTTGAGGTCGCCGAACGGGCCGACCGCGATGGTGGCGCTGGCCGCGGCGAGCGGCTCGGCGGTGCGCAGGAAGACCCCCAGGCGATAGCGGTGCGACCAGGCGCCGGCCGGCGCCAGGCCAGCCGTGGCGTCGATCGCCAGGCGGCCCTCCCAGAGCGCATTGACGACCGCGTCGAAGACCTCGGCGGCGCCGTCCGCGGTGGTGACCCGCCACCGGCCCTGGGGCTCGCCAGGGCTGAGCGGCTGCGCCGCCGTCACCGGCGCGCCAAGGCGCAGCTCGATCCCGGGCTCGGCCGCCAGGGCGACAGCGAGGCGCTCGGCGATCCAGGTGGTCGAGACCGAGCGCTCCGGAGCGCGGAAGCCGGCCACGATCGCTGGGGAGTCGGTGATCTGGGCCAGCTCGGCGGCCGTCAGCCGCGTGGTTGCGCAGCGCGTGACGTCGGCGAGGTAGCGCCCGGCGTCCGGATGCGCGCGCACCCGCTCGGCGACCTCAGCGCAATAGGCCTCCATCGCTTCGGGCCCGGTCACGCTCTCGCGATGGCACAGATAGATGTCGTCGTCGGTGGTCGGGGCGGCCTCCAGCGAGCCGCCGATCAGCTCTTCGACCAGCGGGCGAAAGGCCAGGCCCCCCGGGATCAGCCGCTCGGCGGTGCGCAGCGTCCGATCGCCGCTGTAGAGGAAGCCCAGGTGGATCTTGCCCTCGTTCCAGCGGCTGGCGCCCATCAGCGGCGCCGGCGCGCGGTCGTAGAGGGTCACCGCCGCGCCACGACGGGCGAGGAAGAGGGCGGTGGAGACGCCCATGATCCCCGCCCCGAGAACGGCGATGCGCTTCATTCGGACGAATCGTCGACGTAGGAGGTGGGGTCGTACGGCTCGCTGGCCAGCGCCAGCAGCACCGCGCCCGCCTCAAGGTAGGTCTGCCGGCTCCAGACGCCGGGCCCGATCAGCAGACCCGGTCCGCCGGCTTCGAGCGTGACGCGCTCGGCCTTGCCCTCAAGGCGCAGCAGCACTTCGATCCGGCCCGCCAGGCAAACCAGGAACTGCTCGCCCGAGCGGTGCGCATGGCCGCCGCGCCGCGTTCCGACCGCCGCGCCTGAAACCGCGAACACCCGGCATGGGACGAACGGCATATCCTCGAACGGCAGGGCTGTGAGGCTGCCGCGAGCGTCGGTGATCACCGGGCAGGCGATCAGCCGGGCGCGGCCGGCGAAGAAGAGCGGTTGTGGCGTATCGAGCATGTCCGGCGCGCCAGCAAGTTTGGCGCCGGGACCGGCGCCGATCGATGAGCCCATCGCCGCCTCGCTAACGTCGCCCGCCGGCCTTGGCCGGCGCCGGGTCGGCGAGCTTGCGCGACTGGGCGATCATCTTGTTGGTCAGCGGGATGGCCAGCGCCAGCTTCTCCCCCGCGGTCAGCTCGGAGCTCCACAGCTCGCGCAGCAGCGAGGCGCCGACCTCGAAATATTGGTGGTCGGAGAACACCCAGCTGCGCGAGAGGGAGGCGGGCTTGTAGTACTTGAAGCAAAGGGTCTCGGGCACGCGGACGAATTCGCCCAGCAGGCTGAGGCGGAACAGCCACGGCCAGTCGGCGGAGAACTCGCCCGCCCCGTGCAGCTTCAGCCCGCCGATGGTCAGCGCCGGCGCCCGGCGAAAGACGCCGCGGTTTGGAACCCACCAGGGGCTCTCGTCCAACAGCATGCGATGGCCGCGCTCGAGGCGCGAGGTGACGCCGTCCAGGGCCGTGAACACGCAATGCTCGCGCTTGCCGTCCAGGTCGGTGAGGTCGAGGTCGCAGAAGGCCAGCTGCGCCTCTTGCCGCTGGTCCAGCGCCGCCGACAGCTTCTGGACGAACGTCGGCGCCAGGATGTCGTCGTGGAAGGCGTAGAGCACGTGCGGGGCGCTAGCTTGGCCGAGCAGGAAGTTGCAGTTGCCCACGTAGCCCAGGCGCTCGCGCTGACGCACCACGCGGAACCGCGGATCGGCTTTGGCGTGCCGCTCGCAGATGGCGACGGTGTCGTCGGCGCAGAGGTCCACCGAGACCAGGACCTTGAGCGCGCCATGGGTCTGCGCCGACAGCGAATCCAGGGTGGCCTGGATGAAATCCGCCGCCTGCCAGGCGGGCAACAACGCCTCGACTTCGGTCATCGTCACTCCTCGGCGCCGCATCTACCCCACCCTGCCCCGGCATTGAACCCACCTGTTGGCGGTTCGCCCCGCGCACGCCTCAGCGTGATTGAATCGTTGCGGCCAAACTACTGTCGTCATCCTGAGGCGCGTGCGTTAGCAGGCGTGATTCAACGAGGAGGCATGGGCATGAGCGATCAATACGTCGTCTATGGCGCCGCGGGGACCGGGTCGGTGACGGTGGAGGCGGCGCTGACGCTGCTGGGCCTGCCCTACCGGGTGGCGGAGGGGCTGGCGTACAAGCCGGGCGAGGCCTCGGCGGCGCTGGCCAAGGTCAATCCCATGCGCCAGCTGCCGGCGCTGATCCTGCCGGGCGGCGAGCTGATGACCGAGAGCGCGGCGATCCTGATCTGGCTGGCGGATGACCACCCGGAGGCCAGGCTCGCGCCGACTATGTCGGCGCTGACGCGCCCGGCGTTCCTGCGCTGGATGGCGTTCGTGTCGTCGGCGATCTACGCCCTCTACTGGATCCGCGACGATCCCTCGCGGGTGGCGGAGGGCGAGGTGGCGCGCTCGCTGGTGAAGACGCGCACGGCCGAGCGGATCGCGGCGTGCTGGGGGATCATGGACGCCCAGGTCGACCCCGGCCGCTACATCCTGGGCGACGAGCTCACCGTGCTCGACCTCTACGTGACGGTGATCTCACGATGGGGCCCGCGGCGGCGGCGTTTCTACGAAGTCGCCCCGAAGCTCGCCAAGGTCGTCCGCCGCGTCGACGCCGACCCGCGGCTGGAGGCGCTCTGGGCGGAACGGTTCCCGTTCACCGAGGGATGGGAGGGGTAGAGACAGAAAAGAGTTTAACGCGGAGGACGCGGAGGAGACGCAGAGGACGCGGAGTAGGACGAGGGGCGCGGAGCGCCGGTTTGGACACGAAGCTCACGAAGGACACGAAGACAGTGCAGCTCTCACCGATCCCTTCGTGACCTTGGTGAGCTTCGTGTTTCATCTTCTCTGCGACCTCCGCGCCTCCTCCGCGTCCTCCGCGTTAAGACCTTTCTGCTCGCAATCCCTGCTCCCCGTGCGGGGGAGAATTTACTGGTCCCAGATCGAGCGGAACTCTCCGCCGCCGTTGAGTTTCTGGGCGGGGCTCTGTTTGTCGATGTGGCCGATCAGGCCGCGGTAGACGCCGTAGCCCATCAGCGCCTGCAGGCGGGGCTCGAACGCCCGCGCGATCTTCGCCGGGACGCCCAGCTGCTGGTTCTCCTGCTGGCGGATGAAGCCGGCGCAGTAGTTCATGGCGATGCCGGTGCGGCGCTCCTTGGTCGTGTTGGCGCCCCCGCCATGCCAGAGCGCGCCTTCCCAGATCAGCACGCTGCCCTTGGGCATCTCCGCAGCGATGGACTGATAGCGCCCGCCGTACTCCGGATTGCCCTTGCGGTGGCTGCCGGGGACCAGGCGCGTCGCGCCATTGGCCTCGGTAAAATCGGTGAGCGCCCACATGGAGTTGCAGACGATCGGGGCGTGCGGCTTTTCCAGCGGGATCACCATGTCGTCGGCGTGGATCGGCTGGGCGGTCTCGCCAGGGTCGATGGCGATGGAGGAGAGCGAGGAGATCAGGCATCCTTCGTCCAGCACGGCCTCGACGATCGGCAGCACGGAGGGGTGGACAGGGACCTGCTCGAACGGCGATCCGTGAACCAGAAGGTTGTAGATGCGCACCGTGTGATGGCCCTCGAAGGCGTTCTCCGCCGGCTTGGCGTCAAGCTCGCGCTCCAACCGCATGAGGGTGTCATCGAGGGCTTCGATCAGCACCGGCTCGATGGCGGCCTCGACGATGGTGTAGCCGTCGCGGCGGACGGCCTCGATGTGGCGCTGGCGGGTCGCCTCGTCCATCTGGGACCTCCGTGTTTCCGACCTCGCCGTTTGTGAACGCCAATCGCCGGCGCGTCACGCGGAAGATCGTTTCGAGGGTCAGCGCGAGCGTAGGGAGACGCTGAGACCCAGCACGCCTGGCGGGTCGTCGACCGGCCCCCAATGCGTTCTTGGCTGATAGGCCGGCATGCTCTGCAGCGCCGGACCGAAGTCCCGCTCGGCGTAGCCCACCACCACCGACGTGCTCTCGCCGCGCCAGCCTAATCCCGCCTCGACGTCGCCGGGCCTGACGTCCGGATCGTCGATCCAGGCCGAGCCGCGGCGTCTGAGGTCGACGGTGCGCCCTTTGGCGGTGACTGAGAGAGCCCAACCCGTGGGCTCCGAACCCGCGGCCGCTGGCGGTCGCACGCTGTAGACGGCGCCCGGGGTCTCGGCCGGAGCGCTTCTCGGACCAGCGAGCGCGACCAAGGGAAAGAGCGCCATCGCCGCCAAGACAGCCGCCCGCATCATCGCCGACCTCCCTTGGGCGAGATCGCCCATCAAAGGCCGAGCGCGGAACATGGCTCACTGAGCGCATTCCGCGCTCGCAGGCTTAACCATGGGCCTGTCGCGGCGACTCCGATTTGATCCAGCGCAAAGGCCGGCGGCGCCGCCGATCAGCGCGTGCGGCGCGAGAGGCTGAGACCCAGGACGCCCGGATCGTCGGCCGGCGAGAGGCCGATGGTGCGGTTCTGGTCGAAGGCCGGCGGCGCGCCCCAGTCCGCGCCGTAGTCCCGCTGGGCGAAGCCCATGACCACCGACGAAGAGCCCCGCCGCCAGCCGAACCCGGCCTCCACATCGCCCGTGCGCGCATAGGGATCGTTGGCCCACGCCCGGCCGCGGGTGCGCAGCGCCATTGTCTGGCCCTGCATCGTCACCGCCAGGCTCCAGCCGTGCGGCAGTTGGGGCGTGACGTGGGCGACCGGCATCAGCACGGCGTAGGTCACTGCGGCCGGCGCAATGACGGGCGCCGTCGGACCCGCGCGCGCGGCCAGCGGCGCCAGTACGGTGATCGCCAGGACGGCTGCCCCACGCATCGCCCGCTCCTCGCCCGGATCGACGCCGCCGCGGTTGGCGGCGCAGATCCTTCGAGGGCCTATTCCGCGCCCTTATCCCTAAGGATGGGTTAGTGGCAGTGGTTAAAGTCGCCCGCAATTTCAGCGGCGGGCTTCGCGCCCCGAGTTACTGGCAGGCCAGGCACTCGTCGTAGTCGGTGCGGGCCTCGGCCGCGCGCTCGGCGCTGGAGACGACCGCCTCGCCGCCGGCGAAGGCGGCCCGCTGCACGGACTTGGAGCGCAGGTAGTAGAGGGACTTCATGCCCCGCTCCCAGGCCAGCCAGTGCAGCATGTGCAGGTCCCATTTGTCGACGTCGCCGGGGAGGAAGATGTTCACCGACTGCGACTGGCAGACCTCCGGCGTCCGGTCGGCGGCCAGTTCCACCACCCAGCGCTGGTCGATCTCGAAGGCGGTCTTGTAGACGTCCTTCTCGTCGGCGGTGAGGAACTCCAGATGCTGGATCGAGCCCTCGTTCTCCAGGATCGAACCCCAGACGGCGGGGGTGTTCTGGACCTTCTCGTCGAGCAAGCGCTCCAGGTAGGGGTTCTTCACCGCGAACGAGCCCGAGAGGGTCTTGTGGGTGTAGATGTTGGCCGGGATCGGCTCGATGCCCGCGCTGGTGCCGCCGCAGATGATCGAGATCGAGGCGGTGGGGGCGATCGCCAGCTTGTGGGAGAAGCGCTCCATCACGCCCCGCTCGGCCGCGTCGGGGCAGGCGCCCCGCTCTTCGGCCAGCGTGCGGCTGGCGGCGTCGCACTGACGGCGCAGGTGCTTGAAGAGCCGCATGTTCCAGCTCTTCGCCAGCGCGCTCTCGAAGGGCACGTTCTGGCTCTGCAGCAATGAGTGAAAGCCCATCAGCCCAAGGCCCACCGAGCGTTCTCGCCAGGCGGCGTAGCCGGCCGCGCCCATCTCCGGCGGGGCGCGGTCGATGAAGTCCTGCAGCACATTGTCGAGGAAGCGCATCACGTCCTCGACGAACGTCGCGTGGTCGCGCCACTCCATGAACTTCTCGGCGTTGACCGAGGAGAGGCAGCAGACGGCGGTGCGCTCGCGGCCGAGATGGTCGACCCCCGAGTGCAGCACGATCTCCGAGCAGAGGTTGGACTGGCGCACCTTCAGGCCGAGCTCGCGCTGGTGCTGGGGCATGGCGCGGTTCACCGTGTCGGAGAAGATCAGGTACGGCTCGCCGGTCTGCAGCCGCAGCTCCAGGAGCTTCTGCCAAAGGCTGCGGGCGTCAACCTCGCGGACCATCTCGCCGGTCTTGGGCGAGCGCAGGGCGAACGGCGCGCCATCGCGCACCGCCTCCATGAACTCGTCGGTGACGCAGACGCCGTGGTGCAGATTCAGCGACTTGCGATTGAAGTCGCCGGAGGGTTTGCGAATCTCCAGGAACTCATCGATCTCCGGATGCCAGATGTCGATGTAGACCGCCGCCGATCCGCGCCGCAGCGATCCCTGGCTGATGGCCAGCGTCAGCGAATCCATCACCCGGATGAAGGGGATGATGCCGCTGGTCTGGCCGGCGCCTTTCACCTTCTCGCCGATCGAGCGCACCCCGCCCCAATAGGTGCCGATGCCCCCGCCGTTGGCCGCCAGGAAGACGTTCTCGTTCCAGGTGCCGACGATGCTCTCCAGCGAATCTCCCACCGCGTTCAGGAAGCAGGAGATCGGCAGGCCGCGGTCGGCGCCGCCGTTGGAGAGCACGGGCGTGGCCGGCATGAACCAGAGCTGGGAGATGTAGTCGTAGATCCGCTGCGCGTGGTCGGCGTCATCGGCGAAGGCGGTGGCGACTCTAGCGAACATGTCCTGGTAGCTCTCGCCCTGCAGGAGGTAGCGATCTTCCAGGGTGGTCTTGCCGAAGTCGGTCAGTAGCGAATCACGCGTGCGGTCGATCTCGACCTTTTTCACCAGCTGCAGCTGCGGGCGTTCGGGCGGCTTGGCCCTGGCCCCGACTGCGCCGATCACAACCTTCTTCGCTTCGCTTCCCATCATCACCCGAATCCATAACTGACCGACGCCCTCAGGGTGACATTCGCCCCGCCGGCATCAACATCTTGTGGGCGACGTGCCCCCGAAGCCCAGAATATGGGGACACATGGTTGCCAGATGGTCAACGGGCGCCGACCCCTCCGGAGCGTTTTTTTCGTCGGCGGGGGTGCGTCAAAGCGGCCGAAGCCAACCCGATCAAGGCTTTGCACGGACGCGCGGTTTCCAGGTAACGAGAGTGTGACAACGGTCAGGATATCGCGTGCAGGCTTACCTCATCTCCGCCGGACTGGTCGCCCTGGCCGAGATCGGCGATCGGACCCAGATCCTCTCGATCCTGCTGGCGGCGAGGTACCGCAAGCCCTTGCCGATCATCGCCGGGATTCTGGTGGCGACCGTCGCCAACCACCTGATGGCCGCGGCGCTGGGATCCTTCGCCGGCGGACTGCTGCACGGACCGTGGGTGAAGTGGATCCTCGGCGCCGCCTTCATCGGCTTCGCCTTCTGGACCCTCGTCCCAGACAAGCTGGAGGAGGACGACCGGCCGCGCTCGCACGGCTCGGTGTTCGTCACCACCGTCGTCACCTTCTTCATGGCGGAGATGGGCGACAAGACGCAGATCGTCACCATCGCGCTCGGCGCCCGGTTCCACGAGATCCTGTGGGTCGCCGCGGGCACCACCACCGGCATGCTGATCGCCAATGTGCCGGCGGTCTACATCGGCGAGATGGCCGCTACACGCCTGCCAGTGAAACCGTTGCGGTTCGTCGCAGCCGCCGCCCTGTTCGCCCAGGGCATCTGGGTATTGGTCTCCAAAGGCTGAACCCCAAACGGAAAGAGCCCGGTCTCTCGACCGGGCTCTCCCATTTCAAGCGTCGTTGGAACGCTTAGATCAGGGTTCCTGAACCGTGATCGTGTCGCGCCGGTTGAGGGGTTCCTTGACCCCGTCGCCAGTCTGCACGGCCGGTTCGCTCTTGCCCTTCCAGCTGACGTCCAACGTCGTCTGGGGCACGCCGTCGGCGACCAGCTGGTCGGCGCCGGCTTTCGCCCGCCGTTCCGACAGACGCATGTTGTAGGCCACCGAACCGGAGGTGTCGGTATGGCCCACGACCACGACGTGGCTGGAGTGCCCGGCGATCGCGTACTGCGCAGCTTCCTGGGCCACTGACTGAGCGTCAGGCGTCAGGATGTACTGGTCGAACGGGAAGTAGAGGATGAACTCCTTCGTCTCAGGCGGCGGCGGAGGCGGCGGCGGGGGCGAGGCGAACAGATACCGC
>JBIOEF010000110.1:0-10364 GCA_044445785.1 Caulobacterales bacterium
GGCTTGCACTTCACGCCGGACCTGATGGCCGCGATCGAAGCCGCGGGCGCCAGGCTCACGTACGTGACCCTGCACGTCGGCGCGGGCACCTTCCTGCCGGTGAAGACCGAGGACGTCGCCCGCCATCACATGCACCCCGAGTACGGCGAGGTATCGGCGCAAACGGCAGACGCCCTGAACGGCGCCCGCGCCGCCGGCGGGCGCATCGTCGCGGTCGGCACCACCGCGCTTCGCCTGCTCGAGAGCGCGACGGGTGAAGACGGGACGGTGCGCCCATTCGCCGGCGAGACGGCGATCTTCATCACGCCGGGCTACCGCTTTCGCGCCGTCGACGTGCTGATGACCAACTTCCACCTGCCGAAGTCGACGCTGTTCATGCTGGCGGCGGCGTTTGCGGGAGTTCAGAGGATGCGCGCGGCCTACGCGCACGCGATCGCAAGCGGCTACCGCTTCTATTCCTACGGCGACGCCAGCCTGCTGTGGCGAACAGCGGACCAAGATCCTGCGTCCTTCGAGACGCCCGCTGCGCCGGCTCCTCAGGATGACTGAAATGGTGGGCCTCAAAGACTATCGTGATGGTGAGGAGCGAGCCCGGGGCGAGCGTCTCGAACCACGCGCGGCGCTTTGGTCGCGGGGCGTCCATTGGCCTTGAGATTCAACATCGCCGCCACCGACGGCGCCGCCAGGACCGGCGTGATCGAGACGCCGCACGGCGCCATCCGCACGCCGGCGTTCATGCCGGTGGGGACGGCCGCGACGGTGAAGGCGCTGACCGTCGAGCAGGTGCGGCAGACCGGCGCGGACATCCTGCTTGGCAACACCTACCATCTGATGCTGCGGCCCACCGCCGAGCGGGTGGCGCGGCTGGGCGGGTTGCACGCCTTCATGCGCTGGCCACACCCAATCCTCACCGACTCCGGCGGCTTCCAGGTGATGAGTCTGTCGAAGATCTCCGAGGTGGCGGAGGAGGCGGTGACGTTCCAGAGCCACATCGACGGTTCGCGCCACGTGCTCTCGCCCGAGCGCGCGGTCGAGATCCAGGCGGACCTGCTGGCCTCGGACATCGTCATGCAGCTGGACCAGTGCATCCCCTGGCCGGCGGACGAGGGGAGGGCGGCCGACGCCATGCGGCTCTCGGCGCGCTGGGCGGGTCGGTGCAAGGCGGCGTTCGGCGCGCGCGAGGGCCAAGCGCTCTTCGGCATCCAGCAGGGCTCGACCTTCGAAGCCCTGCGCCGGGAGTCGGCGCAGCGGCTGATCGAGGTCGGCTTCGACGGCTACGCCATCGGCGGCCTTGGGGTCGGCGAAGGCCATGGCGCAATGTGCGAGGCGCTGGACTATGCGCCGGCCATGCTGCCGGCCGACCGCCCGCGCTATCTGATGGGGGTCGGCAAGCCCGTCGACCTGGTGGAAGCGGTGGCGCGGGGCGTCGACATGTTCGACTGCGTGCTGCCGACTAGGTCGGGCCGCCACGGCCAGGCCTGGACCCCGGACGGGGCGGTCAACCTGAAGAACGCGCGGTACGCCGACGACTCCGCGCCCCTCGACCCAGCCAGCGACTGCCCGGCCAGCCGCTACTACTCCAAGGCCTACCTGCATCACCTGGTGAAGTCCGGCGAGATCCTGGGCCAGGTGCTGCTCTCCTGGCACAACCTGGCCTACTTCGAGGCCCTGATGGCGAGCCTGCGCACGGCCATCGCCGAGGGGCGGTTGGAGGGGCTGCGGCGCGAGGTCGCCGCGCGCCAGCCCGCCGACGCTTGAGCGGCGTTGGTCAGTGTGTCGGGTACTTCGGCCGCGGCGGGCTCTCGTCCTCGACAGCGACCGTGGTCGGATGGGCGAGGTGGCGGGGAACGCCCGGCGGCAGGCATCCGCGCGCTTCGCCCAGTCCCTTGAGGTAGGCGCGGCGCACCGAGCCGGCCTGGATCGCGGCCATCACCACACGGTCGTGGCGCTCGGCGCCCGAGAGGATGCGGATGAAGCCGTCGAAGGGGATATACGACTGCTCGGCCGAACGCATGGCGTCGAGGCTCCCGGTCTTGGCGGCGCTGCCCCCACGCGTCATCAGGCCGGGATGATCGGTGGAGGCTGGCTCGTCGAGGTCGGGACCCAGGGCGTCGTAGAGAATGCGCACCTGGGCGTCGATCCCCTGGCAGGTGTTGGGCGCCGGACGCTCATAGGGGTCGGCCATCGCCTGGCGCAGAACCGGCGGGATCTTGCTGCGCACGATGTTGAAGTCGCGCGCCGGCTGCTCGATCACCCCGTGGACGAAGTCCTTGTGGCCTTCCTGTTGAGGGGTCAGCAGGCGGCTGTTCGGATTTCCGGAGTCGTCGGCCGCGGCGTTGGTCGCCTGGTTGGCGGCGGGATCCGACGCGGCGATGGAAGGCAGCAGAAGCATACTGGCCGCGATGGCGGCGAACACGGAGGCGCGCATGCGCCTTTCCTAACGTGAGCTGAGCCATGCTGCCAAGCGGGCTGCTTGCCGCGCCCCAGGCGCCCGACTAAGGTCCGCGCCCTTCGCGCAGCGCCACGGGCCGGTAGCTCAGCGGTAGAGCACTCGACTTTTAATCGAGTGGTCGTGGGTTCAATCCCCACCCGGCCTGCTCCTGCTCCGCCTTTCGGGCATCGCAGGATCGCGGCGAATCGCTCGTCGGACTAAGCGGAAACCCGCCGTATCTACGGTGAATCTACGGTGGTGCCGGGATTCGCCAACAAGATACTTCTCTTGCCGCAAAGAATCAAGGACGCGGCGGAAAGTCGTGTCTCGCCGTCGCCGCGCTTCTTCCGCGCGGCCTCTAGGCGTCGGGCTTCCGCATCGCCTTGCGCGCGCTGAACACCGCGCCAGCCAGGAAGATGGCCGCGCCGAAGAGCACGATGGGCGCGGCGCCGCGGGCCGTCAGGGCCAGCGGGATCATCGCCAGACACATGGCCCCCAAGAGAAGGGCGGCGACCGACGGTGGGGTTTTCATCCGCCACATACTCGTAAGCCACCGCCAGACCGGCTAAGACGCCACTACCCGATCGCCCGCGCGCTTGCCGGTTTCGGACGCCCCTGCTAAACGACTGACCCTTGCGGCGATGAGCCGAACGCGCCGGCGGGCATAGGCTCTCCGGCGCTTTGTTCATTGCCCCCACGAAGGAGTGTAGCTCAGCTGGTAGAGCATCGGTCTCCAAAACCGAGGGCCGTGGGTTCGAGTCCCTCCACTCCTGCCACTATATGACTAAGCCTAGCGGGTCGCCTGAAGAGGCCGTCCGCCCAAGAAGAGAAAGTTGAAGCCCCGCCCGATGGCCAAGGACCAGGAATTGTTTCCCACCGCGCTTAGAGCTCGCACGCCGCTGCGGGCCACGCCGAGCGAGCCGCCGCGCAAGCGCTTCAACCTCGTCCAGTTCGGCCGCGAGGTGCGCGCCGAGGCCCGCAAGACTACCTGGACCAGCTGGAAGGAAACCTGGATCACCTCGGTTATGGTGGGGATCATGGTGGTGACGGCGGCGCTGTTCTTCTTCGGCGTCGACGCCCTCTTCGGCTTTGGGATGAACCTCATCCTCAAAGTCGTCAACGCAGGGTAGGGCGAGATGAGCGAGACAGCGACACACCAGGGCGCGCGCCACAAGTGGTACATCGTCCACGCCTACTCCAACTTCGAGAAGAAGGTGGCCGAGTCGATCAAGGAGCAGGCCCACGCCCAGGGGCTGGATGACAGTTTCTCCGAGATCCTAGTCCCCACCGAGGACGTGGTGGAGATCCGCCGCGGGCGGAAGATCAACGCCGAGCGCAAGTTCTTCCCTGGCTACGTGCTGGTGAAGATGGACCTCTCCGACGAGGCCTATCACCTAGTCAAGAACACCCCGAAGGTGACCGGATTCCTTGGGTCCGGCTCCAAGCCGATGCCGGTCTCTGAAAAGGAAGTCGCCCGCATCATCGGCGCCATCGAGGAGGGTGTCGAGCGGCCCAAGCCCACCATCAGCTTCGAGATCGGCGAGACGGTGCGGGTCACCGACGGCCCGTTCGCGTCCTTCAACGGCTCGGTGGAGCAGGTGGACGAGGAACGCGCGCGCCTGCGCGTCACCGTCTCCATCTTCGGCCGCGCCACGCCGGTGGAGCTGGAATATGCGCAGGTAGAGAAGACCAGCTAGGCTTCAGCTCCTCACCCGCGCAGCGGGGGAGGGGGACCATCGCGCGAGCCGCGCGATGGTGGAGGGGGCGCAAAGCGGCGAGTACGGCTGCCATCTTCCTATCGTTGACGCCGCCCAGCGCGCCCTCCGTCTGCCCGCTTCGCGGTCAGCCACCTCCCCCGCCTCTGCGGGCAGGGGAGGAGATCATTGCCCCGGCCGCTCCGGCCTGCTACACGCCCGCCCTTCGCGAAATTCGCGAACCAAATCCGTGGGAGGGGCGCCACCCCGCACCACGGTCCTTCAACCCAAAGGCCGGTCCGCCGGCCGATGAGAGGATGTCATGGCCAAGAAGATCCTGGGCTACATCAAGCTGCAGGTCCCCGCCGGCGCCGCCACGCCCTCGCCGCCCATCGGGCCGGCGCTGGGCCAGCGCGGCGTCAACATCATGGGGTTCTGCAAGGAGTTCAACGCCCGCACCGAGAACATGCCCCGGGGCACGCCCCTGCCGACGGTGATCACCGTCTACCAGGACAAGAGCTTCACCTTCATCACCAAGACTCCGCCGGCGACCCACTTCCTGAAGGAAGCGGCGAAGATCAAATCGGGCTCGGGAACCACCGGGCGCGAGACCGTCGGCCAGGTGACCCGCACCCAGCTGCGCGAGATCGCCGAGAAGAAGATGAAGGACCTCAACGCCAACGATATCGAGGCCGCGGCCCGGATCATCGAGGGCTCGGCCCGGGCCATGGGCCTTCGCGTGGTGGAGGTCTAGGCCATGCCCAAGCAACCTAAGCGCATCAACGCCTGGACCGGCGACCGCGACGCGACGCACCCGCTCGCCGACGCGGTGAAGCTGGTCAAGGAAAACGCCAAGGCCAAGTTCGACGAGTCCGTCGAGATCGCCGTCAATCTGGGCGTCGATCCGCGCCACGCCGACCAGAACGTGCGCGGCGTCGTCGCCCTGCCGTCCGGCACCGGCCGCGACGTGCGCGTCGCCGTCATCGCCAAGGACGCCAAGGCCGAGGAAGCCAAGGCCGCCGGGGCCGAGATCGTCGGCGCCGAGGACTTGGTCGAGCGTATCCAGGGCGGCTTCATGGATTTCGACCGGGTGATCGCCACGCCCGACATGATGGCGCTGGTCGGGCGCCTGGGTAAGGTGCTGGGCCCACGCGGCCTGATGCCCAACCCCAGGGTCGGCACGGTGACGCCCAATGTCGGCCAGGCGGTCAAGGACGCCAAGGGCGGCTCGATCGAGTTCCGGGTCGAGAAGGAAGGCATCGTCCACGCCGGCGTCGGCAAGGCGAGCTTCACCGAGGAGGCCCTGGTGGCCAACGTACGGGCGATCATGGACGCGCTCGGCAAGGCCAAGCCGTCCGGCGCCAAAGGCATCTACGTGAAGAAGATCAGCCTCTCCTCGACCATGGGCCCCGGCTTCAAGGTCGAACCGGGCAGCGTCGGGGCCTAGGCCACATCGCCTACTCGGGCGGCCATAGTTGGCGGCCGTGGATGACGCGCACGACGGCGATCGTTTCATCGACGATCTCGTAGACCGCGACGTAGCTGGTTCGCGTGATGACGAGCTCGCGGGTTCCGTGACCCGTCCTGGTCGTCCCAGGTAGGGCATATCGGGCAAGCGCTCGATGGCCGCCAGGATGCTCTCGACGATCCGCTGCGCGGCTCGCGGACTGTCTTCAGCTATGTAGTTGAAGGCGCTCTCGATGTCGGCCCGCGCGGGCCCGTAGATGCGAAGCTTCACGCCTCCGACTCGGCGGCGCGGACAGCCATACGCCGGCGAAGGTCATCAGCGAAGCCCTTGAAGTCGGTCACATCGCCGGCGCGCCCCGCCGCCAGGCCCCCTTCAACGGCGGCTCGGAAAGCAGCGTCCTGCTCGAGATATTCAGCGATCGCTTCGGCCGCGAGCTCCGCGACGCTCTCTTGGCGCGAGACCGCCAGCGCCTCGAGACGCTCCCTCTGCTCATCGTCGAGTGGGATCGCGAGTTGAATGGTCATGCGAGTCTCCTGAACTGAACTATAGCGCTCGGACGACCCGATGTTTAGCCGTCCACAGGTCTGACCATCAGCAGCGCCGGGTTCTCCGGGCCCCAGAGTTCGGTGAATTCCTCCAACGCGGCGAAGCCCGTCGCCCGGTAGAAGGCGCGCGTCCGCGCATAGGGCTCGTACGGGGCGGAGGGCCCGTGTGTCTTCACGGTCAGGTAGCGTGCCCCGCGCTCGGCCGCGAAGGCGTCGGCGCGGGCGATCAGCGCCTTGCCAAGGCCGCGCCGATGGCGCCCGAGGCGGACCGCCAGCAGGTAGATCTCCACTGTGTCCTCGAAATGGGGTTTGAGGATCATGATGGCGGCGGCTTGGCCGTCCGTCTCGACGAGGAAGGCTGGGCCTTCTTCCGCGTGGCGGGCGTATTCGGCATTCGATTGGGGCAGGCCGAACCAGTCTGCCAGTTCTGCCAGGATGGATTGGCAAGCGGCGCCGCTCCCGGTCGGGCGCAGGACGATATCGATGGTCATATGGGTTCTCGAGTGTTGGGAAGTCGCGCACGGCGACACGGGCCGCCGCGGGTGGCGGCGGGGCGGGCAGGGTGGTTCGCTCGCTCGAGTGCTTTGTCTCCTCAAGGCTATGGCGCGGACGGCCGTCGTTCAAGCGCCTCTGCCACCCCGGGCTTGATATCCGGCCCGATTGCGGCTAAACGCGCCGCCTTCCGTCGTTCAGGCTCGCCTGGCGACGGTCCTGTCCGAGAACCGCGGCCCTTTCGGGGGTTAAACTTCCACCGCGGGGAGACGGGGTTGAGCTGAGAGCCGATCGCCCGCATCCGCGCGGCGGCGCCTCTCGCGTCTTCCTCCCTCACGGACAGTCATAGCGACCGTCGGCTCTTCCGGCGGCCGGGCTTTGAGTGACGGAGAGCGCCATGGATCGTGCCCAGAAGGCCGCAGCGATCGAGACCCTGAAGGGGGTCTTCAAGGACGCTGGCGCCGTCGTCATCACCCATAACCTTGGCCTCACCGTCGCCCAGATCAGCGACCTGCGCGGACGCCTGCGCAAGGAAGGCGCGGCGCTGAAGGTGGTCAAGAACCGCCTGGCCCAGAAGGCCCTGAATGGCGCCAGCGACGAGGCCGGCGCGCTCTTCAAGGGGCCGGTGGCGATCGCCTATGCCCCCGATCCGGTCTCGGCGGCCAAGGTGGCCAGCGCCTACGCCAAGGACCACGAGAAGTTTGTCATCATCGGCGCGATGATGGGCGAGAAGGTGCTGGACGCCAAGGGCGTCGACGTGCTCGCCAAGCTGCCCTCGCTCGACCAGATCCGCGCCCAGATCCTGGGCCTGCTGCAGACCCCGGCGACCCAGATCGCCAGCGTGCTCCAGGCGCCCGCCGGCGGGCTCGCCCGCGTCATCAGCGCCTACGCCGCCAAGGACGCGGCCTGACCCTTTCCCATTCGCTATCCACAAGGACCCTCAACCCATGGCCAACCTCGAAAAGATCGCCGACGAACTTTCGGCCCTCACCGTGCTGGAAGCCTCTGAGCTGACCAAGCTGCTGGAAACCAAGTGGGGCGTCTCCGCCGCCGCGCCGGTGGCCGTGGCCGCCGCACCCGCGGGTGGCGGCGGCGCCGCGCCGGCCGAAGCGGTTGAAGAGCAGACCGAGTTCACCGTCGTGCTCACCGCCGGCGGCGACAAGAAGATCAACGTGATCAAGGAAGTCCGCTCGGTCCGCCCCGACCTTGGCCTGAAGGAAGCCAAGGACCTGGTCGAAGGCGCCCCGCAGAACGTCAAGGAGAACGTCTCCAAGCAGGAAGCGGCGGACGTCAAGGCCAAGCTCGAAGCCGCCGGCGCGAGCGTCACGGTCAAGTAAATCCCTCCCCCTTCGTGGGGAGGGACAGCCGATGCGCAAGCATCGGCAGGGTGGGGAACTCCGCGGACATCCCCACCCGTCCAACCCCCGGACAAGTCCGGGGGTTGTCCACCCTCCCCACGAGGGGGAGGGAGGGTCTTGCCAACCCTCGAAAATCGGCGTTTCCTTCCGGACACGGCGAAAAACGCGCGGACCCCCTTTTCTTCTCCGGCGCGAGCGACTAAATACGCCTTCCTCTCAAACCAGAGACAGTGATTCTGCACGCGCGCGCCTCGAAGGGCGCGTTTCGTCATTTCGCTCCGAGGCGTTGGTCAGCCGCCCTCCGACCAACGCGAAGGAGCGCCCGGAACACGTTGTTGTTACGGGTTTTTCCGGCGTCCGGCGGACGGCAAGCGACCTCCATTTCGAGGTCCCCCGTTCGATCCGAGGGCGGACGCATCGGACAAGTCGACCGCGCGCGGAGCCTCCGCGCGTCCCAAGGGAGCCCTGATGGCGCAATCGTTCACTGGTAAGAAGCGGATCCGGAAATCTTTCGGCCGCATCCCCGAAGCTGTGCAAATGCCGAACCTGATCGAGGTTCAGCGATCCTCCTACGAACAGTTCCTCCAGCGTGAAGTTCGCTCAAACGAGCGCAAGGACGAGGGAATCGAGGCCGTCTTCAAATCGGTCTTCCCGATCAAGGATTTCAACGAGCGCGCGACGCTCGAATACGTCTCCTACGAGTTCGAAGACCCGAAATACGACGTCGAAGAGTGCATCCAGCGCGACATGACCTACGCCGCGCCGCTGAAGGTGAAGCTGCGCCTGATCGTCTTCGAGACCGACGAGGAAACCGGCGCCCGCTCGGTCAAGGACATCAAGGAGCAGGACGTCTACATGGGCGACATCCCGCTCATGACCGACAAGGGGACGTTCATCGTCAACGGGACCGAGCGGGTCATCGTCTCGCAGATGCACCGCAGCCCCGGCGTCTTCTTCGACCACGACAAGGGCAAGACCCACTCGTCGGGCAAGCTGCTCTTCGCCGCCCGGATCATCCCCTACCGCGGCTCCTGGCTCGACTTCGAGTTCGACGCCAAGGACGTCGTCTATTGCCGCATCGACCGGCGCCGCAAGCTGCCGGCGACGACCTTCCTCTACGGCCTGGGCATGGACGGGGAAGAGATCCTCACCACCTTCTACGACGTGGTGCCGTTCGTGAAGCGCACCGAGAAGAAGGGCGTGGTCGGCGGCTGGGCCACCCCCTACAAGCCCGAGCGCTGGCGCGGCGTGAAGCCGGACTTCCCGCTGATCGACGGCGACACCGGCGAGGAAGTGGCGCCGGCGGGGACCAAGATCTCCGCCCGCCAGGCCAAGCGCCTGGCCGACAATGGCCTGAAGACCCTGCTGCTCTCGCCAGAAGCCCTGGTCGGCCGCTATCTCGCCCGCGACGAGGTCAACGCCACGACCGGCGAGATCTACGCCGAGGCGGGCGACGAGCTGGACGCCGAGTCCATCGCCACCCTGGAGAACCTGGGCTTCACCACCATCGACGTTTTGGACATCGACCACGTCACGGTCGGCCCGTACATGCGCAACACCCTGCGGGTGGACAAGAACGCGGTCCGCGAGGACGCGCTCTTCGACATCTACCGGGTCATGCGTCCTGGCGAGCCGCCGACGGTGGAAGCGGCCGAGGCGATGTTCAAATCGCTGTTCTTCGACCAGGAACGCTACGACCTTTCGTCCGTCGGGCGGGTGAAGATGAACATGCGTCTGGAGCTGGATTGCCCGGACGACATGCGCGTCATCCGCAAGGAGGACGTGATCGAGGTGCTGCGCACGCTGGTTGGCCTGCGCGACGGCCGCGGCGAGATCGACGACATCGACAACCTGGGCAACCGCCGGGTCCGCTCGGTGGGCGAACTGCTGGAGAACCAGTACCGCGTCGGCCTGCTGCGCATGGAGCGGGCGATCAAGGAGCGCATGTCCAGCGTCGATATCGACACGGTCATGCCCCACGACCTGATCAACGCCAAGCCGGCGGCCGCGGCGGTGCGGGAGTTCTTCGGCTCCTCGCAGCTCAGCCAGTTCATGGACCAGACCAATCCGCTCTCCGAGATCACCCACAAGCGCCGTCTCTCGGCGCTTGGCCCGGGGGGTCTCACCCGCGAGCGGGCGGGCTTCGAGGTGCGCGACGTGCACCCGACCCACTACGGCCGGATCTGCCCCATCGAGACGCCGGAAGGGCCGAACATCGGCCTCATCAACTCGCTGGCCACCCACGCAGTGGTCAACAAGTACGGCTTCATCGAGAGCCCTTATCGGCGGGTGAAGGACGGCATGATCACCGAGGAGGTGATCTACATGTCGGCCATGGAAGAGGCCATGCACGTCATCGCCCAGGCCAACATCACC
>JBIOEF010000111.1:0-10295 GCA_044445785.1 Caulobacterales bacterium
GGTTCTCCATCAGCGGCAGGGCGTCTTCGACGGTGGCTTCCAGCAGGTCGGCAATGGAGTAGCCCTTGAACTTCACCTGCAAGGTTTCGCGATTGTAGCGGCGCCCGCGGCACAGGTCGCAGGTGACGTAGACGTCGGGCAGGAAGTGCATCTCGATCTTGATCAGCCCGTCGCCCTGGCAGGCCTCGCACCGTCCGCCCTTGACGTTGAAGCTGAACCGCCCGGGGCCATAGCCGCGCGCCTTGGCTTCGGGGAGGCCGGCGAACCAGTCGCGGATCGAGGTGAAGGCGCCGGTGTAGGTGGCCGGGTTCGAGCGCGGCGTGCGCCCGATCGGCGACTGGTCGATGTCGATCACCTTGTCGAACTCGGAAAGGCCCTCGATCCGCTCGTGCGCCGCGGGCGCGTCGGAGGCGTTGTTGAGCCGCCGGGCCGCGGCCTTGTAGAGGGTCTCGACGGTGAAGGTGGATTTGCCGCCGCCGGAAACGCCGGTGATGCAGGTGAAGGTCCCGACCGGAATCTCGCCGGTGACGCTCTTCAGATTGTTGCCGCTGGCGCCAACCACCCGCAGCATCCGCTTGGCCGAGACCGGGCGCCGCCGCTCGGGAACGGCAATCTCGCGCGCGCCGGTAAGGTACTGGCCGGTGAGGCTCTTGGGGCTCGCCATGATGTCGGCGGGCTTGCCCTCAGCCACCACGTGGCCGCCGTGGATGCCGGCCGCCGGGCCCATGTCGATCACATAGTCGGCGCTGAGGATCGCCTCCTCGTCGTGCTCCACCACCAGGACCGAGTTGCCCAGATCCCGCAGACCCTTGAGGCTGACCAGCAGGCGGGCGTTGTCGCGCTGGTGCAGGCCGATGGAGGGCTCGTCCAGCACATAGAGGACGCCGGTGAGGCCCGAGCCGATCTGGCTGGCCAGGCGAATCCGCTGGCTCTCGCCGCCGGAGAGCGTGCCGGAACCCCGCGAAAGGTTCAGGTACTCCAGGCCGACGTCCACAAGAAACCGCAGGCGGTCGTTGATTTCCTTCAGGATCCGGCGGGCGATCTCCATCTGCTGATGGGTCAGTTCCGGCTCTAGCGAAGCGAACCAGTCGCGCGCCGGGCGGATCGCCAGCACCCCAACCTCGGCGATCGACTTGCCGGCGATCTTCACCGCCAGCGCCTCCGGCTTCAGCCGCGCGCCGCCGCAGACCTCGCACGGGGTTTCCGACTGGTAGCGGCCCAGCTCCTCGCGCACCCAGCTGGAATCGGTCTCGCGCCAGCGCCGCTCGAGGTTAGGGAGCACGCCCTCGAAGGTCTTGTTGACCTCATATTTGCGGGCGTTGTCGTCGTAGACGAAGTGGATCTTGTCCGCGCCAGAGCCGTGCAGGACCACGTCCTTGGCCTGCTCCGGCAGCTTCCACCACGGCTCGTCCATGGAGAAGCCATAGTGCCGGGCCAGCGCCTGCAGGGTCTGGGTGTAGAGCGGCGACGGGCCCTTGGCCCAGGGCCCGACGGCGCCCTTGTGCAGGGTCTTTTCCTTGTCGGGGATGACCATGTCGGCGTCGAAGGCGAGCTTGGAGCCCAGGCCGTCGCAGGCCGGGCACGCGCCGGCCGGGCTGTTGAACGAGAACAGCTTGGGCTCGATCTCGGCGATGGTGAAGCCGGAGACCGGGCAGGCGAACTTCTCCGAGAACAGCAGGCGCCTGGGTTCGCTCTCGCCGTCGGCGACGTCGGCCCATTCGGCCACCGCGATGCCGTCGGCCAGGCGCAAGGCCTGCTCCAGGCTGTCGGCCAGGCGCTGCTCCATGCCAGAGCGGGTGACGATCCGGTCCACGACCACGTCGATGTCGTGCTTGAAGGTCTTCTCCAGCGCCGGCGCGTCCTCGATGGCGTAGTAGGCGCCGTCGACTTTCAGCCGCTGGTAGCCCTGGCGCTGCCAGTCGGCGATCTCCTTGCGGTATTCGCCTTTGCGGCCCCGCACCACCGGCGCCAGCAGCATCAGCCGGGTTCCTTCCGGCAGGGCGGCGATCTTGTCGACCATCTGGCTGATGGTCTGGCTCTCGATCGGCAGGCCGGTGGCGGGCGAGTAGGGGACGCCGACACGCGCCCACAGCAGGCGCATGTAGTCGGCGATCTCGGTCACCGTGCCGACGGTGGAGCGCGGGTTGCGGCTGGTGGTCTTCTGCTCGATGGAGATGGCCGGCGAGAGGCCCTCGATCAGGTCCACGTCCGGCTTGCCCATCAGCTCCAGGAACTGGCGGGCGTAGGCCGAGAGGCTCTCGACGTAACGCCGCTGGCCCTCGGCGTAGATGGTGTCGAACGCGAGGCTCGACTTGCCGGAGCCCGAGAGCCCGGTCAGCACCACCAGCGCGCCGCGCGGGATGTCGACGCTGATGTCCTTCAGATTGTGCTCGCGCGCGCCTCGCACGCGCAGGAACCGGGTGGGGTCAGTCATTCAAGCTCGCGAACCAGGAACACCCGCGCGACCGCGGGCCAGCCGCCTAATGTAATACCGAGAGTCGACAGGACAGCAAGAACAAGATGAGAACATCACCGCTGCTGACACAAGCTGACAGTTCGGCGGGCGTCCCCTCACCTCACCTCTCCCCGTTTGCACGGGGAGAGGGCTACTGAGAGGGCGGAGAGGGCGGATGGGCCGCGAAGCTCGCGCGCCTCTTTCAGTAGCCCTCGCCCCACGCAGTGGGGAGAGGTGAGGTGAGGGGTCGCGCCGGCCTAGTCGATCGGGAAGGCCAGCGCGACGCCGGTCTTCACCCGGTCGAGGGCGACATAGGTGTCGAAGCGCGCCACGCCCGCCTCGGCCTCGAACCAGCGGCGGGCGAAGGCGGCGTAGTCCTCCATGCTCTGCAGCACGACGATGACGATGAAGTCCACCGCGCCGGTCACCTGGTAGCACTGCTGCACCTGTGGCGCGGCGGCCAAGCTCTTCTTGAAGCGGTCGAGCTGCAGGTGCGGCGAAGGGCTGGGCGCCATTGAGACCGCGACGATGCAGGTGATCCGGGCGCCCAGGCTCACGGGATCCAGCTGCGCCACCTCGGCGCGGATGACGCCGTCTGCGCGCAGCCGCTTCAGCCGGCGCTGGACCGCCGCGGCCGAAAGGCCCACCTCCGCGCCGATCGCCTCGGCGATGCGGCGGGTGTCGTGCTGGTAGAGCGCGAGGATCTTGCGATCGAGCCGGTCCATGGTCCTGCCGCGCGAAACGCCGCGTCCTGCGGTTTGGCCGCATCCACCGGCGAGAGAATGCGATCAAACGCCTCGTCGGTGCGGCTAACCTAACGGGACGACACGGCGTCGCAAGGAGGTCGCCCCATGCAATCGCCAACGGTTCGTCTCTTCGCGGCCCTCGGCGCCACGGCCGCGCTCCTGGCCGGCGGCCTCGGCGTCGCCGCGCCGGAGTGGCCGACAGCGGCGCCCAGCGCCGTGGGCGCCGATCCCGCGCCGCTGGAGCGGCTGCCCGCGGCGATCGAGCACGGCGACTATCCCAAGACCACCAGCGTGCTCGTCGTCTATCGCGGCCAGCTGATCTACGAGCGCTATTTCGAGGGCGGCGGCGCGGACGTGCTCAACGACACCCGCTCGGCGACCAAGTCGATCACCAGCCTGGCGGTCGGCGCGGCGATCGCGGACGGCGCTATCCCCGCCGTGACCTCGCCGGCGTTCGCGTTCCTGAAGGACCGCGCGCCCTTCGCCAACGCCTCGCCGCTCAAGGACGCGGTCACCATCGAGGATCTGCTGACCATGTCCTCGGCGCTGGATTGCGACGACGATGTCGACGCCAGCCCCGGCAACGAGGACCGGATGCACGAGCAGAGCGACTGGACGCGCTGGGCGGTCGACCTGCCGCTGAAGGCCGACTGGCGGCGCGATGGCGAGGGGCGCGGGCCGTTCTCCTACTGCACCGCCGGCGCGGTGCTGCTGGGCCAGATCCTCCAGCGGGCCGAGCGCACGCCGGTCGACCGGTTCATCGAAGCGCGTATCCTCAGCCCGCTGGGCGTCAGCCGCGGGGACTGGCCGCGCTCGCCCACCGGCGAAGTGATGACCGGCGGCGGCCTGCGCCTGCGCAGCCGCGACCTGGCCAAGCTGGCCTGGATGATGGTCGATGGCGGGACCTGGCAGGGTCGGCGCGTGATTGGCGCCGACTGGCTGACGGCGGCGACCACGATCCATCGCCACGTCCGCCCGGGCGCCGACTACGGCTACCTCTATTGGCGCACTGAGTACGCCGGCCGCTGCGGACCGGTCGAGGGCTGGTACATGGCCGGCAACGGCGGCAACGCGATCGTGGCGCTGAAGTCGCTGGGCACGGCGGTGGTGGTCACGCGGCGCGCCTACAACACCCACGGCATGCACGAAGCGACCAAGGACCTGATCGAGCGCTACGTCCTGCCGGCGCTTCCTTGCGCGCCGGCGGCCAGCTGAAGCCTCGCGGCGATCCGCGCCGCCTCACGCAATCGGTTGTGTCGCCCCGTTCGGCCGGGCAACAGTGGCGGCCCGACCGACCACCCGAGGCCCGAGCACCATGACCGACGCCATCACGCCCTTCACCGTCAACATCCCTCAGGCCGAGCTCGACGACCTGAACCGGCGCCTGGATCAGACCCGCTGGCCCGAGCGCGAGACGGTGGACGATTGGGAGCAGGGCGCGCCCTTGGCCAAGGTGCAGGCGCTCTGCGACCACTGGCGCCATCGCTACGACTGGCGCGCGTGCGAGGCGCGGCTGAACGCGCTGCCGCAGTTCAGGACCACCCTCGATGGCCTTGGCATCCACTTCATCCATGTCCGCTCGCCGCACGCGAACGCCATGCCGCTGCTGCTCACCCACGGCTGGCCAGGCTCGGTGGTGGAGTTCCTGAAGGTCATCGGCCCGCTCACCGATCCCACCGCGCATGGCGGCAAGGCGGAGGACGCGTTCCACGTCGTCGCGCCCTCGCTCCCCGGCTACGGCTTTTCCGACAAGCCGGCCAAGAACGGCTGGGGCGTGCCGCGGATCGCCGCCGCCTGGATCGCGCTGATGGGGCGCCTCGGCTACCAGCGCTGGGTGGCCCAGGGCGGCGACTGGGGCGCGGGCGTGACCACCGCCATCGGCGTCATCCGACCCGCCGCCTGCGCCGCGATCCACGTCAACATCCGCTGGTGTTCCCAGCGCCCGAGGACATCGAGGGCGCCACGCCCGCCGAGCAGGCCTCGCTGGCGGCCATGGCCTATCACCGCCAGAAGGGCGCCGGCTATTCGGGCCAGCAGGCCACCCGCCCGCAGACCCTGGGCTATGGCCTCACCGACTCGCCGGCCGGGCAGGCGGCGTGGATCTACGAGAAGATGTGGGCCTGGACCGACAACAAGGGCGCGCCAGAGGATTCGCTCAGCCTGGACGAGATGCTCGACAACATCTCGATCTATTGGCTGACCAAGACCGCCACGTCCTCGGCCCGCCTCTACTGGGAATCGTTTGGCAGCTTCGCCTCAACCAAGCTCGACCTGCCGGTGGGCGCCAGCATCTTCCCGCGGGAGATCTTCCGTCCCTCGCGCCGCTGGGCCGACAAGCAGATGTCCAACATCATCCACTGGAACGAGCTCGACCGCGGCGGCCACTTCGCCGCCTGGGAGGTTCCGGACATCTACGTCGGTGAGGTCCGCAACTGCTTCCGACAGGTGCGTTGAGGCGTCGTTACGAGCTTGTTCCCAGCACGCAGAAACCGTTGCCGAACGGGTCGCTGCAGAACGCGACAGGCGGGCGCGGCCCGCCTTCGAACTTCTGCTCGCATTTGCCGCCGGCGTTCACCGCCTTCGCCAGGAAGGCTTCGAAATCGTCGACGTGAAAGTCGACATGGACCGGCGTCCAGTGCCGCTCGTAGCGCCGACCTCGTCGGTTCCCTTGGCCGGTCTGCTTCCAGCGGATTTCTCGATCAATCCGATTTGCGAGTCGCCGCACTTGAGAATGGCGTAGGTCGCCACCGGCCGCGCGATCTCTTCAAGGCCCAAGGCGTCGCGATAAAATCGCAGGCCGTCGTCCAGCCGCGGAACGTCGATTGAAACCGAGTACTTCATGCTGACCCGCGGCTAGGCTTAGGACCCCGCGAACACCGGCGCCTGCTTGGCGACGAAGGCCTGGGCGGCGGCCTTGTGGTCCTCGGTCATCATGGTGCGGACCATGTGCGTCGCCTCCAGATCCAGCACCTCCGAGAGGGTGGCGTGCAGGGCGGCGTTGAGGTTGCGCTTCATGTAGCTGACGGCGATGGTCGGCAGGCCCGCGAGGCGCTTGGCGTAGGCCTGCGCCGCCGCTTCGAACTCGTCCGCCGGGAACGCCGCATTGACGATGCCGAGCCGGGCGGCCTCGGCGCCGGTGATCACGTCGGCGGTGAAGTAAAGCTCGCGCGCCTTGGCCGCGCCCACCAGGTGGCTGAGGAAGTAGGAGCCGCCGTAGTCGCCGGCCAGGCCGACCTTGGAGAAGGCGGTGGTCAGCTTGGCGGTGTCGAGCGCGATTCTGAGGTCGCAGGCCAGCGCCAGCGAGAGCCCCGCGCCCGCCGCCGGGCCAGGGATCACCGCCAGGGTGGGCTTGGGCATCTCATGCAGCCACCTGACCACCTCCATGCCGCGCCGCAGCGAATTGACCCGCTGCTCGACGCTGGGGCCAGAACCCTGGCCGACCGCCGCGCCGCTGCTGGCGGCGGACGCGAAGCCCTTGACGTCGCCGCCCGCGCAGAAGGCGCCGCCGGCGCCTGTGAGGACGACAGCCCGCACCTTGGGGTCCGCGCCGAGGCGCTGCACCGCTTCCGCCAAGGCGGCGCCCATCGGGCCGGAGAGGGCGTTGCGTGCCTCTGGCCGGTTCATGGTGAGAGTGGCGACACCCTCGGCGAAAGTCTCGATCAGCTGGTCGGTCATGACGGCTCTCCTGGGCGTGTGGGCCATCTATGCCCAAATCCGCCGCGAGCGCGACTCCAAGAGCGCCGCGCGATCCGCCGGATCAGGCCTTGGTCTGGCGGGTGTTGCTCCAGATCACCTGGCCGACGCCGAACAGGGCCAGGATCGCGCCGTAGATCGTCCAGTGCGGATCGCTGACCATGAACCCGCGCAGGATCGCCTTGGGGCCGACGTTCAGCCCCTGCATCATCCAGATCGAACCCATGGCGATCAGCAAGAGACCCAAAAGGGTGCTGACGATCCGCATGACGATGTTGAACAGGCTGCGCATCGGTAGTCCTCCCGAGGCCTCCGGCCGCTCCTGATGCCAGGCGACGGGTTGGCTGGCGCCCATCCTCGCCGAAAACGCGCCGCAGGGCGACTCCTGCCCCGGCGGCGCCCAAGGTCCGCCGTTTCCTTGGCCCGGGCGATGTTCTAGCGTCGCGCCATGCCCAGCTCAGAGATCATCCTCCACCACTACGACACCTCGCCGTTTTCCGAGAAGGTGCGGCTGCTGTTCGGCCTCAAGGGCGTCACCTGGCGATCGGTGATCCAGCCGGTGATCATGCCCAAGCCCGAGCTTGTGCCGCTCACCGGCGGCTATCGGCGGATCCCGGTGATGCAGATCGGCGCGGACATCTTCTGCGACACCCAGGTGATCCTGGCCGAGGTAGCCCGGCGCACGGGCGGCGAGAATCTGGCCGGGGGCGGCGCCTGGGCGTTGAACCTCTGGGCCGACCGCCTGTTCTTCCAGACGACAGTGCCGGTGATTTTCGGGGAGCTGGGCGATTCCGTCCCGCGTGCCTTCATCGAGGACCGCGAGAAGCTCTCCGGCCGGGCGTTCGACATGCCGGCGATGAAGGCCGCCGCCGCAGTGATGCGCAGCCAGTGGCGCGCTCAGGCCGTCTGGATCGACGAAGCCCTGGCCGGCGCCGACTATCTCGGCGGCGCGCGGCCGGGCCTGGCCGACGTCGCGGCCTACATGAACTTCTGGTGGCTGGGCGGGGCGGCGCCAGGGATCGCCCAGACCCTCCTCGCGGATCTGGGCCGGGTCAAAGCCTGGCAGGCGAAACTCGCCGCCGTCGGCCACGGCCAGCGCAGCGAAATGACTCCGGCCGAGGCGCTCGCCGTCGCCAAGGCGAGCGAGCCGGCGCGGTTCAAGGACCACGACGCCAGCGAGCCCTCGGGCCTCAAGACCGGCGACAAGGTGACCGTTTCCGCCGACGACTACGGCCGCGAGCCGATCGCCGGCGTGCTGGTGGGCGCCGGCCGCGACCAGGTGGTGATCGCCCGCGAAGACCCCGCGGTCGGCCGCCTGCACGTCCACTTCCCGCGGGCCGGCTACATCGTCAGCGCCGGCTGACCGGCGCGGTCGCCGACGTCAGGGTTCGAGCAGCTTCAGCCGGAAGATCAACCCGGCGATGATCGCGCCCGCCGCCGGGGCGACGAAGAACAGCCACAGCTGCGTCAGCGCCTTGCCGCCCACCAGCAGCGCCGGTCCGAAGCTGCGCGCCGGGTTCACCGAGACCCCGGTGATCTGGATGCCGACGATGTGGATCGCCGCCAGGGTGATGCCGATGGCCAGCCCCGCGAGCGGCAGCTCGGACTTTGGACCGGTGGCGCCCAGGATCACCAGGGTGAAGATCGCCGTCATCGCCACCTCGAATGTGGCCGCGGCCTCGATCGGATAACCGCCCAGGTACCCGGGTCCCCAGCCGTTCTGGCCAAGGCCGTGGGCCGTGCCGCCGGCGATCGCCATCAGGATCGCGGCGCCGGCCAGGGCGCCGGCGAATTGGGCGAGCCAATATCCCAGCATGTCCATCAGTCCCATCCGGCCAGCGACGAACACCGCCAGGCTCACCGCCGGATTGACGTGGCAGCCGGAGACCGGGCCGACGCCATAGGCCATGGCGACGATGGCGAAGCCGAACGCCAGCGCGATCCCCAGCTGGCCGACGTGGTCGGCGCCCAGCACCGCCGCGCCGCAGCCGACGAGCACCAGCACCAGCGTGCCGACGAACTCCGCGAGCATTTTCTTCATCACGCGCTCCTCCCAAGAGCCTGGCCGGGTTTCCGACCTTGCCGGGAGCCTACGCCGGCCAGGAGCGAACTCAATCGCCGGACCGGCCGTCGGAATGAAGGAAAGTCGGCGCCTCAGCTCGCCCGATCGATTCGCGCGACGAAGCAGCCGGCGGCGGCGTTGTGGGCGTGGAGGTAGGCGGCTGCCGGATTTTCGAACTGACGCGCGATCGCCGTATTGACGTCGTCGGCGAGCGCAAGGTCGGCGGCGATCAGCATCCCGGCCTCGTCGAACACCCGCAGCGCGATCGGCCGGCCGCGCAGAACGCCGGGGATCTCGTCGGTCAGCTGACGGGTCTTGGTCGCCGCCTCGCGGACATAGATGGCGTAGGCGTTGCGGTACGGCGTCGCCGCCGTGTGATCTTCGAAATTCAGCAGCAGCAAGGTCTCGCCGGGCGCCGCGTCCTCCAGAGTCACGCGGCAGGGGAAACGCTGGCCGGCGACGGCGGTGTGGCGAACGACGCCCCTGGCCGCCAGGCCCTCGTCGCAGAGGCCGAACAGCGGGCGGAAGGTCTCGACCGGCAGGCCGGAAATGGCGAAGGACATGGCTGAGTTCCTCGTGTCAGGGCGTGTTTACAGGACCAACAGCTAGGGCCGTCCCGCCGCCCGGTCTGGCCGTTTTCGGACTCCGCGGCAGTACGAGGTCCGAATGCCGCCACTCGCGTTGCCTGATGGGCGGCCAGGCCCTATATCGACGCTTCACGCCTTGGAGGACTTCCCGTGCGCCCAGCGACGAACCGATCCCTTCATCCGTTCGTCCACCAAGCCCAGGCGCGCCATGTCCCCGCTCATCACCCTCGACGGTCTCAGCTTCGTCAGTCCTGACGGCCGCACGCTCTTCGAAAACCTGACCCTCGCCTTCGGGCGCGAGCGCACCGGCCTCGTCGGGCGCAACGGCGTTGGCAAAACCAGCCTCCTGCGCCTGATCCTGGGCGAAGCGGCGCCCACGGCCGGCGCGGTGAGTGTGGTTGGCAAGGTGGCGGCGCTGCGCCAGGCGCTGAGCCCGCCAGCCGGCGCCATGCTCGCCGATCTGCTGGGCGCTCGCGAGGGCCTGGCGCGGCTCGCCCGTCTGGAGGCGGGCCAGGGCGATGCCTCGGATATCGACGCCGCCGACTGGGATCTGCCGCAACGGATCGACGCGGCGCTGGCGCAGATGGGTCTCGCCGGAAGGGCTCTGGACCTGCCGGCGGACACGCTGAGCGGCGGGGAGGCGACGCGCGCGGCGCTGGCGGCGATCCTGATCGCGGCGCCGGACTTCATCCTGCTCGACGAGCCCACCAACAACCTGGACGCGGACGGGCGCGCGGCCGGGGGCGTATAAA
>JBIOEF010000112.1:0-9985 GCA_044445785.1 Caulobacterales bacterium
CTCTCGCTCCCCTTCATGGGGAGGGTGGACGATGCGAAGCATCGGACGGGTGGGGATGTCCGACACGTCAACGAGCGCTGGCGCGCTTCAACCGACTCCCCCACCCTGACCGCTGCGCGGTCTTTCCCTCCCCACAAGGGGGAGGGAGGATCGGCGCCTACTGATCGTCCGGATAGATCACCGGCAGCACCAGGGCGGTCGGGTGGTCGCGGTCGAGGTAGATGGTGTTGGCGGCCGCGCGGGGCTTGATCAGATGGCTGCCGGGCGCCTCGCCGGTGTTGGGGTTGACCTCGAACCGCGGTGAGTTGGACGAGGTGATCACGAACTCGATCCGGTGACCCTTCTCGAAGGTGATGGCCGTGTTCCAAAGATCGATGGTCAGCTTTTCCGGCGCGCCGGGGGTCATCATCTTCACCTGATCGGGCAGGCGCCCGTTCCGATAGCGGGCGCGGATCGGCGCATCCAGCACCAGCGCCTCGTATCCATCCGGATAGACATCGACCACCTTGGCCATGAAGTCCGTATCCGGACCATCGGTTGCGGCATAGACCTCCGCTGTCAGATGACCGGCGATGGAGACGTCCTTGGCCAGCACCGGCGTCTCGAACCGCAGATAGTCCTGCCGCGCCGGGATCGCCCGCTGGTCCATCGGCCCGCGGTCGAAGGTGAGGTTGGCGCCGCCGACCGTCGGCACAGGATTGGCCGGATCGAACGCATAGCTGATCTTGGCGCCATCGTCGGTGGGCGCCTTGGTGGTCAGGCCATGGTCGGCGGTGATGTAGTAGCGCACCTCGCGGCTGGCCGGCGGCCAGTTGGCGGCTTCGACGAAGTGATTCTTCGGCGAATAGGCGCCCTTGCGCGCGCCCGCCATCATCAGATAGCGCACCGGCGGCTCGTCCATGATCCCGTTGTCGATCCCTTTGAGCCAATAGTCCCACCAGCGCATTTCCTGGTCATTGGCGGCGAAGCCGTTGTCCGCGCCTGGATAGGCGAGGTCGCCGGACAGCGGCCCGTGACCGAACGGGCCCATGTAGAGCTTCTGATTGCCTCTGGCGCCCTTGGCGCCCTGGTTCTGCAGCCAGGCGAAGTTATAGGCGTTGCCGCTGTTGAAGATGTCGTACCAGCCGCCGACGTTATAGATTGGTATACGGATGAATTTCATCCCCTGACTCATGTCGGTGCGCACGGCGTCGACGTTGCCGACCACCCGCGAGCGCAGGGAATCGATCACTTCGTCGCTGACGCCCTGGCCCTTCAGCCAATCGACCGTGTCCTTCTCCTTCAGGACGCCGCCCATGTAGCTGTTCTCGAAGCGGTCGTTGGGGGCGACGATGACGTAGGCGGCCAGCAGGTGCGGCGGGGCGGCGATGGCGGCCATGTTGGAGGTGATGCCCAGCGCCGAGGCGCCGGTGATGCCGACCTTGCCGTTGGACCACGGCTGCTTGGCCACCCACTCGACGGTGTCGTAGCCGTCCGGGATGTCGTCGTTGAAGGCCGAGTAAAAGCCCTGGCTGTGGCCCTTGCCGCGCACGTCCTGCACGACCAGCACATAGCCGTGGGAGGTGTAGCCGTTGATCGCCTCGACCATCCGCTTGGCGTATTCGGCGTTGAGGCGCTTGGGGTCAGGGTCCTTCAGGTACGGCGTGCGCTGCAGCACCACCGGCCAGGGACCGGCGCCGTCAGGCAGGTAGACGTTGGCGGCCAGCTTCACGCCGTCGCGCATGGCGGCGAAGACTTCCTTGTGCGCCGGCATCGGCGGCATCGGCGCGGCGGCCGGCGGGTTCGGCTTGACGGCGGGCTGCGCGATGGCCGCGCCGCCGGCCAGCAGGGCGGCCGCCATCGCGGCGGCGTGAAAGAGATGCTTCATCGAAAAAATCGCTCCCCTCGAAATTGCGTAGCGCCGGGCTCTCAAACACCGTCGCCCTGACCGTAGCTGCGATAGCAGCGCAGAGCCGGGGCCGGAAGCGCCGCTTTCAGGCTGGAGTTCGTCTGAACTGGCGCGTCTGGCCCCGGCTCGTCGCGCCCGCGTGGGCGCTTGGCCGGGGTGACGGTCAGGCGCCGACCGCTAGGCCTGTGCCTTGCGGTAGTCGACGTCGTCCCAGGTGAGCTTGGACATGGCCTCCTTGCGCGGGCCCATGTAGCCGAACAGGAACGCCGCCACCTTGCGCATCTGGATCTCCTCCGAGCCCTCGGTAATCCGGTAGCGGCGGTGGTGTCGGTAGATGTGCTCGAAGGGCTTGTGCCGCGAGTAGCCGATGCCGCCGTGCACCTGCATGGCCCGGTCGGCGGCTTCGCAGACCAGTCGGTTGCCCCAGTAGTTGCACATGCTGACCTTGTCGGAGATCTGCAGCTCCACCTCCCTGTGCGGCATCCGGTCGATGTCCCAGGCGGTCTTGCGGATGAGGAGCCGCAGCATCTCGCACTGGGTGTGCAACTCGACCAGCGGCCACTGGATCGCCTGGTTGTCGGAGAGCGGCTTGCCGAAGGGCTTGCGGGCCCTGGCGTACTTGACGCTCTCGTCGACGCAGTAGACCGCCGCGCCCAGCGACGAGGCCGCCTGGCGGATTCGGTTTTGGTGCACGAAACTCTGGCCGAGGCGCAGGCCCTGGCCCTCGACGCCCCAGATGGCGTCGTCGGACACCCAGACGTCGGTGAGGCTGACCCGCGGGTGGTCGGTGGGCATGTTGAAGGTCCAGAGGTATTCCTCGACCTTCACGCCGGGGGCGGAGGCTGGCACCAGGAAGACGGTGATCCCGGCGCCATCGCCGTCCTTCCCCGAGGTGCGGGCGAAGGTCATGATGTAGTTGGCCACGTGCATGCCCGTGGTCCACATCTTCTCGCCGTTGATGCGCCAGCCGGCGACGCCGTCCTTCTCCTCGCGGACGGCGCGGGTCTCCATGAAGGTGGCGTCGGAGCCGTGGTAGGGCTCGGTCAGGCCAAAGCCGGTGCGGATCTGGCCCTTCTGCAGCATCTCCGAGTAGCGATCGTACTGGGCGTTGGTGGCGAACTCCTTGAACATGATGATGAAGGGGTTGTTGCCGACGATCGAGTGCTCGGTCTGCAGGTCGTTGTGCAGGCCAAGGCCCTTGGCGGCCAGGTGCTCGCGGATCACCGCCATGTCGAGGTTGGAGCCGCCCTTGCCGCCCCATTCCACCGGCCAGGCGTAGCGCAGATGCCCGGCCTTGTCGGCCAGGCCCCGGGCCTCGCCCAGCAGCACCTCCCATTCGTGGCGGGGCAGGCCGTTGTTGTCCCAGTCGGTGCGGGCGTGTTCGCGCCGGTGGTCGAAGAAACGGATGTTGTCGTCCTTCCGCTCCAGCGGCTTGATCTCGGCCTCGATGAAGCGGTCGAGCTCGTCCAGGTAGTCCTGCAGCTCTTGGGAAATGGAGAAGTCCATGGTGCGCCTCCCTGGCGTCAGTCGGGTTGGCCGCCGCGTTCGGTGAGCGCGGCGCGGTATCCGGAATAGGTGGGCTGGTCGACCGCCAGCTTTGCGAGCGTGGTCGCCCAGAGGTGATCGGCGAGACCGGGCGTCGTGAGGTCCAGTTCGCCGGCGCGGATGCGGCGCGCCAGCTCGGTGTTGAGGGCGAGGAGATCGCCCTCCTGGCCAAGCAGTGCGCGCAGGCGCTCCAGTTCGGCGGCGTCGGCGGCCGGGCTCAGCTCCAGCTGCCGCTGGGCGATCTGCAGGGCGTTGGCCGCGACCCGCAGCTGGAAGGGGATGTGCGCGCCGCCGTCCTTCACCGCCGGGCCGCGCAGGAAGGCGCTGACGGCGGCCAGGATCTCGGCGGGTCTGGGTTCGTCCTGCATGGTCAGGCCAACAGCCGCATGAGGTCGACCTCGTTTTCCGAGGCGCGGCGGGCGATCACCGCCCGCTCGACGGAGGGATCGGCGGCGCGGAAGGCGGCGGTCATGCCCGCGCACATCACCCCCCAGCGGAGCGATCCGAACACCTCCCAGAACTTGGCATGAGCGCGGTCGACCTTCGCCCCGCCGGCCGCCTCGTAGCCATCGTAGAGGTCCTCGCGCTCGCCAAAGCCGCCGACGGGCTTGTCATTGCCGCCGAACCGCCAGGGATGGGCGCAGATCCAGCCCAGATCCTCCATGGGATCGCCCACGTGGGCCAGCTCCCAGTCGAGCACGGCGGCGACGCCCTCTTGGCTGAAGATCATATTGCCATTGCGGTAGTCGCCGTGAACCAGGCTCGGCTTAGCTGGCGGCGGCGGCAGGTGCTCATCCAGCCAGCGGAAGGCAAGCTCGATCACCGGCCTTGGCCAACCCGTCGCCTGATAGCCCAGGCGCATCTGCTGCAGCAGATCGGCCGGGTCGGCGCGCTTCAGCGACGGGACCGCAGCCGGGTCGATGGTGTGGATACGGGCGGCGATCTCGCCGCACTGGCGCGCCAGGAGAGGCCGCACCGCCTCGAAGCGAGGGTCACGGACGATCCGCCCGCCCAGGGTCTCGCCCTCGACGAAGCTCATGATGAAGCCGTGGCCAAGGCCATCCTCGGGGGTGAGCACATGGCGCACGGCCGGCACCGGCGCGCCGGCCTTGGCCGCCAGCCGCAGCAACTCGGCCTCGACCTCAAGGCCCGTGGCGTTGGGCGAGACGCGCTCGCCGCCCGGCGCCCGGCGCAGGATCAGCGGCGTCTGGGTCCCGTTCTCCACCAGCTCGAAGCGCCAGATCTCCTGCGTCGCCCCGGCGGTGACGCGGGTCAGCCGCGCGATGCCGCTGGCGCCCGCGAAATGGCGGCGCGCGAGGGCGTCCAGCTGGGCCTCGAGCTCGCTCAAGGGACCGTCACGCGCGCCGAAATCATGGACGTCCTCACCATCGGTCTTGTGCTTTTCGCTGCAGACTAGCGAACTCGAACACCCCCTCCAATGATCACCCGGCGGCAACTTCCCACTTCTCCGTCGCGCGCTGGCCACACGCTGTCCTGCTCGCCACAATTGACGGGCTGACCGGTGCTAAGGGAGACGGTGCGGCGCGCGCTTGGCGATCCCGATGGGGTCGAGCGGCGGGCCGGAGGAGGAAAGGCCGATGGCCAAAGGTCAGAAGAAGAGCAATCGCGAGATCCGCAAACCGAAGGCCGACAAGCCGAAACCCGCCGTGGCGGCCAAGTCGTTCCTGACGCCGCCCTCCAAGTCGAAGAAGAAATAGGACCTAACCGCCCAGCAGGCGGAAGGAGTCCAGGAAGTGGGCGACCACCGGGTCGTCCGGGCCGTGGTGCGAGGCGGCGATCACCTGGTAGGCGCATTGCTTGGCGATGAAGAGGCGCACCTTGCCGGTGGGCTGGCCGGTCTTCTCCACGATCAGCTCGCGCCCGATGATCTTGCCCGTGGCGACGTAGGTCTCGCTCTTCACCGTCCCCTGATGGCGCCAGGTGTCTTCGGCCTCGCTGAGCAGCTCGTCATCGTTCTTGGTGGGGTCCTTGGCGCAGACCGCGGCCACCAGGTAGTCGTCGACGCCGTTGGTGGCCTCGGTGACGAAGACGCCGGACGTGGTGCTGGTCTTGGGGGCCACCGAGAAAGAAACCGCGAAGCCCTGCGCCGGATAGGCGTACTCCTGCCAGTGGCCCTTGGGCGCGCAGGCGGCGAGGGCGGCGAGCGCGAGCACCGGCGCGGTCCATCTGATCAATGACATGGGTCTTCCTCGTCCGACGGTGCGACCGTGTCGTGGTTCGCTCGCGGCGTCGAGCGGCCATTCAGCCGACGTAGCTGCCGCCGTTGGCGTGGATCACTTGGCCCTGGACGAATTCGGCGCCGGGGCCCAGCAGGAACTCCACCACCGCCGCGTAGTCGCTATCGCGGCTCATCCGGCCGGAAGGGTTGGCGCGGGCGGAGCGTTCGTAGAGCTTCTCCGCCGCCTCCTGGCTTCCCAGCATGTGCGCCACCGAGGTGGTCTGGACGAGCCCCGGCGCGACAGCGTTGATCCGCACCCCGCGCGGCGCCAGTTCGGGCACCAGGTAGCGCACCAGACTCTCGGCCAGCGCCTTGCCGACGCCGAGCGCGCCGTAGCGCGCCTGGGCCTGGCGGGCGCCGGCGCTGGTGATGAAAACGATGCTCGAGCCGCGCTGCAGCAACGGCAGGGCGGGCTGGACCAGGTAGAGGAGCGAAAGGCCGTTGGCGTGGATCGCGGCGGTGAACTTCGTCAGGTCCGCATCCAGCAGCGCGGTCGGATAGATCATCGCCGCGGAGTGGACGAGGCTGAGCGGTCCGCCGTCCAGTTTCGCCACCTGGCCGATCAGGTCGGCGGCCACTGCGATGTCGCCGACATCGGTGCGGATCGTGTGGACCGCCGCGCCTTTGGCCGCGATCTTCGCCCTGGCCTCTTCCGCCGCCGCGGCGTCGCTGTGGTAGGCCAGCGCCAGGGTCTCGCCGGGACGGGCCAGCCGCTCGGCGATGGCCAGGCCAATCCCCTTGGTCCCGCCAGTGATCAGGATGGTCATGCTCGCCTCCGCCCGCGCCGGTCGCTCGCCAGCCCGCCAACTGATAGAACGGCGTCGAGGCTTCGACGAACGAATTGGGGATCGGCTGACCTTCACCAGGCGCCTTCGCGAGCCGATCATGCGCGGGGAGATCACCTGCAGCGTGCGCATCTGGCAGTCCCCGCGGGTGAAGGTCGGCGGCCGCTACCGCCTGGGCGCGGGCGATGTCGAGGTGACCCGCCTGCGCCAGATCGGCTTTGAGGACATCACACCGGAGCTGGCGCGCAAATCAGGCTTCGCCGGCGTGGTGGACCTCTTGAAGATCGCCAAGCACGGACCAGGCGAGAAGGTCTACCTGGTCGATTTCGAGTACCGGCCGGACGCTGGCTAGAGCCCGCGGTTCCGCTTCCCCTCTTGTTTGTCATCCCGGCTGGAAGCTCGCGTGAGCGAGCTGGAAGGCCGGGATCTACTTTGCGCTGGCGGGGAAGTAGGTCCCGGACAGTCCGCTGCGCGGCCTTCCGGGATGACAGGCAATATATTGTTGAATATATCGATTAAATCCAGAGGCTGATTGCGTTCAATCCCCTACTCCGTCGCCTCCGCGGCCACTGGTTCCTCCGCCACGAAGCCCTTCCAGTTGTTCATGTATTCCACGAACGGCGGGCTCAGGCCCTCGGCGCGCAGGTAGGCGCGGGTGACGGGGAGGGCGATCGGGACGAAGTCCGGGTCGGCGGCGACACGCTGGGGGTAGTCGTGATGCAGGATCGCCGCGCGGCCCAGGATCGGGAAGTCGACGCCGGCGTCCAGCACCCGGCGGCAATCCTCGGCCTTCATCAGCTTGCCGGCGACGCCCAGGAGCGTCTTGCCGCGGTGCAGCTCGGCGAACCAGTCGATCAGGGGCTGGTGCTTGAAGGACTCGTCGACGGGCGCCTTGAAGGTGTCCCAGAGCGACATGTCCAGCCAGTCCAGGTCGCCCGCCTGCATCAGCTCGCCGGCCAGCGCGTGCATCTCGCAGAACTTCAGGCCGAAGCGCTCTGGCGAGAGGCGCAGGCCCAAGAGGAAGGTGGGCCGGCAGCGGGCGCGCACGCCGGCGATGATGTCGCGCACGATCCGCGCGCGGTTCTCGGGCGAGCCGCCATAGCGGTCGGCGCGCCGGTTGGTCTCGGGGCTGAGGAACGCGCAGAGGATGTAGCCGTGCGCGCCGTGCAGCTCGACCCCGTCGAAGCCGGCGCGCTCGGCGCGCACCGCCGCGGCGATGAAGTCCTCGGCCAGCGCCTCCACCTCGGCGGTGGAGAGCGCGCGCGATCCGGTCTCGGCGTCTTCCGACGGCCCGACCGGCGCCTCGCCGATCAGCGGCGTCGACGAGCGCAGGCCCGCGTGGTGCAGCTGCACGGTCGATAGGCTCCCGGCCGCCTTGATCGCCGCGGCGAGCCTGGTGAGGCCAGGCAGGTGGCTATCCGAGAACACGCCGAGCTGGCCGGGAAAGCCCTGGCCGATCCGCTGCACGTGGGCGGCGCAGGTCATGGTCAGGCCAAACCCGCCCTCGGCGCGGAAGGTCAGCCAGTGCGCCTCCTCTTCGGAGATCCGCCCGTCCGGATGGCTCTGGCAGTTGGTCAGCGGCGCCAGCATGAAGCGGTTCTTCATCACCGGGCCGTGGGCGAAGGAAAGCGGGTCGAAGAGATCGGGCATGGCGGATCGGGTTCCGAGGGTGGGTCAGCGGATATGGGCGATGTCGGCGCCGATGGCTAGGCTTCGACGGCGAACGTCAGGCCGGCCTTGGCCTGAAGGCGCTTGATCAGGGCCTCGCCCATGGCCGAGGCCGAGGTCCAGCAGCCGCCGGGCGTCGCCGTGCGCTTGACGTCCCGCGCCAGGCAGACGGCGCACTCGCCCAGGACCTTCGAGGTCGAGCCGTAGCCGGGGTCCATGTCGCCCTTGACCGAGGCGCGCAGGGTGCGTCCATCGCCGGCCTCGGCGACGAAGAGGATGTCGTAGAAGCCCTTCTCGCGCTGTTCCTTGGTGGGTCCTTCGCCGGGCTTTGGCATGGGCCCGGCGCCGAAATCGAAGCCGGCCGGCGGGCGTGCGGCGGGATCGGGCGGGCCGGCGGTCATCAGCATCTCGTCGTACTGGAAGTCCGCGCCCCAGGGGTGGCCGAGGAGGAAGTTGGTGCGGTGCACGGCCTTGGTGTTGATCCCGGCCATCATGAAGGGCGCGACCCAGCTGCCGGTGATCTTGTCCTCGTAAGTCGTCTCGCCGTCCGGCTGGGCCGGGCCCTTGAAGCCGGGGGTGAGCGCGAAGGGGTCGGCCATCACCGCGGCGATCGAGGGGTCGCGCTGGATGGCGGCCATGGTCGCCATGCCGCTGGCCATGGTCCCGCCGGAAAGGCCGCCGTCCAGGCCCCGCACCCGGCCGCGCACGCGCCTGGCCGTCGTTCCCCAGCGGGCCTTGGCCTCGCGCTCGGCGAAGAAGACGCCGACGTCGAAGGGGACGCTGTCGAAGCCGCAGGAGAAGACGATCCGGGCTCCGGACGCCTTGGCCGCCGCCTCGTGCGCCGCGATCATCGCCGCGATCCAGTGGGATTCGCCGGTGAGGTCGACGTAGTCCGTGCCCGCCGCCGCGCAGGCCGCCACCAGGGGCGCGCCGTAGAGCTGATAGGGCCCGACGGTCGAGATGATCACGCTGGCTCTGGCGGCCATCGCCGCCAGCGAAGCTGGGTCGGCGGCGTCGGCGATGACCAGGGGCAGGGAAAGCGGCGCGCCGATCTCGCCGCGGACCTGGGCCAACTTCTCGGCGCTGCGACCGGCCATGGCCCAGGCCAGATAGCCGCCCGCGCCATAGGTCTTGACCAGGTGCTCGGCCACCAGCCGCCCGGTGTAGCCCGTGGCCCCATAGACGATGATCTCGAACTCGCGGTCCCCCGCCATGCCAACGCTCCCTACCAACCGCGCGGACCCTCTGGCGCCGGTGCGGCGGGGTCAAGCTTTCCTCACCCGCGCAGCGGGGGAGGGGGACCGCGACGGCGCAGCCGGCGTGGTGGAGGGGGCGCAAGGCGGCTACACCGAACGGTCTTTGCTCGCGGCGGCGGCGTGCGCTGGCGCTTGCCGCCTTGCGCCCCCTCCGTCGCGACGCCCCGCGTCGCGCCACCTCCCCGTTTCACGGGTGAGGAGGGGAGGAAGGAGGATTGCGCGCGGGCTTGTCCTTGCCTTAGGGTCCTTCGAGACTGAACGTCGATAACCAACGAGCGGCGAGACGGAGGACGCGTCTATGAAATTCACCTGGTTCAACCTGATGCCGTGGCCCTACCTGCCCGACGACTTCCGGGAAAAGAACCGCTCGGTGTGGGTCGACATCGACCAGCGCCTGTTCGATCCGGCCAAGAGCCATCAGGTCTACAACGGCTACATGGACCTCCTGGAATATGCCGACACGCTCGGCTTCGACGCCATCGGATGCAACGAGCATCACCAGAACGGCTACGGCATTATGCCGTCGCCCAACATCATCGCCGCCGCGCTGGCGCGCCGCACCAGGGACGTCGGCCTCGTCGTGCTCGGCAATTCCATCGCGCTC
>JBIOEF010000113.1:0-9983 GCA_044445785.1 Caulobacterales bacterium
GGGCCAGAAGCCGTAGAGGATCGCCATCGAGGGCCGACCGCGTCCGAAGTCGCCGAGCTCCAGCGCGTAGAGCCAGCCGCTGGCCGCGCGCCAGTACGCCCGGCCGGCGCGGAAACCCAGCGCCTGCTCCAGCTGCGTGGCGATGGCGGGGCGCAGGTCCAGCTCCTGCTCGAAGATCAGCGGATCGGCCCGAAGGTCCGCCAGTTCCTGCGGCGTCGGGGTGATGAAGTTCATGGCCGCGGCCCCACCGTGCGGTTCAGGAAGGCGACGACGTCGGCGGCGATCTCCCCTCCGCGGTCGTCCTGCAGGAAATGACGGGCGCGGTCATAGGTCTTGGGCCCCTCGGCGTGGGGCAGCAGCTCCTTCAGACGCCGGGCGTACTCGATCGGGAACACCTGGTCCTCTGGCGCCCAGATCAGCTGGATCGGGACGCCCGCCAGCTCGCCCAGCCGGCGCTGGATCATCGCCATGTCCGCCCAGCCGCGGTCGCCTTCGACGAGCGGGATGCTGCGCGGCCAGGTGAGGGTGACGGTCTCGCTCTCGCGCTCGTCATAGACGTGGTGGTAGCCGCGCGCCTCCAGCGGCGTCATCGCCCGGCGCGTCGTGTTGGACGGCCCGCCGTGGGAGAGCACCTTCATCCGCTTCATGAAGTAGGGCCCGGCGATGGGCGCGTGCCAGGTGGTCCAGGGCCGCGCGCCGGTGTGGAAGACGCCCTTGTAGTCGGTGAAGAGCCAGGTGTTCATCAGCGTCAGCGCCGCCAGCCGGTCCAGCCGCTGCAGCGCCGCGCCGACGCCCTGCGGCCCGCCCCAGTCCTGGCCGACGACCGCCATGGCCTTCAGGTCCAACTGGTCGATCAGCGAGACCAGGTCGGCGATGTGGTGCGCCAGGCTGTGGGCGGCGTCGATCCGCGGCTTGTCGGAATAGCCGCTGCCGATGCAGTCGGGGGCGACCACCCGATAGCCCGCCGACGTCAGCGGCCCCACGAAGTCGCGATAGAGGAACGCCCAGGTCGGATTGCCGTGCAGCAGCAGCACCGGCCGGCCCTCGCGCGGGCCCTCGTCGATGAAGGCCATGCGCCGGCCGTTCACGCTCAGCTGCGCCTGGCGCCAAGGGAACATGGCGTTCAGCCACTCCGGTCGCTCGATCATAGGGCGCCCTTTCGTCGGCGGATTTGCGCCGCGCGTCCGACGCGCGCAAGCAGCAGGACTTTTGCTTGGCGCCGATCGGCGCGGCCCGCTAGGGTCCGCGGCCGCTGACGGGCGATACCGTCTGCGCGGGGGAAGCGGGGTGGACGTGACTGAGGCCATGACGGCGCCGGCGATCCAGTGGCCGGTGAAGACCCGGGAGATCGACGACGCCTATTTCGACTCGCGCCGCTGGAACGACTTCCCGTTCCGCGACGACGACGTGATCGTCGCCACCTACGCCAAGGTCGGCACCACCTGGACCCAGCAGATCGTCTGGCAACTGCTCCATGGCGCCCCGCCGGGCGTCGAAGGTTCGGAGATCGCACCCTGGCTCGACTGGCGCATCCGGCCTTTCCAGCCGATGCTGGACCAGCTTCAAGCCCAGACCCATCGGCGCTGCATCAAGTCCCATCTGCCGCTGGACGCCCTCGTCTTCAGCCACAAGGCCAAGTACCTCGTGGTCGGTCGCGACGCGCGCGACATGGTCTGGAGCGCCTATAACCATCAGGACGCCTACACCGACGAGATTCTGGAGCAGTTCAACAGTCCGGCCGGCCGGCCGGGCGCCCCGGTCTTCCGACCCGACTGCGACATTCGCGACTACTATCTGCACTTCCTCGACCACGACGAACTGCGCGGCTTCGGCTTCGTGCCGTTCTGGCCGCACATCCAGGGCTGGTGGAACGCAAGGCGCCTGCCCAATGTGCTGTTGCTGCACCACGCGGCGATGAAGGCCGATCTGCCAGGCGAGATCCGGCGGATCGCGGCCTTCCTGGAAGTCGGGGTAGACGAGGCGATCTTCCCCGCCATCGTCGAGCACTGCAGCTTCGACTACATGCGCGATATGGCGGGCGACGGTCTGAGCGGCGGGTTTCGCGGCGGCGCCAAGACCTTCTTCAACAAGGGAACCAACGGCCGCTGGAAGGACGTGCTCACGCCCGCCGAGATCGCCCGCTGCGACGAGGTGGCCGCGCGCAACCTGACCCCTGACTGCGCCCGTTGGCTCGCCACCGGCGAACTGCCGGACCGAGGCGGCGCCTAGGGCTTGGCGAGCGGCTGGTACTGGTCCTCGGAATTGACGATCCGCCAGCGGCCGGCGATCAGCACCCAGACGTCGGTGAAGATCAGCCGCCCGCTGGGAACGGGGCTGGCGGCGGGCCGGATGTCGGTCTCCTGACCCTGGGCGATCGCCGTCTCGCCGAAGACGCGGACGTGGACGTAGTCGAGCTTCGCGCTCGGGCTGGCGTTCTCTTGCGTGAAGTAGGCGACCGCGTCGGCCTTGTGGCCGATCGAGCCGTCGGGGAAGACGCCGACATAGTCGTCGGCGAGGACCCGCTGCGCGACCGAGGGGTCGCCGGTCACCTCGGCGCGCACCCAGTCCGCCTCGCTGTCTTCGATGTATTTCCGCGCGTCCGACTGGGAATCGGCGATCGCGGCCGAACCGGCGCCCAGCGCCACAAAGACGCCCAGCGCCAGGCAAAGCCACCGCCGCATGCTCCGATCCCCCATCCCTGGCCCGCGGCGACGCGCAACGGGTCCGCCGCCATCCGCGGCGCCAATCCCGCCTGCGCGCCAGCGTGCGTTCCGCGGCGGTCGATGTTCGTGTAGCCTGCACCCGATCGCGTGTTGCTGGAGCGCCAAGCCGTGCCCGATGACCTGACCGCGGCCAAGCCGCGAGAGTTCGACACCAACATCCCCTGCATCCGCGGCCAGGTCTCGGCGGAGGAGTGGGCCGCGCGGGTGGACCTGGCGGCCTGCTACCGGCTGATCGACCTCTATGGAATGAGCGACCTGATCGCCAACCACGTCTCGGCCCGGGTTCCGGGCGAACCGGGGCATTTCCTGATCAACGCCTATGGCCTGCTCTACGACGAGATCACCGCCTCGTCCCTGATCAAGATCGACCTGGACGGCGCCGTCATCGCCCAGCCGCCGTTCGCCTATGGCGTCAACCGGGCCGGGTTCGTGATCCACAGCGCCATCCACCGGGCGCGGCACGACGTCGACTGCGTGATCCACACCCACACCGCCGCCGGCATGGCGATCTCGGCGCTGGACTGCGCGCTTACTCCCATCACCCAGACCTCGATGCGCTTCGCCCATGCGGCCTACCACGACTACGAGGGCGTGGTGCTGGACCTCGACGAGCAGGCGCGGCTCGTCGCCGACCTGGGCGACCACGACCTGATGATCCTGCGCAACCACGGCCTGCTGGTGGTCGGCCAGACCATCGCCCAGGCGTTCAACCACATCCACCGCGCGGAGCTGTCGTGCCGCACGCAGCTGATGGCGATGGCCGCCGGCGCGGCCTTCCGGGCGGTTCCCGAAGCGGTGATCGAGAAGACCTTCCAGGCCTATCAGCCGAACGTGCGGCGCCCCTTCGGGGTCCTCGACTGGCCGGCGCTGCTGCGCAAGCTGGACCGGATCGACCCGTCGTTCCGCACGTAGAAAACGCCGCGCGTCAGGCCAGCGCCCGCAACGCGGCGTTGGCGATGGTGAGCTTGGCGAAGCTCCAGCCGCCCCCGTCCTTCTCGATCTCGGCGATGGTAGACCTGGCGAACTTCACCGGTTCGGCGTGCATCGAGGCCCACGAGGAGACCGCCGCCTTGGCCGCTTCGGCGGTGTCGCCCGCTTCAGGCCGGCCGGCGTAGGTCATCACCGAGCGGGCCAGCGCCGCTTGCTCGTCGGCCATGTCCTCGATCAGCCGCCGCACCGCCAGGCGCTCATAGGCGTCGCCGGCCACCTTCGATCCAGCCGCCGCCCGCAGCCGGTCGAAGCCGAACGTCCCGCCGATCTGGTGATAGAGCCGGGCCGCCGGCGCCACCGGCCAGCCGAGCTCGGCGGCCAGGTCCGCCAGCGTCACCGACAGGGTCAGCGGCCGATAGAGGGCCACCGAGTGGGCGAGATGCTTGGGTGCGCCCGCCTTGATCCACTGGGCGGCGCGGCGCACGGCGGCCTTCTGCTCGAAGGGCGAGAGGATCGTCGGGAACAGCGGCTTGAGCTTGTCCACCGCCGGCCGGTAGGCGTCGATCAGCTCCTCGACGCTTTCCTGGTCCCTGGCGGCGCGGCGGGCGAGCCAGTAGGTCTGGCCGCGCAGCACATAGGCCAGTTCCGCAAAGAGCGCGGTCTGGCCCGCCGCCGGCGCCTTGCCGTCCAGCGTCTCGATCTGCGCCCAGGCCTCCTCGAAGCGCAGCACCTTGCGGGCGGCCTCGAAGCTCACCACCAGGGCGGCGGTGTCGCAGCCGGCGGAGGCGCGCAGGCGCGAGGGAAAGGTCGGGCCGCAGAGGTTGATCATCTCGTTGCCGATCACCGTGGCGATGATCTCGCGCCGCAGCCGGTGGCGGCGCATCTGTTCCTCGTAAGGGGCGAGCGCGCTGGGGAAGTAGGCTTTCAGAGTCTCGAAGAAATAGGCGTCGTCGGGGGCGCTGGACGCGATCACGTCCTCGAAGAGGTCGAGCTTGCCGTAGGCCAGCAGCACCGCCAGCTCCGGCCGGGTGAGGCCCTGGCCGGCCTTGGCGCGCGCCGCGATCTCGGCGCCGTCCGGCAAGCCTTCCAGCGCCCGGTCGAGCCGGCCCTTGGCCTCCAGGCCGGTCATGAAGCGCGCGTGGGAGTCGAGGTCGGCCGGCGAGACCGCCTCCATCAGCGAGAGCGCCAGGGTCTGGTCGTAGTTGTGCGCCAGCACGTGGTCGGCGATCTCGTCGGTCATCGAGGCCAGCAACGCATCGCGCGCCGGGCGCTTCAGGTTGCCGGCGCGCTCGGCCATGCCGGTGAGGATCTTGATGTTCACCTCATGGTCTGAGGTGTCGACGCCGGCGGAATTGTCGATGGCGTCGGTGTCGATCCGGCCGCCCTCCAGGGCGTATTCGATCCGCCCTCCTTGAGTGAAGCCCAGGTTAGCGCCCTCGCCCACCACCTGGCAGCGCAGGTCGCCGCCGTTGACGCGGATGGAGTCGTTGGCCTTGTCGCCGACGTCCAGATGAGTTTGTGAATGCGCCTTCACATACGTGCCGATGCCGCCCAGGTAGAGGAGTTCGACCCTCGCCTTGAGGATGGCGATGATCAGGTCCGCCGGGGTCAGCTCGTCCAGCTTGATGTCGAGCAGGGCCTTGATCTCGCCCGTGACGGCCACCGACTTGGCGGTGCGCGCAAAGACCCCGCCGCCGTCAGAGATCAGCGCCCGATCGTAGTCGTCCCAGGAGGAGCGCGGCAGGTCGAACAGGCGCTTGCGCTCGGCCCACGCCTTGGCCGGGTTCGGATCGGGATCGATGAAGACGTGGCGATGGTCGAAGGCCGCGACCAGCCGGATCTTCTTCGACAGCAGCATGCCGTTGCCGAAGACGTCGCCCGACATGTCGCCAACCCCGACGACGCTGAATGGCTCGGACTGGATGTCCTTGCCCAGCTCGCGGAAGTGGCGCTTCACCGACTCCCAGGCGCCGCGGGCGGTGATGCCCATGGCCTTGTGGTCGTAGCCGGCCGAGCCGCCGGAGGCGAAGGCGTCTCCCAGCCAGAAGCCGTAGGATTCGGCGACGCCATTGGCGATGTCCGAGAACGTCGCCGTCCCTTTGTCGGCCGCCACCACCAGGTAGGGATCCTCGCCGTCGTGGACGACGACGCCGGCCGGATGCGCCACCCGGTCCTTGGCGTCGATGTTGTCGGTGAGGTCCAGCAGGCCGAAGAGGAAGGTCTTGTAGGCGCTCACCGCCTCGGCTCGGACCTGGTCGGGGGCGCCGGCCTTGGCCAGGCGCTTGGGGAAGAACCCGCCCTTGGAGCCCACCGGCACGATCACCGCGTTCTTCACCTGCTGGGCCTTCACCAGCCCGAGCACCTCCGTGCGGAAGTCGTCGCGCCGGTCGGACCAGCGCAGGCCCCCGCGCGCGATGGGACCCAGGCGCAGGTGCACGCCCTCGACGGTCGAGGACGCCACATAGATCTCGCGGAAGGGCTTGGGCTCTGGCAGGTCGGCCAGCTCGCGGCTGGCGACCTTGAAGCTGATATAGGGCTTTTCGCGGCCGTCCTCGCCACGCTGGTAGAAGTTGGTGCGCTGGATCGCGGCGACCAGGGCGGCCAGTCGTCGGAGCACCCGGTCCGCGTCCAGGCTCTCGACGGCTTGCAGCGCCTCCTCGATCCGAGCCTGCACCGCCTTGGCCTGCGCGGCGCGCGCGGCGGCGTCCCCGACCCCGTCGGGATCGAAGCGCAGGTGGAAGAGTTCCAGGATCAGGGCGGCGACCTCGGGATGGTCGCCCAGCGCCTGCTGCTGCACCGCCTGGCTGGGATCGAGGCCTGACTGCAGGCGGTAGCGCGCCAGGGCGCGGATCAGCGCGGCCTCACGCCACGGCGCGCCGAGCTCCAGCACCAGGCGGTTGAACCCGTCGCTTTCGGCGAGGCCGGACCAGACGGCGACGAACGTCTTTTCGAACACCGGCTTCACCGCCTCGAAGCTGAGGCGTTCGCCTTGCGCGTCCTCCAGCACGAACTCGTGCACCCAGACGGTGCAGGGCGTCTCGCCCTTGGGGCTGAGGGCGAAGCCGTCCTCCGAGAGCGCCTTCAGCCCCATGTCTTCCAGGATCGGCAGCACGTCGGCCAGCGCCACCGCCGCGTCCGCCTGGTAGATCTTGAACCGAAAGCTCAGCGGCGAGTCGTCCGCCTGGCGGAAAGCGCGCACGACGATTGGCGCGTCCGGGGCAAGCCGCCCGACTTCCGCGACATCCGCCAGGGCCTCCTCGGCGCCGTAGCGATCCTGGTAGCCGACCGGAAAGGCCTCGCACCAGGCCTCGAGCGTCGCGGCGACCTCGGATGGGGGCGCGGCCTTGCGCGCCGCGGCTTCGAACTCGTCGCTCCAGGTGCGCGCCGCCGCCGCGATCGACTGCTCCAGCGCCGCCAGGTCGGGCTGGCGATGGTCGCCCGGGGTGACGCCGATGATGTAGTGGACGCGCGCCAGCGGCGCGTCGGTGTAGTTGGGGTAGTAGGCCGAGACATGGCCGCCGAAAGCGTCGGCCAACATCCGCCCCACCCGCTCGCGCAGGCGCGCGTCGTACCGCTCGCGCGGGGCGTAGAGCAGGATGGATACGAACCGGTCGAAAGGATCGCGCCGCACGAACAGCTTCACCCGCGGCCGGTCGGAAAGATGCAGGACGCCGAGCGCGATCTCCAAGAGCTCGTCCTCGGCCACCTGGAAGAGTTCGTCGCGCGGGTAGGTCTCCAGGATGTTGGCCAGGCGCACGGCGTTGTGGCTACCCGCCGCGATCCCCGCGCGGTCGATGACGTGATCGACCTTGCGCCGCAGCAGCGGCACGTTGCGGGCCGGCTCGTCATAGGCCTGGGCGGTGAAGAGGCCGACGAAGCGCACCTCGCCCGACGGCTTGCCGTCCGCTCCGTAACGGCGCACGCCGACGTAGTCCATGTAGACGCGCCGGTGGACGGTCGACTTCAGGTTCGACTTGGCGACCACCACCGGCGCGGCGACGGCCAGGCTCTTGCGCAGCTGGGGCGAAAGCACCGCCGGCTCGCTGGCCCGGCGCAGCACCGGCCGCGAGGGGTCGCGCAGAACGCCCAGACTGGTTTCAGGCTGGACCAGCGGCTCATCGGCCGCATAGCCGCCGTCGGCGGTGCGCGGATAGTCGTAGGTCCTGGCCCCCAGGAAGACGAAGTGGCCCGCGTCCATCCAGGTGAGGAACGCCAGGTCCTCGGCCAGGGACATCAGGTCACGGGCGGGCGCGCTCGCCTTTAGCTCGCCGATGCAGCGCTCCATCAGGGCGAGCATGGCGGGAAAGTCGTCCACCGCCTGGCGCACGTCGGCGAGCGTGGCTTCAAGTCCAGCCAGCACCTGGGGCGCGCGGTCTTCGCCCACCGGCTCCAGCCACACCTGGATCGCCGAGCGCCGCCCCTCCGAGGTTTCGATCACCGGATGGAACATGGCCAGGATCTCGACCCCGTCCTCCACCAGCGCGCCCATCACGCTGTCGACCAGGAAGGGCGCGTCGGGCTGGACGACCTCCAGCTGGTGAACGCCGAGCGGGCGGCCATCGGCGCCGCTCGCCTGCACCAGGCGGATCGCCGGCATGGACCCCTTCGCTCCGGCGGCGTAGTCCCAGAACTGGGCGGCGCACGCGCCGAGGTCGGCCAGGGTCACCCCCGCCAGCTCCTCGGGCCGGTAGTCTGCGGCGATCGCGTCCAGGAACGCGGCCTCATGGGCGCTGGGCGCGGCGGGACGCCCTGGCAGGGCGGCCAGGAACGCTGTCGCCAGCGGATCGCCGGGCGCCTGCGCGGGTCGTTTCGATTCGGAGAGCATGGCGATGAGCCTACGCCCTATGTGCGAAACGTCTATTTCAATGCAAAGCGCCGCCGGAAGGGGGGATTCCGGCGGCGCCAGACCGGCTCTTCGTTTAAGCCGGCCGCATATCCGCGCCATGATGTCTGGATGGGGACATGGTCGCGGTCCAGGCCAAGGGGGAAGACGCCCGGATCCCTTTCAAATGGGAGGCGCCGCTCAACCTGAAAGGGCAGGCGCATCACTCTTGCGTGAGCGTGGCGCCGGGAACTGGACGTGGTCCAGGCGCCCGCGACTTTGCGGATCGCCATCGCCCGACAGCAAGACCGCGATCCAGCGCGAGCCGTCGAACTGGGCCAGGATGACCATCGTCAGCACCGTCAGCGGCGTCGACAGGAACATCCCGGTGACGCCCCAGATCGCGCCCCAGAAAGCCAGCGAGAACAGCACCATCACCGGGTCGAGGTTGAGGCCTCGCCCCTGCATCCGCGGCAGCAGGATGTTGCCGACCAGGAAGGTCAGGCTGAACAGGCTGAGGAGCAGCACCACGGCCGGCCATACGCTCGGGAACTGCACCAGCGCGAAGAGCACCGGCGCGATGATGCCGATCGCCGCCCCGACGATCGGGATGTAGCCGATGACGAAGATCAGGAAGGCCCAGAAGAAGGCGCTCTCCAGCCCCACCACCATCATCAGCGCCCAGGAGCCGACCGCGATCAGCCCGCCGCACAGGGTCTGGATCCAGACATAGCGCTCCAGGGCGTCGCGCACGCGCAGGAACATCTGCAGCGCCTCATGGCGATCCTCGCGCTCGTGGAAGAGCCGCACCGCCTTGCGCTCGAAGCCGTTCTGGGAGGCCAGCAGAAAGCCCAGGTAGACGAGGACCAGCACGGCGTTGGTGGCCAGGGTTTGCACCCAGCCCGCCACCATCGGCAGGTACTGGCCGGGATTGAGCTTGGCCACCAGCTGGTTGACCGTCCGCGGCAGGCCGACGTGCAGCGTGTGGGCGAGCCGGGCGAGCAGGGAATTCAGCCGCGGCTCGTACATCACCAGCTTGCCGACGAAGGCGGCGGCGTTCTCGGCCACGAAGAACACGATGGCGCTGAAGGCGACGATGCAGATGACGATGGCGACACCGAGCGAGGCGCCGGTTCCCAGCGCCGGCAGCCGGCCCTTGAGGCCCCGCGCCAGACCGTCGATCATCACCATCAGGAACACCGCCAGCGCCAGCGGCGTCACGATCGGCGACAGCCACAGGGCCGCGACGCCCGACAGGATCACCGCCACCACCACTTGGGCGTTGCGGCCGGTATCGGAGGCGTGGGGGGCGGGCTCTGACATGGCGGGACTGTTCCCGTCCTCCCCGCGAAGGTCAACCGCGCCCAATCGGCGCGGCTCAGGCGCTAGCGGTGCGCCTCAGGTCAGTGGTTGGTCGTGAACGTGTAGCTGACGGTCGAGGTCTGGCTGAGGGTGAAGTTGCTGGTGCTCTTGCCGAAGCCGAAGTTGACCGTGTGGCTGCTCGAGAA
>JBIOEF010000114.1:0-9978 GCA_044445785.1 Caulobacterales bacterium
AAGGCGCTGCAGGACATCGCCCATCGCCGGTTCGCGCCGGACTCCGCCGATCCTGGGGTGGTGCGCCAGCGCAGCCGCGGCAAGCTCACCTGCCGCGAGCGGATCGACCTTTTGCTCGACGATGGCAGTTTCCGCGAGGTCGGCAGCGTCGCCGGCTTCGCCAGCTACGACGACGAAGGCCGCATTGCCGATTTCACCCCCTCCAACCACGTCGGCGGCTGGGGCAAGATCGAGGGGCGCACGGCGGTGGTCTGCGCCGACGACTTCACCTCCCGGGGCGGCCACGCCGACGGCTCCATCGGGGCCAAGAGCGGGTATCTGGACCGCCTGTCGCTCAACCTGCGTTGCCCCTCGGTCCGCCTGCTGGACGGCTCCTCCGGCGGCGGCAGCGTCGCGGCCATGGTGCCCCAGCAGCAGAAGGCGGGCGAAAGCACGGCCAAGGAAAGCTCCGGCGCGATCACCGCCGGGCGACCGCGGGTCGCCGGCGGCGGCGGCTCGTTCCTGCCGGGCCATCTCGGCAGCTCGATGTTCGCCGAGCAGCTTGGGCAGGTCCCGGTGGTCAATGTGCTCCTGGGCAGCGTCGTCGGGATTGGCGCGGCCAAGGCGGTGCTCGGGCACTTCTCGGTGATGGTCCGCGACATCGCCCAGCTGTTCGTCGCCGGCCCGCCGGTGGTCAGCCACGCCATGGGCTACGACATCACCAAGGAGGACCTGGGCGACTGGCGCGTCCACTGCCGCAATGGCGCGGTCGACAACCTGGCGGAGACGGAAGACGAGGCGATGGCCATGACCCGCCGCTTCCTCTCCTACCTGCCGACCAGCGTCTACGAGGCGCCGCCAGTGCTCAGCCCCGACCCCACCGATCCCGTCGACCGGCGCGAGGAGGAACTCTTCACCATCGTGCCGCGCAAGCGCACCACCACCTTCGACATGCGCCGAGCGATCAGGCTGATGGCCGACAAGGGCTCGTTCTTCGAGATCGGGCCGCTCTGGGGAACCGACCAGATCACCGGCTTCGTCCGCTTCGGCGGCTATCCGATGGGGGTGATGGCCTCCGACAGCCGCCACATCAACGGCGGGGCGCTCACCGCCGACGGCTGCGACAAGCTCACCCGGCACCTGGACGTCTGCGACCTCTTCCATATTCCGCTGCTGAACCTGGTGGACAATCCGGGCTTCGCGGTCGGCCTCGAGCACGAGATCGCCGGCACCATCCGCAAGGGCGGCGAGTGGATGATCGCCTCCGCTCAGGCGAGCGTGCCCATCTTCACGGTGATCATGCGGCGCAGCTTCGGCGTCGCCGGCAACAACTACGCCACCCCGCGCAGCGGCGTCTCCGCCCGCGTTGTCTGGCCAGCCGCTGACGTTGGCGGCATCCCGCCGGAGGGCGGCATCGAAGCGGCCTACAAGCGCCAGCTGGCCGAAGCGGCCGATCCCGCCGCCCTGCGCGCCGAGATCAACGCCCGGATCGAGAGCGCCCGGGGGCCGCTCGGGCCCCTGAACCGGTTCCAGATGGAGGAGATGATCGATCCGCGGGAGACCCGGCGCTGGGTCTGCGAGTGGGTCCAGAACGCCTGGCGGATCGCCTCCCAGCCGGCCGGGCTGACGCCCAGGGCGCTGCAGTTCCGCCCCTAGCGGGCCGTTCAGCTTTGCGCCGGCCCTCAGCGCTGGTTAGAGTGGCGCGGCTTGGGGAGACGCCGCCGTCTTGTTCAAATCAATCGTCTGGAGGGGTCATGGCCTGGCTTTCGACTAGCCGCACCGACGCGGATCGACCGTTCAACCGCGCCTTCGAGCAGCTCGGCGTCGGCGCGGCGCTCATGGTCGTCGCCCTGTTGGCGGCCATCCCGTCGGTCTCAGTCGCCGCGCCCAAGCCGGTCAAGGTCTCGACCGCCGCCGATATCTGGGCGGCCACCTGGGAAGCCAGTCCGGAAGCCGGGTCTACTCCCGTCGTGCTCGCCAACCAGACGGTGCGTCAGGTGGCGCGGATCAGCCTGGGCGGCATCTTCATCCGTGCGCGGCTCTCCAACGAGTTCGGCGACCGTCCCTTGACCATCGCCACCGCGCACGTGGCGCTGGCGGTCGGCGCGGGCGCCGGCACCCAGCCGGGGACCGACCGGGCGTTGACCTTCGGCGGCCGGCCCAGCGTCACCATCCCGCCCCACGCCCGGGTGCTGAGCGACCCGGTGAGCCTGACGGTGCCTTCGCTCGCCAGCGTGGCGGTCAGCCTCTACCTGCCGGGCCCGGCGGACGTGGTCACCCAGAACGTCTTCTCCATGGCCACCAGCTATATCGCCAGCGGCGACCAGACCGCGGCGGCGGATCTGCCGGGCGCCCAGACCATCACCCACCGGGTGATCCTGACCGGTCTTGACATCTCGGCGAAGACGGGAACCAAGGTGGTGGTGGCGCTGGGTGACTCGCTCACCGGCGGCTTCGGCTCGACCATCGACCTCAACCACCGCTGGCCCGATCACCTGGCCGAACGCCTGATCGCCCAGACCAACCTGCCGCCCATGGCCGTGGTCAACGCCGGCATCGGCGGCAACCGCCTGCTGCACGACTTCTTCGGGCCCAATGCGATGAGCCGCTTCGATCGCGACGTGCTCGCCCAGCCCAGCGTCGGCTATCTGATCGTGCTTATCGGCATCAACGACTTCGGCCTGCCGGGCGGGCGCAACCTGCCAGAGGAAGAGGTCAGCGCCGATGACGTCATCGCCGGCTACAAGCAGTTGATCGTCCAGGCCAACGGCCACGGCATCAAGGTGTTCTTCGGCACCATGCCGCCCTTCGCGCCGCTGCCGCAGCGTCCCGGCTACTACAGCGATGCGGCCGAGATGAAGCGCGAGGCGGTCAACAACTGGATCCGCACCAACAAGGACGCCCAGGGCTACATCGACTTCGAGGCCGCCCTGCGCGACCCGAAGACACCCAACCGCATGCTGCCGATCTACGACAGCGCCGATCACCTGGACCCCAACGACGCGGGCTACCAGGCGATGTCGGACGCGGTCCAGATGCGCCTCTTCCAGTAAAGGCGCGGGCCGAAACCATGGACGTCATCCTGCTCGGGACCGGCTCGCCGATCCCGAGCGCCGAGCGCGCCGGACCGGCGACGCTGGTCAGAGCCGGCGGCGCGACCCTGCTCATCGACTGCGGGCGGGGCGTGGTGATGCGCCTGGCGGGCGCGGGCGTGGCGCCGCCGACCATCTCCGCCATCCTGCTCACCCACATGCACTCGGACCACATCTGCGACCTCAACGACGTGATCACCACCCACTGGGTGATGAACGTCGCGCCGACGCCCCTGCGCGTCTTCGGACCCAAGGGCGCCAAGGCCCTGGTGGAGGCGACGCTGGCGATGCTGGCCTTTGACGTGAAGTACCGCATCGACCACCACGACGACCTCAGCTCGCCGCCCAGCGTCGAGACCACCGAGTTGGAGCCCGGCGACGCCTTCAGCGTCGGCGATTGCCGGATCAGCGCCCACCGCACCGACCACTCGCCGGTGTTCCCGACGCTGGGCTACCGGATCGAGGCGGGCGGGCTCGCCGCCGCGATCGCCGGCGACACCATCCCCTGTCCGGAGCTGGACGTCCTGTGCCAGGGCGCCGACGTCTATGTGCAGACGGTGATCCGCGAGGACCTGGTGCGGCGCGTCCCCTCGCGGCGGCTGCAGGACATCCTGGACTACCACTCCACCGTCGAGCAGGCGGCGCAGACCGCCGGGCGCGCCGGCGTCCGCACCCTGATGCTGACCCACTATGTGCCGGCGCTGATGAAGGGCCAGGAAGAGGAATGGCGCGCGCTGGCGCGCCCGCACTTCGCCGGCGAGATCGTGCTGGGCGACGACCTGACCCGCGTGTCGGTCACCGAGCGCGCAGCCAGCTGACCCGGCCCCCGGCCGCTTGCCAGCGGCGGCGGTTCGGCGCAGAACGGGACCGCCCCTGAAAGGAGCGTTGCTGGTTTGTGTGAGCTGATCCGCTAGCGCCTCGAGCGCCGCATCGCGGGCGTGACCCCGGCCCCGGCCGGCGCGCCGTCACACCTCAACGCTTGTTCCGGCTCCATCCATGGCTTTCCTCGGCAATAGCGCGGTCAACCGCATCAATCTCCACTACGGCGTCCAGGCCCTGGCGATGGGCGCGGGCGGCGTCTTCTTCCTCGCCTTCCTGCTGCACGCGGGCGTCTCGGTCCCGGCGACCCTGGCGGCCCAGGCGGTCATCTTCGCCGGCCGTTTCGTGCTGCGGCCGCTGATCCTGCCGCTCGGCCGGCGCTGGGGGCTGAAGCCCCTGGTGATCTTCGGCGTGCTGGCGATCGCCTGCGGCTATCCGCTGCTGGCCCAGGTGCACGGGATCGACGGCTGGCTGGCTGCGCTTTGCCTGGTCCTCGCGGTCGGCGACACCTTCTACTGGTCGAGCTACCACGCCTACTTCGCCTCCCTGGGCGATGCTGAACACCGCGGCCACCAGATCGGCGCGCGAGAGGCGCTGGCTGCGGTGGTGGGCATCGTCGCCCCGCTCATCGGCGCCTGGGCGCTGGTGACCCTGGGGCCGCGCCCGGCTTTCGCCGGCGTCGCTATCGTGCAGGCGCTCTCGGCGCTGCCGCTGCTGGGCGCGCCCAATGTGCCGGTGCTGAAGGAGGCGCCAGGCGCCTTCCGCGCCGCGCGCCTTGGCCTGGCGCTCTGCATCGCCGACGGGTGGCTGGGCGCCTGCTACTACGTCGTCTGGCAGATCGTGCTCTTCCTTTCGCTAGGGCGAAGCCTGGCGGCCTACGGCGGGGCGATGGCGCTGGCGGCCCTGGTCGGGGCGATCGTCGGGCTGGCGCTCGGCCGGCTCATCGACCTCGGACACGGGCGCCGGTCGGTGGTCCTGGCCTATACGGTCGCCGCCGGCGTGGTGTTGCTGCGCGCCGCGAGCCTGGGTTCGCCCTGGCTGGCTGTGGCCGCCAACGCTCTGGGCGCGCTGGTCGCCGCCCTGGTGCTGCCCTCGATGATGACCGCGGTCTATAACCTGGCCAAGGCCTCGCCCTGTCCGTTGCGCTTTCAGATCGTGGCCGAGGGCGGCTGGGATATCGGCTGCGGCTTGGGGTGCCTGGTCGCGGCGGGGCTGGCGGCCCTTGGCCTGCCGCTTTCCATCGCCATCGTGCTGGCCCTGCCAGGCGCCGCGGTCTCGACCCACCTGCTGTGGCGCTACTACGGCGGGACCCTGGCCGTGGGCGAGACGGCGCCGGACGCCCTGATCGCCGCCATCAGCCAGACGCCAACCCCGCCGTGAGCCCACCCTCCGCGGGTCGCCCGCATGGCGAACCACCGAATTTCACCGTAAACAACGGTGACCATGACCGATACGCCCGCCCCCTTCGATCCCCGCGCCCACCGGATGGTCGCCGAGCAGCGCTGGTTCGAGGACTTCCGGCTCGGCGAGCGCTTTGTGCTGCCCAGCCGCACCATGACCGAGGCGATCTTCCTCGCCTTCCAGGCCGCCAGCGGCGACAACCACCCGATCCACTACGACCGCGAGTACTGCCGCGCCCGCGGCCTGCCGGACATGCTGGCGCACGGCTACCAGGTGGCGATCCAGACCGCCGCCGGCGCCGGGACCTTCCCCCACCTCGTGGAGGACTCGCTGCGGGCGTTCCTGGAGCAGTCCAGCCGCTTCCTGGCGCCGGTCTACGTCGGCGACACCCTCTATCCGGCGCTGGAGGTGGACGAACTGACGGGCGGCCGCACCACCGGCGTCGTTGGCCTCAAGAGCACCGTGCACAACCAGGCCGGCGTCCTGGTGCTCGACGGCCGCCACCGCTATCTGATCTCACGCCGGCCAGCCGGCCAGTGACACCACTCGGAGATACGTACCTTGAAGTTCGATGACGTTGTCCTGGGCCGCCGCAGCATCCGCGGCTACAAGCCCCAGCCCGTGCCCAAGGCCCTGATCAAAGAGGTGATCGAGATGGCCATGCGCGCGCCCTCGTCCCTCAACACCCAGCCGTGGAACTTCTACGTGGTCACCGGCGAGGCGCTGGACCGCATCCGCGCCGGCAACACCGAGCGCAACCTGGCGGGCGTCCCCGACTCGCGCGAGTTCCGCGGTCACGGCGCCTACGCCGGCGCGCACCGCGAGCGGCAGATCGAGATCGCCAAGCAGCTCTTCGCGGCCATGGACATCCCCCGCGACGACCCGGCCAAGCGCCAGGACTGGGTGCTGCGCGGGTTTCGCCAGTTCGACGCGCCGGTCTCGGTGGTGGTGACCTACGACCGCTCGATCCACGGCGGCGACATCGCGCCTTTCGATTGCGGCGCCATCGCCAACGCGCTGGTCAACGCGGCCTGGTCGCGGGGCCTGGGGTGCGTGATCAACAGCCAGGGCATCATGCAATCGCCCGTGGTGCGCGAGCACGCCGGCATCGCCGATGACCAGGTGATCATGATCTGCATCGCCATGGGCTTTCCCGACGAAAGCTTCCCGGCCAACGCCGTCGTCTCCCGCCGCAAATCCGTCGACGACTGCGCGGTCTTCGTCGGGTTCGACGACTAGCCGCTGGGACCGCAAGAGGAGAGGGGCGACATGCGCTTCAAGGACAAGGTCGCGGCGGTCACCGGCGGCGCCTCTGGCATCGGTCTGGCGGCCGCGCGCCGGTTCCACGCCGAGGGCGCGGCGGTGGTGATCGCCGATGTCAATGACGACGCCGGCCGGGCCGTCGCGGCGGAGCTGGGCGGCAATCGCTGCTTCTTCCGGCACACCGACGTCGCCTCGTGGGACGAGGTGCAGGCGCTGGCAGCCAGCGCCGCGGACGCCTTCGGCGGCCTCGACATCCTGGTCAACAACGCCGGGGTCGGCAGTTTCGCCGCGACGCCCGAACTGACGGTCGAGGAGTGGCGGCGCGTGGTCGACATCGACCTCACCGGGGTCTTCTACGGCTGCAAGGCGGCCATCCCGCTGATGCGCGAGCGCGGCGGCGGGGCGATCGTCAACACCGCCTCGATCTCGGGCCTGGCCGGCGACTACAGCTTCGCGGCCTACAACGCCGCCAAGGCCGCGGTGATAAACTACACCCGCGCGGCCGCCATCGATCACGCCAGGGAGGGCGTGCGGGTGAACGCGGTCTGCCCGGGCCCGGTCGACACGCCGCTGATCGCCGGCATCGACCAGATGCCAGGGGTTCGGGAGGCCTGGAACGAGCGCGTTCCCATGGGCCGGTTCGCGCGGCCCGAGGAGATCGCCGCCGTCATCGCCTTCCTGGCCCCGGACGATGCGTCCTACCTCACCGGCGCGGCGATCCCGGTGGACGGGGGCCTGACCGCCCACACCGGCCAGCCGAACCTGCCCTCGCTGCTCAAGGCGATAGCCGCGGCGAGCAGCTGAGCCCAGAGCCCTTGACCGCAACCCGGCCCTTGACCGCAACCCGGCCCTTGGCCGACTAGGGCGCATGCGAATAAGCGACGCCAAACTGGCTGAGGTATACGACCGGGGGTTCACCGTCGTGCCCGGATTCCTCGACGCCGAGACGCTGGCGGCGGCGCAAGGGGCGATGTGGGACATCTATCCCAGGCCCGCCGACTACTTCGCCGATCCCAGCCAGTATCCCGAGTTCGAGCGCAGCCAGTTCGCCGGCATCCGGCTCTTTCCCTACGCGGACTGGGCGCTGAGCCGCCTGCCGGTCTATCCGGACCTCATCGACGCCATGGAGCGCCTGCTCGCCACCGACGATATCGAGATCTACAAGGTCGAACTCTGGGCCAAGTACGCCGGCGCCATCGACTACGACCAGGTCCATCACCGGGATTTCGGCAACCACACGCTGGTGGTTCCGCGTCTGGACGGCGACCACACCCAGTACACCACCTTCATCCTCTTATCGGACGTCACCGAGCTGGACGGCCCGACCAAGGTGGTGCCCGTCCAGTACACCAAGGACCTGCCGCTCAGCCCGCGACAGCTGCAGAAGGGCGAACTCACCGAGCACGAGGAGGCCGTCACCGGCCCGGCCGGCAGCCTGATGATCTATCGCACCAGCGTCATGCACCGGGGCTCCAACTTCGCCGCGCCCGGCCGCTCGCGCTTCGCCATGCTGATCGACTACCAGTCGCGCGGCGCCCGCTGGAACGGCAAGATGAGCTGGCCCGACCACGCCGAGCACAAGGGCTTCCGCCGCGCCATGAGCATGATGACGCCCCGCCAGCGCGACCTCTTCGGCTGGCCGCCCGTCGGCTCCGACTACTGGAACCAACAGACCCTGCGCGACGTCGCCGCCCGCTATCCGTACATGGACATGACGCCGTATGCGCAGGGTGCGGCCGCGAAAGGCTGACGCCCGCGGCGGTCCTTTTCAGCCGGCTCCTTGTCGACTAACGCTGAGGGGCCGCGGTCGTGGTGGCCGCCCGAGGAGCCCATCCCATGCCAACCGCCCACGTGCTGGCGGCCCTGCTGACGTTCACCGGCCCTGTCGCGGGACACCCCGCGCCGGTGCGGCTGACCCTCGCCGCGGCGGACGCGACGGTCCTGATCGGTGGCCTCGAGGTTCGTGCGAGCGAGGCTCGGCTTCTCTTCGAGGCGGCAGCCGCAAATAGGAAATCGGAACCACTGTCCCCGAGCCCGGCGTCTCAAATTCCGAGACGATGAACGCCAGCTGCGCCAAGAGCTTGGTCGTATCGAAGCCGGCGACGGCGCCGCCCGATGGCCGATCGTTGTTGGCGTAGGTCTTGACGAGGTCCGACAGGGCCGCCGTCCACAGGACCGGGATTTCCGTCACCACGCCCAGGGTGGTGTTGTCGTCCTTGATCGCCGGGGCGCCGGACGAGCCGCGGGTCAGCGGCATCTGCACGCGGATCAGACTGCGCGTGACGCTGACCACTTCCTGAGTCTCCGGAACGATGCCGATAGCGGTCGGCGCGTCGACCGAGAGCGAGCTCATGAATCCGTCGTAGAGGACGGCGGATGGCGAGGCCGTCGGATAGGCGATCGCCAGGAGGTGGTCGCCCACGCTCGCCTTGGCCTTGCGCGGCAGGGGGATGAAGCAGGGGGTCTCCAGGTTCGTCTGGACCGCGGCCAGATCCACCCCGGCGTTCTGGCGGTCGCCGTCGGTCAGCGGCGGCAGCTTGGCGGTGACCACGCGCCCGTCGCTGAGGAACATCCGCACGTCGCTGACCGGCGTCACCACCGGTTCGATCTCGCCCTGCGCTTTGCGGAAGGAGATGTCGTAGACGAGGTGGCCGGCCGTGACCAAAAGCCCGTCCCGGCGGACGAAGAACCCGGTGCCCACGCCTCGGCTGGTCTCGATGCGCACGACCGCGCAGGCGAGCCTGGCGACCCGCGCCTTCAGCGAAGCCGCCGCCGCGGTGCTGGCGGCGAACAGGGCCAAGAGTGCGACGAGCGCCCCGAAAGCGGCGGCGCCTCCCGTTCGGAACGTTGGATTTGCCGACGACCTCATCCTCGGCCCCCGACGCCGCTCGCCGCGATCGCGCAGGACATCATGGCGCCGGCACGGCGGGCGGCGGCGTTCTCATTGGCAAATCCCCCCGTGTCTCGACGCCTGGTAACTCTGCCGTCGCTCGCCATGGCCGCCTTGAGTTGAATCAAGGTCTTCACCGCTTGCGCGCGCCACGTCCAGCGAAGTGGACTATAAGTCGTTCACCCGCGCGGCCAGGAAGAGCCGCATCGACCCGATCGGCGGTCATGGGGAGGAAACCATGCATCCATTCTTCTTTCTGGCTGGCCTGATGATGGGCCTGCTGCATGCGACGGTGCTTTCGATCATCGCTTTCTTTGTCCTCTTCGCGGCGAGCCGATCCCAGGGCCTGCTGAAGACTATCGGCAACCTGCTTGGCGCGTGGCTCTTCATCCTGGCCGTGCTCGCCCTCGTGGGCGGCGCTTTGATGTCCAGCTTCGGCGGTCCCTGGGGCGGGCATATGATGGGCCACTACCCCCATCCCTGGATGCAGCCGGGCCACCCCGTGGTCACCCAGCCCCCCGCGGCCCCCGCCAC
>JBIOEF010000115.1:0-9708 GCA_044445785.1 Caulobacterales bacterium
ACCTCGCTCCGCTCGGCCACCCTCCCCATGAGGGGAGGGAGCTAGGCTATTGCCCGCCGGTCATCGCGGCGACTTCGGCGGCGAAGTCGCCGGTCTGCTTTTCGACCCCCTCGCCCAACGCCAGGCGCACGAAGCCGACGACCTTGATCGGCGAGCCCACCGCCTTGGCGGTCTCGGCGACCAGCTGCTCGACGGTCTGGTCGGGGTTCTTCACATAGGCCTGCTTCAAGAGCACGACCTCCTCGTAGAACTTGCGGATCCGGCCCTCGACCATCTTCTCGACCACGTTCGGCGGCTTGCCCGAGGCCAGCGCCTGCTCGGTCAGCACCGCCTTCTCGCGCTCGACGGCGGCAGGATCCAGATCGTCGGTGGAAAGCGACATGGGGTTGGTGGCCGCCGCGTGCAGGGCGATGTTGCGGGCCAGCTCCTTCAGGCGCGCCTGGTCGCCGGCGCCTTCCACCGCCACCAAGACGCCGATCCGTCCGATGTCCGGCGCGCCTGCCAGCGCGCCGTGGATGTAGCCGCTCACCGCGCCCTGGCTGACGCCGAAGGCGGCCGTGCGGCGCAGCAGCATGTTCTCGCCGATGGTGGCGATCAGGCTGGTGATCATGTCGGCCAGGCTCGCGGCCCCATCGACGGCGGCCCCGCGCAGGGCCTCGACGTCGCCGTTCATGTCCAGCGCCGCCTTGGCCGCCTGCCGGGCGGCGTTCTGGAAGAGGTCGTTGCGGGCGACGAAGTCGGTCTCGGCGTTGAGTTCGACCACCGCCCCGGTCATCCCCGCGCCTTCGTCGCGCAGGGCCAGGGCGATGACGCCCTCGGCCGCCACGCGGTCGGCCTTCTTGGCGGCCTTCGAGAGACCCTTGGCGCGCAGCCAGTCGATGGCCGCCTCGGCGTCGCCGCCGGTCGCCTGCAGCGCCTGCTTGCAATCCATCATCCCTGCGCCGGTGGTTTCGCGCAGGTCTTTCACCATGGAAGCCGTGATGTCGGCCATGGTCGCCTCCATATTCAGAGTGACGTCGTGCGGGCCTTTCTAGGGCTCGCGTTGAACTTAACTGTCGGCCGCGGGCTCGGACGGCGCATCGGCCTGCGCCGCGGCGGCGGTCTCGGGCTCAGGCTCAGGCTCGGGCGCTGCGGCCTCAGGCTCCGGCGCCGCTTCAGCGACGGCGTCCGTCGCCGCGGCCTTGCCCTTGGCTTTGCCCTTGGCCTTGGCGGCCGTCGCAGGCTTGGCCTCCGGCTCGGCGGTGAACTCCGCCTCTTCCACCACTGGCGCGGCAGCCTCGGCCTCAGCGGCCGCTTCGGCTTCGACCGCCGGTTCCGGCTCGGCCTTCGGCGCGGCCTTGGACTTGCGCAGCGCCGGCTCTTCGGGAGCGATGGCCGCGCCGATGTCGACGCCCATGGCCACCTGGCCCTCGGTCAGGCCGTCCAGCACCGCATCGGCCACCAGATCGCAGTAGAACTGGATCGCGCGGGCGGCGTCGTCGTTGCCGGGGATCGGATAGGTGATCCCCTGAGGATCGCAGTTGGTGTCCAGGATCGCCACCACCGGGATGTTCAGCTTGCGCGCTTCCTGGATGGCGATGGCTTCCTTGTTGGTGTCGATCACGAACATCAGGTCGGGGATGCCGCCCATGTCCTTGATGCCGCCCAGGCTCAGCTCCAGCTTTTCCCGCTCGCGGGTCAGCTGCAACAGCTCCTTCTTCGGCCGCGAGCCCCCCTCGCCGCCATCCAACAGACCTTCCTGTTCGCGCTGGCGCGCGATCGACTGGGAGATGGTGCGCCAGTTGGTCAGGGTGCCGCCCAGCCACCGGTGATTGACGTAGTACTGGGCCGAGCGCTTGGCGGCGACAGCCACCGGCTCGGACGCCTGGCGCTTGGTGCCGACGAACAGCACCCGACCGCCCGAGGCCGCCACGTCGCGCACCTTCACCAGCGCCTGATGCAGCAGCGGCATGGTCTGGGAGAGGTCGATGATGTGGATATTGGCCCTGGCGCCAAAGATGTAGCGTTCCATCTTCGGGTTCCAGCGATGGGTCTGGTGGCCGAAGTGGGCGCCAGCTTCCAGGAGCTGACGCATGGAGAATTCGGGAAGCGCCATAAGATCTGTTCCTTCTTCCGGTGCGCCTCCGCAGGCCAAAACCTCCCTTGCGGGAGGCCCGGAACGGAAACGCGCGGGTGTCAGCCCCGCGCGTCGCCGAACGCCTGCGTGTGTGATGGGCGCCGATGTAGGGTGAAAGGGGCCAAAAGGCAAGCTTGCGCCGACTTGCCTCGCCTGAGGCGCTCGCTGCGCCGCCCCGCAGCTGCGACGGGAAGTCGCTCGACGTGGGCGCGCCGCTGTTGCACGCTGTTATCCCAAACGCCCTAAGGCCCTGGGGGGGCCGAATGTCGCTGGACGAACACCTGCTCGGGGTCGTCGACCTCGCCTACCAGGCTGCGCTGGAGCCTGAACTGTGGCCGAACGTGCTGCAGGGCGTCGCCGACTGCGTCGAGACGCGCCGGGCGGTGCTGCTCTGGCGGGTGAACGGGCGCGAAGGCGGGTTGGGTTCGACCCGGCTCGATCCGGCGGTGCCCGGCGCCTACTTCCAGGACTACAAGACCATCAACCCGATCCAGGAACAGATCGACCGCCACGGCCGGCGCCAGGGCGCCTGCACCGACCGCCACTATGTCGACAAGACCGACCTGATCGCCTCGGACTTCTACGACCGCTTCCTGCGGCCGACCCAGATGCACGCCTTCATGATGATGCCGCTCTACAACTCCAAGAAGACGACCCTCAACGTCATCCGTGACGCCAGCGAGGGCGAGTTCGAGGCGCGCGAGATCGAAATCGGCACGATGCTGCTGCGCCCATTGGGCAACGCCTTCGACATGAGCCTGCGCCTCGACGCCGAACGGCGCGTGCGGGGCGAGCTGGTCGACCTGATCCAGCGCCAGGCCGGGGCGGTGTTCCTGGTCGATCGCGATGGGGCCATCGTCTACGCCAACGCCGCTGGCGAGGCGATGGTGCGCGCCGGCGATGGCCTCAGCGCGCCGGGCAAGGTTCTGCGCGCCGCCGCCAGCCAGGCCCAGGCGGCGCTGGCGCGCCTGGTCGGACTGGCGGCCTCGCCTGACCGGCAGAGCCGCGCCGGCGGCGTGGTTTCCCTCCCCCGCCCGTCCGGCCGCCGGCCGTTGGCGGCCCTGATCACGCCCGCGCGGGGCGAGATGGCGCTCACCGTCCCCGGCGGGCCCCTGGCGCTGGTCTCGGTGACCGATCCCGAGACCACGCCGCTCGCGCCCGGCGACCAGCTGCGCGAGCTCTTCGGCTTCACCGCCGCCGAGGCGCGCGTCGCCGCCGAGTTCGCCCCCCGCCACCAGCCCGCGGTCATCGCCCACAACCACGGCCACACCCTGCACACCCGGCGCGTGCACATCGCCCGCAACCGCGCCAAGACCCACACCAACCCCCCGGGCGAGTTCATCGCGCTGGTCCTACGCAGCCTTGGCGGCCCCGCCTGGCCCCGCGAGGGCTGATTTCATAGCAAGATTTAGGGATGCGGCGCGACCGCGCGCGCCGGCAAGCTCGACCCGAGAACGAGGTTCTATCGGGAGACAAGCTTGTCCAGCCGAGGTCGTGTTTCAACCGTAGCCGCCGCCACGATCCTGCTGATCGCCGGGGCGGCGTTCCTGGCGGGACCGGTCGCCGCGCAGCCGACCGCCGCCGACTCACGCGCCGGCGCCGCAGATCAGGCCAACGCGCTCTACGAAGGTCTGGCGCAGGATCCGATCACCTACGCCAAGGCCCTGGCGCCGCTCGAACAAGTGTCGCTGATCGATGCAGTGGGGCCCCTCGGGCCGGGCTCGGCGCCCTACCTCGCCCGGTTCTTCCGCTCGGCCAGCCGCGCCCTTGCCGGCGATGCTTCGATGCCGATCGTCACCTTCTACAACCCCCTCGCCGATGCGGCGTTGGTGACCACCTGGCGGCGGATCGACGCCCACTGGTGGCTGAGCTCGGTGAGGCGGTTGGACGGCGCGACGCTCCGCGGCGCGGCGGCCAAGCCCTGGTGGGCCCAGACCGGTCGGCCTTACGCCCAGAGCCTCCAGCAGCAGGCGGGCCAGACCCTCCGCGCCGCCGAGGCGCTTACCTCCGACCGCCTGAAGGCCCTGCCGCAAGCGTCCTTGTTCTATTTCGTCACTCATCTCGTCCAAGGCGAGCGGGGCCTGGCCACGTGGAACGCGAACCCGACCACCATGGCCGCCTCCGAGAAAGCGCGTACGGCGCTGGGCGCAGATAAGCCGGACCAGATCGTACCTGGGCCGAACGGCGCTGCCTCCACCGCCCAGCTTGGCGCCGTCAGCGGGGATGTCCGGCGCTCGCTCGCGACCGTCGCGGCCTTCCGACGCTCTGACGGGATCACGGTGGCGATGGCCTCGCCGCTCAGACCCGGGCTGCTGGTGTTCATCGATTTCGACAGCGCCGCCGCCCCGACGCCGCTCAACGTCACCGTCGTCGATGTCGAGGCGACCGTTCGTTCAGGGAGACCGTCATGAGGGCCGCCGCATTTGGCCTGATCGCCGCCATCGCCTGCGCCGGGGCAGCCGGCGCCGACACCCCGCCAACACCGCCCGCACCGGCCCAGACGGTCTCGCCGCAGGCCATCGACCGCGCGCTGCGCCTCGAAACCGGCATGATGCGGCTCGCCGCCGGCGTGTCGTTCCAGGGCTTCTGGTCGGCGGGGACGCCATCGTTCCACCAGGCGGCCGCGATCCTTGCCCCTCGCTCGCCCGGAGAGGCAAGGCTCTGGACCGACTTCTTCGCCCACGCCATCGAGGTGCGCCAGATCCAGGGCGATACCGCTGTCACCGGCTGGCGCGATCCCGTCACCGACGTCTGGGTGCTGGGCGACTGGTCGCGCGAAGGCGACGGCTGGCGGCTGAATCACGTCACCATGGCGCTGACCCAGGCGCTGAGCGGACGGTTTCCGCCCGGCGCGGACCTTCAGCCCGCCTTTCCCGACATCCAGGAAGGTCTCTCCAAGGCCCTCGTCATCGGCCAGGTCGAGGCGCTCTCGGCCTTCCGCCGCGCGGCCGGGGCCCCTGGCGCGATCGACTGGAGTGCGACCGCTCCCAGCGCCGAGCGGGCGCGCACGGTGGCGGTGCTCCGCCTGCGCGCGGCGGAGAACTCGATCGAGGCGATGGCGAGCGTCGTTCCCTACGCCGGTCACGTCCTGCGGGTCGCCCTGGTCGAGGAGACGCCGCTGGCGCCCGGCGTCAGCGCCTCGGTCGCCACAAGCTTGCACGAGCGCTCGGTGGAAACGCGCCTTTCGCTTCAGCCGATCCAATACCTGCCAGGCAAGGGCGAGGTGCTGGCCATCGTCCAGAGCTCGTTCGAGCCGCAGTGGCTGTTCGTCGCCCACCTGACGCCCACCGGCCAGGCCCATGACGCGAAGGTCGCCAACGTCGAGGCGATCGACCTTTCCAAGATTGGGGCCGTCCCATGATCCTCTCAACCCAGCGGGCGAGAGTCATCCTCGCGCTCACCGTCTCCGTCGTGGCGATATCCACAGCGCGCGCCCAGACGCCGGCGCCGGCGCCGGCGCCGCAGGGGCCGCAACTGCCGACCATCGGACAGGCCCAGCAGGTTGTTAACAATGCGCCCAAAGGCAACAGCTGGCTCCCGTCCCCAGCCGACATCGCTGCGTCCCTGGCCAAGCTGGGCTTCGGTTCGCAAACTGCGATCACCTACGATCCCAACGCCATCCTGCAAGGTGGAACGACCGTGTCAAACGCGGCGCAGACCGACCTTGGGGCGGCGGTGGTGGGGCTTGGCGGCCCAAAAGGCGTCCCCGTGTTGATCAACGCCAACCAGCAGGTTGGCGATATCATCGACAGTATCGAAGGTAAGCCGGGCTCGCAGCAGTTCACGGCGCAGCAGGCGCAGGTTCGGGCGCAGGAGGTCCAGAACCAACTCTACCAGAAGTACGGCCCCGGCTACAGCTACACCGATCCGAACACCGGCGTCAGCACTTACCACCCGCTGCCACAGCCCGGCGAGTACGCGGCGATGGACGCCTATGTGCAGCAGTACCTGGCCAACCAGCCGCAGGTGCGCGACCCCTTCGCCCAGCCGCCGACGCCGCCGACGCCGCCGCCCGATGTGACGCCGCCCCCGCAGCCCCCGGTTCAGATTCCCCAGATACCGTCCGGGCCGGACTACCCCACCTATCAGCCCAAGGCCAAGACGAGCAGCCAGCCGAGCGATGCCGGCGCCTGGGCCGGCGCGCTCGGGGAGGCCATGGGCGCGGCCATGGCGCAGGCCGGGCAGACTCCGCAGACGGGCGACGCCGGCGCGGTGTGGCAGGAGACCACTGGCGCGGTCACGGAGGCGGCCGCCGCGATCGCGGCCGCCGGGATGGCCGGCCAGGTAACGGCGATGATCAACCAGGTCGTGAACGGCGGGTGCTCCAGCGGCGCCTGCGGGGCCTACCTCGCCCACCCCTACGACCCCAGCCAGTGGCAGCCGATGCCGATGTTCGCCGAGGGACAGGGCTCGATCGTCGACAACGGGGCGAACATGACGGCCACCGCCGAGCTGCTGCCGATCTACAAAGGCTACGATCCCTTCGCCACCGGCACGCTGGTGCCCTGGCCTGGCCAGATGATGTTTCCATCGCTCTACCAGCCCACCGGCATCTCGACCGCGACCGGCTACACGATGCTCAACGGCCAGTGGACCGGGACGGCGGGCGTCATGACCAGCCTGGATCTTTATGCCGCGCTGTGTGGCCGATGAGGTTTTCGATGCCCCGACCGACCCTCGCCCCTGCGCGCCAGGCGATCCGTCTGCTGAGCTCGGCCGCCATCGCCGCCCTCCTCGGGGCAGGACCCTGCCTCGCCGGCGACATCAGCTACTCGGTCGATGAAACCATTGGCGGCGGGTCGGTGGTCGGGACCATCACCACCGACGGGAACACGGGCGCCCTCTCGAAGGCGGACGTCGTCAGCTGGAACCTGAACCTGAACGGCGCCGGGGCCTCGACCACCCTGACATCCGCCGGGGGCCAAAGCGTCATCGTGCTCGAGGGCAACGACCTGACAGCCACGCCGACGCAACTGCTGTTCAACTTCAGCAACACCGACAACGGCTATGTGCTGTTCCAGGCGAACCCAGGGGTTTTCAGCGGCAACAAGTACTACTGCCTCAACACCACGAGCAACGTTTGCGAGTCGGGCGCCAGCGTCGTGCCGGCCAGCGCCTTCGACAAGACAGCCCAGTTCATGAGCCTGAGCGGCGTGGTGGTCATCGGCACGACCGGTCCGATCACGCCCGACGCCGCGCTGATCTCGTCGATCGAATCCCTCGCCCAGTCACGGACCGCCCAGATGCTGGTCGCGCAACTGGAGTCCCAACTGCTGCTGGGCCTCAACGAGCAGGTCAGCTGCGGCAACTGCGGCGGCGCCGGCATGGGCTTTGGCAGCTTCGCGGTCTCCGGGCACGGCCGCTATGCGCTCAACCCGGAGTGGACGCTCATGGGCGGTCTCGACCTCGGTCAGTACAAACAGAAGGGCGCCGACGTCACCCTCAACGCCGGCTTCGCCACCGCGATCCAGTACGACCCGGCCGGGTTCGGCGCCTCGCGCCCCTATGCGGAGGTGAGCGTCTCCGCTGGCCTGCAGAACACCCGCTATCAGCGCAGCTATCCCAGCGGCGCCGGGACGGCCATCGGCGTCGGCGCGACGCGCGACTACAACGTCAGCGTCTCCGGTCAGGTCGGCTGGGTGGACCGCGTCACGCCGCGCGACGAAGCGGCGGTCTACGCCAGCTACACCAGGTCCTGGCAGATCGTCGGGGCCTACGTCGAGCCGGGGGGCGCGGGCAATCCGCTGGCCGCCACCGTCCCCGGCGGCACCGACATCACCGACGTCGCCGGTCTCAGCGCGCAGTACACCCACCTCTTCGGCCGCCGCATCGAGGCGGACCTGAACGGCGGTGTCGACTGGGCCTTCAACGCCAAGAGCGGTCTGCGCGCGGACATCAACGGCTTTGAGATCCCCGGCGGCCAGCCGAGCTTCGTCTACTATGAGGTAGGCGGGCGGATGGGCGTGCGCGTGAACCGCCGGATGACGGTCGACCTCTTCCTCAACGGCATCCTGGCGCCGGGGGCGATCGGCTCCAGCCTCCACGGAGGCTTCGGCGCCCGCTTCGACTTCTAGGTGGCCACTGGACCCGGGCGGCCACGCGTGAACCTGTTCGCGTTCCACGCCCTCCGCTAGGCTTGGGCCATGGAAGATTCCGAGACGGCCCGTCGGCGGCCGACGCCGCTGTGAGTCCGCGCGCGCCGATCGTGGCGCTGAAGGACGTGCGGCTGGCCGACGGCCCGCGGCCGCTCTTCGACGGCGTCGACCTGGCGCTGGAGGCGGGCGTGCGCGCCTGCCTGGTCGGACGCAACGGCGCCGGCAAATCGACCCTGCTGCGGGTGCTGGCGGGCCTCACCGAGCCCGACGGCGGCGAGCGATCGGTCGCCCCGGCCGCGCGGATCAGCCTGGTCGCTCAGGAGCCGGCGATCACCGGCGAGACGCTCACCGACTACGCCAGCGCCGGCGGCGCGCCGGGCCACGAGGCGCAGGGCGCGCTGCAGGCCTTTGGCCTGGATCCCAGCCGCACGACGCAGGGCCTATCGGGCGGCGAGGGACGACGCGCCGCGCTCGCCAGGGCCTTCGCCGAGCGGCCGGACGTGCTCTTGCTCGACGAGCCGACCAACCACCTGGACATCTTCGCCATCGAGACGTTGGAAGCGATGCTGGGCGCCAGCCGCGCCGCCGCCCTGGTGGTCAGCCACGACCGTGCGTTCCTGGAGCGCGTGACGGCGCGCTGCTTCTGGCTGGAGGACCGGCGGATCTGGCGGCTGGACCGGGGCTTCGCCGCCTTCGACGCCTGGTCGGCCAAGATCGCCGCCGATCAGGCCCAATCCCTGCGCCGGCTGGAGAAGGCCATCGAGCGGGAGACCTACTGGTTCTACCGCTCGATCACCGCCCAGCGCACCCGCAACGAAGGTCGCGCCCGCGAACTGGCGGCCATGCGTGCGCAGAAGGCCGAGCTGCTGCTGGGTCAGCGCCGGCCGCTGGCGCTGGCGGCGGAGGCCGGCGGCGCCTCCGGAGCGCGGGTGGCCGAGGCCAAGGGGCTCAGCAAGGCTTTCGGCGGCCGCACGCTGATCAAGAACTTCTCCACCCGCATCCAGCGCGGCGACCGCCTGGCCGTGGTCGGCCCCAATGGCGCTGGCAAGACCACCCTGGTGAAGCTGTTGCTGGGCGAACTCGCGCCCGACGCCGGATCGGTGAAGCTGGGGACCGGGCTGCAGATCGCCTATGTCGACCAGGCCAGGGCCGACCTCACCGACGACATGAGCCTCTGGGACGCCCTGGCGCCGGCCGGCGGCGACCAGGTGATGGTCCGTGGCAAGCCCCGCCACATCGCCGCCTACGCCCGCGATTTTCTGTTCCAGGACAGCCAGCTGCGCCAGCCGGTGGCCAGCCTTTCCGGCGGCGAGCGCAACCGCCTGCTGCTGGCCAGGGCGCTGGCGCGGACGGCCAATTTGCTGGTGCTGGACGAACCCACCAACGACCTCGACATGGAGACGCTGGACCTCCTGGAAGAGGTGCTGGCCGACTATGACGGCACCCTGATCCTGGTCAGCCACGACCGCGACTTCATCGATCGCCTGGCCACCTCCA
>JBIOEF010000116.1:0-9654 GCA_044445785.1 Caulobacterales bacterium
CGCGCCCCTCACCGGCCCAGCTCCTGCAGCGCGGCCTTGATCAGGGCGGACTCCGGCGCGTCTTCGCCGAGACGAATGGCGGCCTGGTCGACGACGCGGCGGGCGGCGATCTCGGCGATGCCAAGGCCAATGAGGGCGGCCACCGCTTCGCCGGCGGGAGTGGCGGGCGCGGGACCGGCGCCGACGCCGGCGTGGAAGGCGGCGACCGCCTCGCCGGCGATGGGCTTGTTCTTCAGCTCGGTGACGATGCGCAGCGCCAGCTTGGGCCCGACGCCGTTGGCGCGTGACACCGCCGCCTGGTCGCCCCGCGCGGCGGCGGCGGCAAGCTCGCCCGGGGTCAGCACGTCCAGCACCCCCAGCGCCGCCTTGGGCCCGACGCCCTGGATGTCCTGCAGCACCACGAACGCCCGCCGCTCTTCACGCGAGTGGAAGCCGTAGAGCCGCATGCCGACCTGCTCGGACCACTGGGTCTCCACGTGCAGCAGCGTCTCATCGCCCGGCGCCGGCAGCTTCTGCAGCGTGCGCGAACCGCAGCGGACCACGTAGCCCACCCCGCCGACGTCGATCAGCGCCTCCTCCTCGCCGACCTCGGCGACAATCCCGCGCAGGCGCCCGATCACGCGGCGGCTCCGAACCGGCGCGCGCGGCGGGCGTGGGCGTGGCAGATGGCGACGGCCAGGGCGTCGGCGGCGTCGGCGGTGGTCGCGCCGGCGGTGGGGAGCAGGCGCGCGATCATGAAGGCCACCTGGGTCTTGTCGGCGCCGCCGGTCCCGACCACCGCTTTCTTCACCACCTTGGCGGCGTATTCGGCGACCGTGAGGCCCGCCGCCGCCGGCGCGATCATCGCCGCGGCCCGCGCGTGGCCAAGCTTCAAGGTGGAGGAGCCGTTGGCGGTCATGAAGGTCTCTTCGATCGCCGCCTCGTCCGGCGCATGCGCCTCGATCACCGCGCAAACGCCGCGATAGAGGAACACCAGGCGCTCGGAGAGCGGCGCCTTGTCGTCCGGCGCGATCACCCCGTGCGCCACGTGCGTGAGCCGCGCGCCGTCGACCACGACCACGCCCCAACCGGTGCGGCGAAGCCCAGGATCCAGGCCCAGAATGCGAATCGCGTTCGTCATGTGTTCATGGGGAGCATCGCGCGCGCGGCGCTCCGAGAGAAGGGCGGTTTGCGGTTAACGAAGGGTTACCGTCGGCGCCGCCAGCGAGGGCCGTAGACTCTATCTGACGGTCGGCCTGCCCTGAGCTGAGCGCGAACTTGCCGACGAACCGACCGCGAGTAAGGTGGACCTTGGCGCATTGGCGTTCAGAAGGGTCGAAGCAGAGATGGGCGAGGTGACGCTAGAGGGACAAGACGGCTCGTTGCGATTGTCTGTCCTGCGCTACCAGTATCCGGAAATCGAGGATGACGAGTGGGACTCAAACTGGCTCGTCGTGGAAGGCCGGGTAAGCCTCAACGGCAAAGAATGGCGGTTTTGCGATCCGTGCATGACGACCCTGGAAGCGATGCAATTGGCGGATTGGCTCGACGCATTGTCCCAGGGGACGGCGGAAAGGGACTACGCCGCATTTACTGAGCCCAATCTTCAATTCGACCGCACATCGGCCAGCAACATTCGCGTCAGCTTTGCGCTGGAATCTGCACCGCCATGGGCCAAGCCTGGCGATGATTGGACCAAGCACGGTTTCGAAGTTTTCATCGGCCCAGGACTTGCCGTCGCGGCACAACAACTGCGGCGCCAGCTGGCACGATATCCGATGAGAGGCGGTCGAGTCGGCGGTGCGGATAGAGCCAGGTAGCCAGACTCGGGTAGCGTCATGATCCACGTTCCCACCGCGCCCTGGACCCATCTCGTCTTCGACCTGGCCGCATGGAGCGGCGGGGCGGCGGTGGGGTTTGGGCTTTATCGGTGGCGGCTCAAGGATCGGGTGCGGGACCTGGCCGCCGTCACCGGGCCTGGCTACTTCGTCAGCCTGGCGGCGGGCGCTGTCGCCGGAGCCTGGGCGGCGGGGTCGCTCAACACCCTGCAGGGCCCGGCGCCGGAGCTCTCGCACAGCATCGCTGGCGCCCTGGTGGGCGCGATCGTGGCGGTGGAGCTCTACAAGGCCCTGCGCGGCATCCGCGGCTCGACTGGGACCATCTTCGTCGGCTCCTTCGCGACCGGGGTGATCATCGGGCGCTGGGGCTGCTTCTTCGCCGGCCTGCCTGACCGCACCTACGGGACGCCGACCGCCCTCCCCTGGGGCGTTGACCTTGGCGATGGGATCTCCCGCCATCCGGTGCAGATCTACGAGAGCCTGGCGATGGCCGCGTTCCTGGCCGTCTACATCGTCGGCCTGGCGCGGCGCGCGCCCTGGGCGATGCGGCGGGGGTTCTATGCGCTGGCCTTCTGGTACGGCGCCCAGCGCTTCGTCTGGGAGTTCCTCAAGCCCTATCCCCGGGTCGTCGGCCCGTTTAACCTCTTCCACGTCCTCTGCGCGGGGTTGGTGAGCTATGGCGCCCTCTACTATCTCCGCGACCTTGCCGCAGAGCGCGCCGGCCGCGCGCAAGACTGCGCCGTATCTTTTCCTCGGCCAGACCACCAGCCTCTGTGAGGTCTGCCTCGCCCTCGTCCCGGCCAAGATCATCGCCGAGGGCGACCTCGTCTTCTACCAGAAGCGCTGTCCCGAGCACGGGGTGCAGAAGACCCTGATCGCCGACGACCTGGTCTACTGGAAGTCCCAGCGCGATTGGCTGAAGCCCGGCGACCGGCCGCTGCGCCTGCAGAGCCGCACCGAGCACGGCTGCCCCTACGACTGCGGCCTCTGCCCGGACCACGAGCAGCACTCGTGCCTGGCGATCATCGAGATCAACGACGCCTGCAACCTTTCCTGCCCGGTCTGCTTCGCCGACTCCGCGGTGGGGCGCGGCGGCCATCGACCGCTGACTGAGATCGAGGCGATGCTGGACACCGTGGTCGCTTCCGAGGGCGAACCGGACCTGGTGCAGCTTTCCGGCGGCGAGCCCACCATCCACCCGCAGTTCTTCGAGATCCTCGCCGCGGCGAAGGCCCGGCCGATCCGCCACCTGATGATCAACACCAACGGCCTGCGCATCGCCCGCGAGCCCGGTTTCGCCGAACGCCTCGCCGACTTCATGCCGGGGCTGGAGGTCTATCTGCAGTTCGACTCCCTGCAACGTGAGGCGCTGATGAACCTGCGCGGCGCGGACCTCACCAGCATCCGCACCCAGGCGCTGGAGGCGCTGGAGCGCGTGGGCGTCTCCACGACCCTGGTGGTGACGGTGAAGAAGGGGGTCAACGACGCGGAGATCCCGCAGATCGTCCGCTTCGCGTTGAACTGGCGGTGCGTGCGCGGGGTGGCGTTCCAGCCGGTGCAGGACGCCGGGCGCAACGACGGCTTCGATCCCAAGGCCCATCGCATCGTGCTCACCGAGATCCGCCGGCGGATTGCCGAGGCCGGAGTCTTCGCGCTGGAAGACCTGATCCCCCTCCCCTGCAACCCCGATCAGATCTCGATCGGCTATGGCTTGAGAAACGGCGCGCAGGTGACGCCGGTGACTTCCCTCCTGCCGCGCGAGACCCTGGTCAGCGCCGCGCCCAACACCGTCGCCTTCGAGGCCTATCCGGAACTGCAGCGGCGGATCTTCGAGCTGCTCTCGCTCTCGACGGCGCAGGGCGACACGTCAGACAAGCTCGCCAACCTGCTGTGCTGCCTGCCGGACGTCGCGGTGCCCGACGGCATCGGTTACGAGCACACTTTCCGGGTGGTGATCTCCCAGTTCCTCGACCGCTACAACTTCGACCTCGGAACCGTGAAGCGCTCCTGCGTCCACTTCGTCCAGAGCGACGGGCGGATCATCCCGTTCGACACCTTCAACACCTTCTATCGCCCGGGCGCGGCCGGAAACGCAGCGCTGGCGCGCGGTCAGGGCAAGGACACGAGCGAGACCTTCAAATGAGCACGCCGGAAACCGACAGCCAGCGCGCGGTCAGCCGCTTCTGGGGCGGCCTGCTGATCGCCGTGGGCGGGCTGATCGCGGGGCTGTGCGGCTCCTGCACCGTGTATTTCCTTAGTGTGGCGATGTCGGGTGGCCCCGCGAACTGGCCGAGCAAATCCTCGACGCCCAGCCTAGAAGCCATGCTCTCCACCTCTCCCATAGCCACCGCGATTGGGGCGCTCGTGATCGGTGGATTGCCAACCGCTCTCGGGGTGCTGCTGTTCGTGTCCGGTTGGCGAGACATCCGCAGGCTCGGTCTGGCCCAGTCGCAAAAATCGGGGGGCCAGTCATGAGCGCACCGGAAACCGACAGCCAGCGCGCGGTGAGCCGCTTCTGGGGCGGCATGTTGATCGCGGTGGGCGGCCTGATCGGGGGGCTGTGCGGGCTTTGCACGTTTGGCTTCGTCGGGTTCGGCGTCTGGGGCCTCTTCAACCGCGCGCCCGAGACGTTGGCGATGATCCCGACGGCGCTGATCATCGGCGGCATCCCCACCGCCTTTGGGGCAATCCTCGTGTGGCTGGGTCGTGGCGTGCTGAGGCGCCACCGCAAGGGCGCGGACAGCGCCGCGGCGAAGGCGTTCGAGTGAGCGTTGCGCGGCGCGACCCCTCACCTCACCTCTCCCCACTTCGTGGGGCGAGGGCTACTGAGAGGACGGTGAGGCGGCAGGACCGCGAACCCGCCGCTATCCTTTCAGTATCCCTCTCCCCGCCCGGAGGGTGGGGAGAGGTGCGGTGAGGGGTGGTCGGGCTAGTCCGCCGCCTTGGCCGGAAACAGCTCCACGAACGCCTGGATCTGCGCATCGCTCCTCAGCCGCGTCACCGGGAGGTTCGGCCCGTGCTTTGCCCGTTCGGCTTCGATCAGCGGGCGGTTGCGGCGATCGAAGCCGGCGATGAACTTCAGCACCTTGGCGAGGTCGCCCGGCCGGTGGGCTTCGCCGGACCGCAGCACCCGCAGGCTCGCGCGCGCGGCGCAGAGCAGCCGGCCGCGCTCCAGCCAGACGATCCGATCCGCGCGCGGCAGGCGCAGGTCGAAGGTGGCGGCGGCGAAGTTGCCGTCGCTGATCCAGGCCTCGCCGGCGTGGGCCTCAGCGATCAGGCGGCGGAAATCGGGAACATCCTCAACCGTCAGATCGCCCGGCCAGAGGGCGTCCAGGCAGATGAGCGGGACACCCGTCCGCTGGCTGATCGCCCGCGCCAGGGTCGACTTGCCGCTGCCCGCGCAGCCCAGGATGACGATCCGCTGCATCGGGCGGTCTAGCCCGCCAGCTTGGCCAGCTCCGACTCGTCGATGGCGTAGTTGCCCCAGACGTTCTGCACGTCGTCCTCGTCGTCCAGGGCGTCGATCAGCTTCATCAGCGCGCCGACCTCGGCCCCGGCGACCGGCACCTCGGTCTTGGCCTTCCAGATCACGCCGGTGGACTTGGCGGGGCCCAGCGCCGCTTCCAGCGCCTCGGTGACCGGGCCCATATCCTCGAAGGCCGAATAGATGGTGTGGCCTTCTTCGTCGCTCTCCACGTCCTCAGCCCCCGCATCGATGGCCGCGTCCATCACCTTTTCGTCCGAGCCGGCGGCGCGCGGATAGACGATCTCGCCCAGGCGGTCGAACATGAAGGCGACCGCGCCGGTCTCGCCCAGATTGCCGCCGTGCTTGCCGAACGCCGTGCGCACATTGGCCGCCGCGCGGTTGCGGTTGTCGGTCAAGACCTCGACGATCAGGCCGACGCCGCCCGGGGCGAAGCCCTCGTAGCGGATCTCCTCCATGGTGTCGGCCTCGCCGCCCTGGGCCTTCTTGATCGCCCGGTCGATGTTGTCCTTGGGCATGGACTCGGCCTTGGCGTTGGCGATGGCCAGCCGCAGGCGCGCGTTGGCGCCCGGGTCGGGGAGGCCGTGCTTGGCCGCCAGCGTGATGTCGCGCGAGAGCTTGGAGAAGACCTTGGAGCGCGCCTTGTCCTGGCGGTCCTTGCGGAACTGGATGTTCTTGAACTTTGAGTGTCCGGCCATGGCGCCGCCTTCTAGCGCCCCAGCGCCCCAGACGGAAGCGGCGGGCACTCGAGGCGCTCGACCCGGCCTTCGTGCAAGCGGAAGAAGGCGTCCTGCGGCTTGTCCATCGCCCGCATCGCTTCGACGCCGAGCCCCGCGTAGAGACCGCGGGCGGCGCGCACCACGCCGGCGTGGGTGACGGCGACGAGGCGGCGGCGCTCGGATGGGTGGTCGGCGAGCCACGCCCCGACCCGTGCGCAGAGCGCTTCGATGGTCTCGCCGCCGGGCGCGCGCCCGAAGACGCCGGTGACGCCGATCAGTTCCGGCCAGCGCTCGTCGATCTCCGCCCGGCCGAGACCCTCCATGTCGCCGTAGGAGACCTCGATCAGCCGCGGCTCGATGGTCGGACCTGGCAGGCCCACGATCCCGGCGATGATCTGGGAGGTCTGGATGGCCCGACCGAGAGGACTGGTCTGGATCGCCCAGTCGCCCGGGTCGGCGTCCGCCAGTTCCTTCAGCCGCGCGCCAATGGCCTGCGCCTGGGCCACGCCCAGCTCGGTGAGCGGCGAGTCGACCCGCCCCTGGAAGCGGTCCTCGCGATTGAACTGCGTCTGGCCGTGGCGAATGAGATAGATCATTTCCGGGCGTGTAACCTGAGCCTAGGCTCGCGTCATCCGCCGGCGCCGCCAGATCCGCGGCGCCGTTGTCGAGGCTGACGTTGGAGAGGCCGAGCCGATGACCACCGAAAGCGACCTGGACGAGCCAGAAACCCTGCCCGAGGAGATCGTCCACTGGCAGCCCGATCATCACCACCCGGCCGTGCAGGCGCACGCCGGTGTCGCCGCCGGCGGCGAGGCGACCGGCAGCGCCATCATCGGCGCCCTGGCGCTGGGAGCGCTGGCGATCGGGGCGCTGGCGATCGGCACGCTGGCCATCGGCAGCCTGGGCATCGGCCGGCTGGGCGTGCGCCGCGTGAAGCTGGGCAAGGTCGAGGTGGACGATCTGGTCGTGCGCAGCCTGACGGTGCTGAACCGGCGCTAGATCTGCGGCGGCGGCGATCGGAAGGCGGGATCGACCGGGCTCATCAGGCCGACGGGATTGCCGTCGGGATCCTCGACGATGGCGTAGCGTGCGCCCCAGAAGGCGTCGAACGGCGGCTGCAGGCCCTGGTGACCATTGGCGATCAGATCGGCCCACGCTTGGTCCACCGCGGCCCGGGTCTCCAGGCTGACCCCGATCACCACCCGGCCGCGCTCGGCGGCGAAGCCGGCGTTATAGCGGCGGGCCAGCGCATGGCTGTCGAACTCCAGGTCGACGCCCTCGGTCTCGGCGCTGGCGTGATGGGCGCCGCTCTTGGTGCGCCAGATCACGCCGTCCGGAATCTCCAGCCCCACGCGGCGGTAGAACTCGAGCGTCGCTTCCACGTCGCGCGCCACGATGTTCACCTGGTCGAAGCGCGCGCCAGCCGCCATGCTCCGGATCTCCTCTCGCTCGTTGGGCCGGGACAGTTCGTCAGAGCGCCGTTGCGGTCAAGCGCCGGCGCCCGTTCCCAACGCGCGGATCGCTTCCTCGACGCTGTGGAAGAGGTGGTCCCGGCCGAGGCGCTCGGTGAGGCCGAACCGGTCGAAGGCCGCCTGCGCGCGGACCGATTCCAGGCGCGCGACGGCGAAGTCCTTGCCATGGCTGCGCGCCCTGGCGATCACTTCGGCGAGAATCGCCGAGGCGGTGAAGTCGATCTCGACGATGCTGCTGGCCTCCAGCACGATCAGCCGCACCGAACCGTTCGCGTCGGTGATCGCGTCGACGACGCCGCGGCGAAAATCGTAGGCGTTGAGGAACGACAGCGGCGCCTGGAAGCCAAGGACCAGGGCGCCTGGCTCCGTCTCGCCTGGGTGCTCGCGCGACGCGGGCCACCAGACCGTGGTCTGCGGCACCCTCTCGAACGGGATCGGTCGCGCGCGGGTGATGGTGAACACCCCGTGGGCCAGCGACAGGAACATGCCGACGGCGACTCCGGTCTGGATCGGCAGGACGATGATCAGGGTGGTGGTGAGGAAGGCCAGGGCGAACTCCGCCAGCGACTTGCGAAGAATGTCGGAGAAGGTCCGGACGTGGAAAATCCGCTGCGCGACGAACAGCAAGACGCCGGCGAGCGCGGCCGCCGGCACATGGGCCAGGAACCTGGTCCCGAACGCCGCCAGCAGCAGGACCGCCAGCGCGGCCAGCAGGCCCGCCCACTGCGAGCGTCCGCCGGTCTCGGCGACGACCGCGGTCCTGGGCGGACTGGCGTTGACCGGAAAGGCGCCGACAAGGCCCGCCAGCACGCCGCCAAAGCCGATGCCCATGTAGTCGTCATTGACGTCCGGATCGCCGGCGTCGCCGCCGCTCGTTCCACCGCCAGCTCCGCCGCTGCCCGTTCCGCCGCTGCCCGTTCCACCGCTGCCCGTTCCACCGCTGAACGACCGGGTGGTCGCCGCCGTCTGCACCATCACCACCAGCGACACGACGAAGGCGAGGCCGACCAGTTTCAGCGCGCTGTCCAAACCGATCCGCGGCAGGCTCAGCTGGGGAAACCCGCCGGCCACCTGGCCCAGCACCGCGACCCCGCGACCATCCAGGCCGAAGGTCACCGTCGCCGCCGTCGCGGCGACCAGTGCGATGAGGGCGCCGGGGATGCGGGGATTGAGCTTTTCGGCGCCGAGGGTGACGGCGAACACGCCGATCCCAATAGCCACAGACGCGAGGTTGATCCCGCCGATCTGAGCCCAGAGCGCCGCTAGCTTGTGGAAGACATCGCCGGATCCGCCAGCCAGCCCCAGCACCGACGGCGCCTGCGAGAGCACGATATGCAGGGAAATGCCGGCCAGGAACCCGGTCATCACCGGTCTGGAAAGCAGGTCGGCGATCCAGCCCAGCTTCAGAACGCCGCCGACCGCCAGCATCACGCCCACCATCAGCGCCAGCACCGCGGCGAGTTCGGCGTACTGCGGCGAGCCGACAGCCGCCATCAAACCCAGGCTCCCGGCGAAGATCGGGGTGATGGTGGAATCGGCGCCGGCGGAGAGCTGGCGGTTGGCGCCGAACGCGGCGAAGCCCAGCGTCGCGGCGACGAAGGCGAAGAGGCCGATCTGCGGGGCGAAACCGCCAAGGCGCGCGGTGGCCATCTGCTCGGGAATGGCGATCGCGGCCAGTGTCAGACCGGCTACCAGATCGTGGCTGAGGCCAGCCGGCGTCGCGCCCCGCAACGACCGAAAGACCGGCCAGTCCCGTTCGTCCGGAGTCGGATCATTCGCCATCGCCGTCCAGACTAGACCGCGCGGCCCCACGGCTCAAACCGTGGGACCGGGCGCCGGCGCATTTGACTGGGGCGTGGCGACCATGGCGCGGGGCGCTCACCGTCGCGGCCGGAAACGGTTGACCGCAGGCTGGCTTGCGCCGACGCTTGTCGAAAAGGGAAGAAGCGGGAGGCGGAGATGACATCCAAAGTGATGGATCAAGCGGGCGCGAGCCGCCGCGCGGTGCTCGGGGCCGGGTCGGTCCTGCTGGCCGCCGGAACCTCGGCGCTGGCCGGGGCGGCTGAGGCCGAACCGGGCGCCCCCCCCGCGCGGCCGGGCAGGACGCTGGGCGGCGGGGGGTGGGGCGGCAACCTGCCCGGGGTGGTGAACACCAACCGCAA
>JBIOEF010000117.1:0-9527 GCA_044445785.1 Caulobacterales bacterium
GACTTGATGCGATCGCGCGAGCGCGAGTCGATCTGTCCCGCGAAGCGCGGAAGCTTGTCGATCCGGCGCATCCGGAAAGCCCGGTCGCCCGGCTCGCAGCGCTCTACGGCAGCAATTTCCGGCTCGAGGGCCTCTCGGTGCCGCTCGCCGCCGCGGTGCTGCTCGCCGCCGCGCTCTTGGGCTGGGCCGGCGCCTGGTTCGCCTCGCCGGGCGTGGCTCTGTGGGCCAGCGGTTCGCCCCGGGTGCTGGGCCGCCGTCCCCTGGACGAGCAGGACGCCCGCGCCCTGCGCCTGATCGCCCGGCGCACCTGGCGGTTCTTCGAGACCTTCGTCACGGCGCGCGACAACATGCTGCCGCCGGACAACTTCCAGGAGACGCCCGAGCCCGTCGTGGCCCACCGGACCAGCCCGACGAACATCGGCCTGTATCTGCTGTCCGTGGCCAGCGCCCGCGACTTCGGCTGGCTGGGCACGCTCGAGGCGGCGGACCGGCTGGCGGCGACGCTCGCGACCGTGGAGCGCATGGGCAAGCTCAACGGCCACCTGTTCAACTGGTACGACACGCGCGACCTGCGGCCCCTCGACCCGCAATACGTCTCCTCGGTGGACAGCGGCAATCTGGCCGGGCACCTGATCGCCCTGGCGAACGCCTGCCGCGCCTGGAGCCACACGCCGCTGGCCGACGCGCGGCGGTTCCAGGGCGTGTCCGACGCCCTCGAGCTGGCGCGCGACGAGGCGGAGAGGCCGGGTCAGGCGAACAGGACGCCGAGCGTGCCCTGGCGGCGGCTGTCGGACGAGATCGAACGGCTGTCGGTCGCGATCGGGGAGGCGCTCGGCGCCGGCGCGCGGGCGGCGGACCGGCTGCCGGCGCTGTCCGAACAGGCCGCGATCATCTGCGACGCCGTGCGCGAGATCGCGCTGGACGATGGCGAGGAGACGGTGGCCGACCTTCAGTTCTGGGCCGACGCCGTGCGCGACTGCATCGAGAGCCACCGGCGCGACCTCGCCGCGCCGGGCGCCGCCGAGGGCGCGGCGCCGCTGCGAGCCCTGGAGGAGGCGGCCCGTTCCACGGCGCTGGCCATGGAGTTCGACTTCCTGCTCGACCCCGACCGGATGTTGCTGTCGATCGGCTTTCAGGCGTCCGAGCGAACCCTCGACCCGAGCTGCTATGATCTGCTGGCCTCCGAGGCTCGGCTCGCCAGCTTCCTGGCCATAGCCAAGCGCGACGCACCGCCCCGTCACTGGTTCCGCCTGGGCCGCGCCGTGACGCCGGCGGGCCGCGGCGCGGCGTTGATCTCCTGGTCGGGCTCGATGTTCGAGTACCTGATGCCGTCCATCGTCATGCGCGAGCCGGCGGGCAGCCTGATCGAACAGACCAACCGCCTCGTGGTCGCGCGCCAGATCGACTACGCCGGCCGGGTGCATGCGCCGTGGGGCGTCTCGGAGTCGGCCTACAACGCCCGCGACCTGGAGCTGACCTATCAGTATTCCAACTTCGGCGTCCCGGGCCTCGGCCTGAAACGCGGGCTGGCAGACAACGCCGTCATCGCGCCCTACGCCACGGCGCTCGCCTGCATGGTCGACCCGCAGGCCGCGGCGCGCAATTTCGAGCAGCTCGAGGTCCTCGGCGCCCGCGGCCGCTACGGCTTCTACGAGGCGCTGGACTTCACGCCGGCGCGGGTGCCGGACGGCGAGAAATTGGCGGTCGTGCGCGCCTTCATGGCCCACCACCAGGGCATGACCATCGCCGCCATCGCCGACGCGCTGATGGACGGCGTGTTTCGCGATCGCTTCCACGCCGAACCCATCGTCCAGGCCACGGAACTGCTGCTGCAGGAGCGCGTGCCGCGCGACGTCACCGCCACGCCGCCGTCCGTGTCGGAAACCACCGCCGCGGCCCGGGTGCACGACGTCGAGGGCGTCGTCGCCTGGCGCAAGGCGAGCCCACGTGGCGCCACGCCGTCCACCCAGCTGCTGTCCAACAGCCGCTACTCGGTGATGCTCACGGCGGCGGGGTCCGGCTACAGCAGCTGGCGCGACTTGGCGGTGACCCGCTGGCGCGAGGACGCCACCTGCGACGACTGGGGCTCGTACATCTACCTGCGGGACGTGGCGAGCGGCGAACTCTGGTCGGCGGCCTACCAGCCCGTGGGCCTCGAGCCCGACGCCTATGAGGTCACCTTCAACGAGGACCGCGCGGACTTCGCCCGGGTGGACGGTTCGCTGGCCACCAACCTGCAGGTGCTGGTCTCCGCCGAAGACGACGCGGAGGTCAGGCGGGTCACGGTCACCAATCTCGGCGACCGCACGCGCGAGATCGAGCTGACCTCCTACGCCGAACTGGTTCTGGGGCCGCAGAGCGCCGACGTCGCGCACCCGGCGTTTTCCAAGCTGTTCGTGGAGACCGAGCACCTGGCCGGGCTGGGCGCCCTGCTCGCCACCCGCCGACGCCGCTCGCCCGCCGAGCCGGAAATCTGGGCGGCGCACCTCGCGGTGGTCGACGGCGAGGTGGTGGGCAAGCGCGAATTCGAGACCGACCGCGCGCGGTTCCTGGGCAGGGGCGGGGCCGTCCGAGCCCCCGGCGCCCTCAACCATGGCCGGCCGCTGTCGGGCGCCACGGGGGCGGTGCTCGATCCGATCTTCGCCCTGCGGCGCGCCGTACGCATCGCCCCCGGCGGCTCGGCCCGCATCGACTTCTGGACCATGGTCGCGGACTCGCGCGACGGCGTGCTGGACCTGGTGGACAAGCACCACGACGGCGGCGCCTTCGAGCGCGCGGCGGCGCTGGCCTGGACCCAGGCGCAGGTCCAGCTCTATCACCTGGGCGTCAACCGGGCGGAGGCCGGACAGTTTCAGCGGCTCGGCGGGCACCTGATCTATGCGGCGCCTACGCTGCGGCCGCCCTCCGAATCCATCGGCACGGGCAGCGGCGGGCAGCCGGGCCTCTGGTCCCTCGGCATTTCCGGCGACCTGCCGATCATCCTGGTGCGCATCTCCGACATCCTGCAGATCGACCTCGTGCGGGAGGCGCTGCAGGCGGTCGAATATTGGCGGATGAAGCGCCTGGCCGTGGATCTGGTGATCCTCAACGAGCGGGCCACCTCCTATGTGCAGGACCTGCAGGCCGGCCTGGAGACCATGGTGCGGGCCAGCCAGTCGCGCTCGCAGGACGGCGAGGAGCGCCCGGGCGGACACATCTTCATGCTGCGCGCCGATCTGGTTCCCGCGGAGGCCCGCGCGCTCATATCCTCGGTGGCGAGGGTGGTGCTGGTCGGCGAGCGCGGACGGCTGTTCGATCAGCTCGAGCGCGCGCCGGAAATGGCGCCGGCCGTGCGCGCGCCGACCAAGCCGCGCGTGGCGGTGTCCGAACTTCAGGTGTCCCGCCCCGCGCCGGGCGTGGAGTACTTCAACGGGCTCGGCGGCTTCACCGAGGGCGGCCGCGAATATGCGACGATCCTCGGCCCCGGGCAGTCGACGCCGGCCCCCTGGATCAATGTGATCGCCAATCCGGACTTCGGCTTCCAGGTTTCAGCGGAGGGCGGCGGCTACGCCTGGTCGCTCAATAGCCGCGAGCGCCAGTTGACTCCCTGGTCCAACGACCCGGTCACCGACCGGCCGGGCCAGGCGTTCTACATTCGCGACGAAGACACCGGCGACTTGTGGAGCCCTACCGCGCTTCCGCGCCGGGACGAGGCGGCGACCTATGTGGCCAGGCACGGCTGGGGCTACAGCCGCTTCGAGCACGCCTCGCACGGGGTCTCCGCCGAGCTGCTCGAATATGTGCCCCTGGCCGATCCGGTGAAGATCTCGCGGCTGAAGCTGCACAACCTGACCAATCGCGCCCGGCGCCTTTCGGTGACCGGCTATGTGGAATGGGTGCTCGGCGCCTCGCGGGCCGCGGCCGCGCCGTTCGTGACCACGCGGATCGATCCGGCCACCCGGGCGATGCTCGCCTCGAACGCCTGGAACCCGGCCTTCGGCGCCCGTGTGGCCTTCGCCGACTTCTGCGGCCGCCAGACGACCTGGACAGCGGACCGGCGGGAGTTCATCGGCCGCAACGGCGCCGTCGCCTCGCCCGCGGCCCTGGCCGGCGCCGCCGAACTGTCCGGGCGCGTCGGCTCCGGTCTCGACCCCTGCGCGGCCCTGAAGACCACGGTGTGGCTCCCGCCGAACGGTTCCGTCGACCTCGCCTTCTTCCTCGGCGACGCCGCGGACGAGGCCGAGGCGCTGTCGCTCGTGGCGCGCTACCGCAAAGCCGACCTGGAAGCTGTCCTGGACGAGGTGCGCCGGTTCTGGACCGACCTGGTCGAAGGGGTCCAGGTCAAGACGCCCGACCGGTCGATGGACATCATGCTCAACGGCTGGCTGACCTATCAGACCCTGGCCTGCCGCGTCTGGGCGCGGTCGGGATTCTACCAGGCGAGCGGCGCCTACGGGTTCCGCGACCAGTTGCAGGACTGCATGTCACTCGCGGTCGCGCGGCCCGACATCACGCGCGCGCACCTCTTGCGGGCCGCCGGCCGCCAGTTCGTGGAGGGCGACGTGCAGCACTGGTGGTTGCCGCACTCGGGCCAGGGCGTGCGCACGCGCATCTCGGACGACCGGGCCTGGCTGGCCTATGCGGCGGCGCACTATGTGAGGGTCACCGGCGACAGGGGCGTGCTGGACGAGGTCGCGCCGTTCATCGCCGGCCAGGCGCTGGAGCCGGGCGAGAGCGACAGCTTTTTCCAGCCCGAGGTCTCCGACGAGACGGCGAGCCTCTACGAGCACTGCGCCCGCGCCCTCGACGCGAGCCTCGCGACCGGCGTGCATGGCCTGCCGCTGATCGGCGGCGGCGACTGGAACGACGGCATGAACCGGGTGGGCGAGGGCGGCAAGGGTGAGAGCGTCTGGCTCGGCTGGCTGCTGTGCGCCGCCCTGAACGAGTTCGCCGGCCTGGCCGACGCCCGCGGCGACGCCGGCCGCTGGACCAGGTGGAAAGCCCACGCCAAGGCCCTGGCCAACGCCCTGGATCGCGAAGCCTGGGACGGCCACTGGTACCGGCGCGGCTGGTACGATGACGGCTCGCCGCTGGGCTCGGCGGCCAATGAGGAGTGCCGCATCGACTGCATCGCCCAGTCCTGGTCGGTGCTGTCGGGGGTCGGACGTCCCGACCGCGCGGGGCAGGCCATGTCGGCCGTCGAGCGCGAGCTGATCCTGCCGCACGACGGCCTGGCCCTGCTGTTCACCCCGCCGTTCGACCGCACCCTCCGCGATCCCGGCTACATCAAGGGCTATCCGCCCGGCCTGCGGGAGAACGGCGGCCAGTACACCCACGCCGCCGCCTGGTCGGTGATGGCCTTCGCCGGCCTGGGGGAGGGCGACCAGGCCGCGGCGCTGTTCTGGCTGCTCAATCCGATCAACCACACCCGCACGCGCACCGACATGCACCGCTACAAGGTCGAGCCCTATGTGGTGGCAGCCGACGTCTACGCCGCCGAGGGCCAGGTGGGGCGCGGCGGCTGGACCTGGTACAGCGGCTCCGCCGGCTGGATGCAGCGTGCGGGCATAGAGAGCATCCTCGGGGTTCGCGTCGAGGCCGGGACCCTGACGCTCAGTCCCTGCATTCCCAGGTCGTGGCCTAGATTCGAAGTGACGCTTCGGTTTGGCGGGGCGCGGTGCGAGATCGTGGTGGAGAACCCCGACGGCGTCGCGCGCGGCGTCGCCCGGGCCGAACTGGACGGTGCGCCGGTCGGCGTCGAGCCGCTCGCCATCAAGCTGAGCAGGAAGTCGGGCGTGCAGCGCCTGCACGTCTGGATGGGCGAAACCGTCGCCGTGGACAACGGCGCGTTGACCTCGATCAAGGGCGGCGGCGGCGCCTGATGCCAGTCTGCGGGCTCCGCGGCGGAGCCCTGTTCGATGTCCTACATTCGCGACTTCGCAAGCTTGACGGCGGATGACACGCCGCTGGTCGGCGGCAAGACTTCGGCGATCGGCGAACTCACCGGCCTGGCCGACGAGGGCGTCTCGACCCCGCCCGGCTTCGCCATCACCGCGCAGGCCTATCGCGACGGCCTGACCGCCGCAGGCGCCTGGCCGCGGCTGCACGCGCTGCTGGACGGCCTGGACGTGCGCGACGTGGCGAAGGTGGCGCGGGCGGCCCAGGCGCTGCGCGCCATCGTCTACGAGGCCATGAACGGCGAGCCGCTGCTGGGCGAGATCCGCGCGGCCTGGCGGGACATGGCGCGGCGCCACGGACCGGGCCTCGCCGTCGCGGTGCGCAGCTCAGCCACCGCCGAGGACCTGCCCACGGCCAGCTTCGCCGGCCAGCACGATAGCTTCCTGCATGTGAAGGGTGAGGCGGCGGTGATCGAGGCCTGCCGCAAGTGCTTCGCGTCTATCTTCACCGACCGGGCCATCGTCTACCGCGCCGAGAACGGCTTCGACCATTTCAAAGTCGCGCTGTCGGTGGCGGTGATGAAGATGGTGCGCGCCGACCGGGCCTGCAGCGGGGTGATCTTCACCCTCGACACCGAGTCCGGCTTTCCGGACGTGGTGTTCCTCACCGGCTCATATGGTCTGGGCGAGACGGTGGTGCAGGGGCGCGTCGACCCCGACGAGTTCCACGTCCACAAGCCTACCTTCCGCCAGGGGTTCCGCGCGGTGCTGCGGCGCAAACTCGGCGCGAAGGAGCTCAAGCTGGTCGTCACCGGCCGGGGCCTCGCCGCCAGGACCCTCGAGCGGGCCACGTCGCGCGACGACCGGCGCCGCTTCTGCCTGAGCGACGACGAAGTGCTCGGCCTGACCGACATGGCGCTGAAGATCGAAGAGCACTTCTCACGGCGGGCCGGGCAGCCGCGGCCGATGGACATCGAATGGGGCAAGGACGGGCCAGACGGCCGGCTCTACATCCTGCAGGCCCGGCCGGAGACGGTGTCCTCGCGCAGGGCGCCCGACCAGATCGAGACCTGGCGGCTGACCGGCGAGGCCGCGCCGCTGGTCTGCGGCAAGGCGGTGGGCGAGAAGATCGCCACGGGCAAGGCGCGGGTCATCGCCTCCGACGGCGACCTTTCGGCCTTCCAGCCGGGCGAGGTCCTGGTGGCGGCGACCACCAGTCCCGACTGGGAGTCGGTGATGAAGACCGCCGCCGCCATCGTCACCGACCGCGGCGGGCGCACCTGCCACGCCGCGATCCTGGCCCGGGAACTGGGCGTGCCGGCGGTGGTGGGCGCGGGCGATGCGACGAAGCGGCTGACCACCGGCCAGCCGGTCACCGTCTCCTGCGCCGGCGGCGACGTGGGCGAGGTCTATGCGGGCGTGGTCCCGTTCGAGATCGACCGCACCTCGATCGCCGACCTGAAGCCCACGCGCACCCGGATCATGCTGAGCCTCGCCAATCCGGACATGGCGTTCCGTCACGGCCTGCTGCCGGTCGCCGGCGTGGGCCTGGCCCGCATGGAGTTCATCATCAGCCAGGGCGTCCGCGCCCACCCGATGGCGCTGGCGCATCCCGAGCGGGTCACGGCGCCTCGCGACCGCGCCGCCATAGCCGCCCTGGCGCGGGGTTTCGACAGCCCCGCCGACTTCTTCGTGCAGAAGCTGTCCGAAGGGGTTGGGACCATCGCCGCCGCCTTCTACCCGCGCCCGGTGATCGTCCGGCTCTCCGACTTCAAGACCAACGAGTATGCCGCCCTGGTCGGCGGGCGCGACTTCGAGCCGCGCGAAGCCAATCCGATGCTGGGGTTCCGCGGAGCGTGCCGCTACACCCACCCGGCCTACGCCGACGGCTTCGCCCTGGAGTGCCGGGCGCTGAGCCGGGTGCGCGAGGCCATGGGGCTGACCAATCTGCAGATCATGGCGCCGTTCTGCCGGCGGGTGGACGAAGCGGAGCGCGTGCTGCAGGCCCTCGCCGCACACGGTCTGGTGCAGGGCCAGGGCGGGCTGGAAGTCCATGTGATGTGCGAGATCCCCAACAACGTCATCCAGATCGACGCCTTCGCCGCCCTGTTCGACGGCTTCTCCATCGGCTCCAACGACCTCACCCAGCTGGTGCTTGGCGTCGACCGGGACTCCGAGACCGTGGCCTTCGACTTCGACGAGCGCGATCCGGGCGTGCTGGAGATCCTGCGCCAGGCGGTGGTGGGCGCGAAGTGCAATCACCGGCACGTGGGCATCTGCGGCGAGGCGCCGGCGACCTATCCCGACATCGCCCGTTTCCTGATCGGCCTCGGCATCGACTCGATCAGCGTAAATCCCTCCAGCGCGCTCGGCCTCATGAGGCTGGCGGCGGAGGTCGAGGCCGCCGAGGCGCATCACGCGGCGAGCGAGCCGGCGCTGGTGCACTGAGCGCGCGGCATGCCGGCGATCGCCACACTGACGCTCAATCCGGCGGTGGACCTCAGCGTGTCGGTGGACCGCGTCGAGCCGGAGCGGAAACTGCGCGCGCGCGACCTTCGCTATGACGCCGGCGGCGGCGGGATCAATGTGGCGCGCATGGTCCAGCGGCTGGGCGGCGAGACGGTGGCCGTGTTCACCGCCGGCGGCGCCAGCGGCGCGCGGCTGCGGGCCTTGTTGGCGGCGGAGCACACGCCCTGCCGCGTGGTCGCCATCGCCCAGGAGACGCGCCAGGACTTCACCGCCCGCGACCAGGCCTCGGGCCAGCAGTTCCGCTTCGTCATGCCTGGACCGCGGCTGACGTCGGCCGAGCAGAGCCGCGCCCTGGCGGAACTCGCAACGCTCACGCCGTCGCCGGACATCCTGGTGGCGAGCGGCAGCCTGCCGCCCGGGGTGGCGCCCGGATTCTACGGGAGGCTGTCGCGCCACACGCGCAGGCTCCGCCACAGGCTGGCCCTCGACGCCTCGGGCGCGGAACTCAGCGCGGGCCTGGCCGCGGGCGTCTGGCTGGTGAAGCCGAACCTGCGGGAACTGGAAGGTCATTGCGGCGCGCGCCTGCCGGACGAGGCGTCGCGCGTCGCGGCGTGCCGAACCCTGGTGGCCGCCGGCGCCGCGAAAGTGGTCGCGCTGAGCCTGGGGGCGCAGGGGGCGCTGCTGGTCGGCGCCGACGGCGCGTGGCGCGCCGACCCCCTGGATGTCACTCCCGTCAGTGCGGTGGGCGCAGGGGACAGTTTCATGGCGGGCCTCGTCTGGGCCCTCGCCGCCGGGCGAAGGCCGCCGGACGCCCTGCGCTGGGCGGTGGCCGCGGCCTCGGCGACCCTGCTCGCCCCCGGCACGCACCTGGGGCGACGGGCCGATGTGCGTCAGCTGGCGCCGTCGGTGCGGGTGCGGGGCCTGTAGGGCGCGGTGCGGCGTGTTTGGGGATGCGGACGAGCAAGAAGAGGAACCACGAAAAACACGAAAAACACGAACGGGTCGGCGGGTCGCTGAACCGCCGCCGACACAACGCGCGCGTTCGTGTTGTTCGTGTTTTTCGTAGTTCCCTTCTTTCCTTTCGGCCTCGCCATCGCCCTGGCCAAATCAGCGCGCAAATGGTGACGTGACGCGCCCGGCCCCAGCGGCCGGCGGCGGTCTTTGACATCGTGAAACGAAAAC
>JBIOEF010000118.1:0-9527 GCA_044445785.1 Caulobacterales bacterium
CCCTGGATGAGGAGACCATCCTGGAGAGCGTCGCCAAGACCGGGCGTCTGGTGGTGATCGACGAGAGCCCGCCGCGCTGCTCGCTGGCCGCCGACGTCGCCGCCATGGTCGCCGAGCGGGGCTTCAACTCGCTAAAGGCGCCGATCCGCACCGTCACCTGCCCGCACACGCCGGTGCCCTTCGCGCCGGTGCTGGAGGACGCCTATGTGCCGAGCGTCGCGCGGATCGCCGAGGCGGCCGCCGGGTTGGTGCAGCGCGAGCCTGCGGGCGCGCCGGCGCAGTAGGGTCGCCGGCTGGTCAGCCCAGGCGGCGGATCGGCTCGGACCCGTCCCACGTGGCGGCAGCCTCGCGGATCTCTTCAGAGCCGCGCCTCCGAGCCAGGCGCAAGGGCGTTCAGCTCAGGCGATCGAGCGTCCGCCGTCGATCACCAGTTCGGTCCCGGTCACGTAGCGGCTCTCGTCGCTGGCCAGCCAGAGGATGCCCGCCGCGATCTCCTCGGTCGTCCCCGGGCGGCCGAGCGGGACCGAGGCAGCCGTGAAGGCGTCCAGAGTCGCCCCGCGCGGGCGAGAGTTGGAGCCATCGGCGCTGGTGCCGATCAGGGTGTCCCAGATCGCCGTCTCCACGATGCCAGGGTGCAACGAATTGACCCGCACGCCGTCCTTGGCCGCAGCGCATTCCAGCGCCACCGACTTGGTGAAGAGCCGCACCGCCCCTTTCGTCGCGCAATAGCCGGAGACGTTGGGCGAGGCCTTGATCCCGGCGATCGACGAGACGTTGATGATGCTGCCGCCGCCGCCTTCCCGCATCAGCGGCAGGGCGTGCTTCACGCCCAGGAAGACGCCGTCCAGGTTCACGGCCGTCTGCCGCCGCCAGTCCTCCAGGCTCATGTCCACGACCGGGCTGGAGAGCCCGATGCCGGCGTTGTTCACCAGCACGTCCAACCGGCCAAAGCGGGCCCGGATATCGGCGATCAGCGATCGCCACGACGGCTCGCTGGTCACGTCGTGCGTTACGAACACCGCCCGGCCGCCGGCCGCGTCGATCTCCGCCGCCAAGGCGGCGCCCGCCGGCGCCTGCAGATCGCTCGCCACCACCACGGCCCCCTCGCGCGCCAGCACCAGCGCGGCGCACCGGCCGATTCCGCTCGCCGCTCCGGTCACGCAGGCGATCCTGCCGTCCAATCGCTCGGGCATCTCGTGCTCCTTCGTCGTTAGCCCACGCGCGGGGCTCGGCCGGGTTCGCGGCTCAGACGACCCATAGGCACTCACCGCGTTTACGCCCACCCCTGCCCCGCCCCAGTCGAGCGATGGGATGTTGTGGCGGAATGCGGCCTGATCCGCTTGAATGCGGAAAAGCTCAAGAACGCGGAGGAAACGCCATGGCCTATGAAGCGATCATCTACGAGCGGCGGGGTCCGGTCGCCGTCCTCACCCTCAATCGGCCCGAGCGCTTGAACGCCATCAGCGGCGAGATCCGCGAGGAGGTGCATGCGGGGGTCGAGGAGGCGCACAATGACGACGAGGTCCGCGCCCTGGTGATCACTGGCGCCGGCCGCGGCTTCTGTTCCGGCGCGGATCTCTCCGGCCCCAGACCCGGCATGGCTGCGCCCGTCGGCCAGGGCGAGCGGCTGGACGAGACCGGCTGGGTCGGGAAATGGGCCAGGCGCTTCGCCTACTTCGACAAGCCGCTGATCGCGGCAGTGAACGGGGTCGCCGCCGGCGCCGGCATGAGCATGGCGCTGGGGTGCGACGTGCGGATCGGCTCGACCGCGGCCAGGTTCAAGACCGTCTTCGTCGAGCGCAACCTCTCGCCCGATTCCGGGATGAGCTATTTCCTGCCGCGGATCGTCGGCTATTCGCGGGCCGCGGACCTGATCTTCTCCAGCCGCAACGTCGGCGCCGAAGAGGCCTACCGTATCGGCCTCCTGGACCGAGTGGTCGAGCCGGAGGCGCTGGTGGATAGCGCCGTGGCGCTGGGCGAAGAAATGGCCCAGTGGCCGCCGCTGGCCATCCGCATGGCCAAGCGGGTCCTGCAGCGCAACCAGGACGCCGAGCTGGAGGACGCCCTGCGCAACGAATCCGTGGGCCTCACCTTCGCCCGCAAGGCCACGAACGACGCAAAGGAATCCTTCGCCTCCTTCGCCGAGAAGCGCAAAGGCGTCTACACGGGGACTTGAAGCATCCTCCAAGGAGCACCGACATGGCCCTCGACGCGGGCGAAACGCAGAAGACCTTCCACTGGCAAGACCCCCTCGACCTCGCCTCGCGCCTCACCGAGGACGAACGGATGATCGCCGAGGCGGCGCGGGCCTATGCGCGGGAGAAGCTGCTCCCCCGCGTCGTCAGCGCGTGGGCGCAGGAGCGGTTCGACCGCGAGATCATGACCGAAATGGGCGCGCTGGGGTTCCTCGGCCCCACGCTGCCGGAGACCTACGGCGGCGCCGGCGTCGGCCACGTCGCCTATGGCCTGATCGCCCGCGAGATCGAGGCGATCGATAGCGGCTACCGTTCGGCGATGAGCGTGCAGTCCTCGCTCGTCATGTATCCGATCTACGAGTTCGGCTCGGAGGAACAGCGGCGGCGCTGGCTGCCGGGCATGGCCAGGGGCGAGCTCATCGGCTGCTTTGGCCTCACCGAGGCCGATGGCGGCTCCGATCCCGGCGCCATGCGCACCACGGCGGTGAAGACGGCGGACGGCTACGTGCTGAACGGCGCCAAGATGTGGATCACCAATGCGCCAATCGCCGACGTCGCCCTGGTCTGGGCCAAGCTCGAGGGCGACATCCGCGGCTTCCTGGTCGAGCGCGGAACCAAGGGCTTCGCGACGCCCCGGATCGAGAACAAGCTTTCGCTGCGCGCCTCGGTCACCGGTGAGATCTCGCTCTCCGACGTCCTCGTCCCCGAGGACGCCATGCTGCCCAAGGTGCGAGGCCTTCGCGGACCGTTCTCGTGCCTCAACAAGGCGCGCTATGGCATAGCCTGGGGCTCGATCGGGGCGGCGGAGTTCTGCTTCCATGCGGCGCGCGAGTACGTGGCCACCCGCAGCGTCTTTGGCCGCCCGCTGGCCGCCCGCCAGCTGGTGCAGAAGAAGCTGGCCGACATGCTGACCGAGATCGCGCTGGGCTACGAAGGGGCGCTGGCGCTCGGCCGCTCGATCGACGCCGGCGCTTATGTGCCCGAGGCCATCAGCCTGATGAAGCGCAACAACTGCGGCAAGGCGCTGGAGATCGCCCGGGTCGCGCGCGACATGCACGGCGGCAACGGGATCAGCGGCGACTATCACGTCATGCGCCACGCCGCGAACCTGGAGACGGTCAACACCTACGAAGGCGCCCACGACGTCCACGCCCTGATCCTGGGCCGCGCCATCACCGGGGAGAACGCGTTTTAGGCTGCGGCTGACCGGCGCGACCCCTCACCGCACCTCTCCGCACTGGCGTGGGCAGAGGGATACTGAAAGAGCGGTGATGCGAAGCGGTTGTGACGCCGCCGCCAACCTCACCACACCTCTCCCCGCCGCAGGTGGGAGAGGTGTGGTGAGGGGTGGGGGCCGAGAGAGAGTTGGGGGATTTGAATGGCCGAGATCACCGCTGACGAGGCGCCGCCCGCCCAGACCAAACCGGTCTCGATGTTCACCGTGGTGGCCGCGTCGGCGGCGGGCACGACCTTCGAATGGTACGACTTCTTCATCTTCGGCAGCCTGGTCCAGATCATCTCGAAGAACTTCTTCGCGCAGCTGGGTCCCACGGCGGGCCTGATCGCGGCGCTGGCGCTCTTCGGAGTCGGTTTCGCCTTCCGGCCGCTGGGCGCCCTGATCTTCGGCCGGGTCGGCGATCAGCTGGGGCGCAAGGCGGCGTTCCTGATCTGCGTGACGATGATGGGCGGGGGCACCTTCGCCATCGGCCTGCTGCCAACGACGGCGCAGGCGGGAATGATCGCGCCGATCCTGCTCATCGCCCTGCGCATCATCCAGGGGACGGCGCTCGGCGGTCAGTACGGTGGCGCGGCGATCTTCGTGGCCGAGCACGCCCCGCCGGAGCGGCGCGGCTATTTCACCGGCTGGGTGCAGGCGTCCGGCGCGTTCGGACTGATCGCGGCGCTCTGCGTGGTCTTCTTCACCCGCCGACTGATGGGCGAGGCCGCCTTCAGCGACTACGGCTGGCGGATTCCGTTCTTCCTCTCGGCGGGCCTGGTGGCGATCTCCATCTGGATGCGGCTGAAACTGACCGAGAGCCCGGCGTTCCAGAAGCTGAAGGAGTCGGGCGAGGCCAGCCGCGCGCCCTTCTCCGAGGCGTTCGGCCAGTGGGCGAACCTGAAGCTGGTGCTGATCGCCTTCTTCACCCTGATGAGCGCCCAGGGCGCCTTCTGGTACACGGTGTTCTTCTACGCCGACATCTTCATGGAGAAGTTCCTGAAGATCGAAGGCGACTTCGCCAATCTGATCGTGATCATCGCCACGGTGCTCACCGCGCCGCTGTACATCTTCTTCGCCTGGCTCTCCGACAAGGTCGGGCGCAAGTGGGTGATGTGGTCGGGGATGACGCTGGGCCTGGTGAGCCTCTTTCCCTGCTTCATGATCTTGAGCTCCGCCGGCAACCCGGACCTGGCGCGGGCGGCGCGCCAGACGCCGGTCGCGGTGGTCGCCGACCCGGCCGACTGCAGCGCCCAGTTCGATCCCACCGGCAAGCTCAAGTTCCTCTCCAGCTGCGACATCGCCAAGGCGGCGCTGGCCAACGCCGGGGTCGCCTACACTGTCGTTCGCGCGCCGGCCGGGGCGACGGCGGCGGTGAAGATCGGCCAGACGCTGGTGGCCTCGGTCGAAGGACGAGCGCTCAGCGGCCCCGGCTTGAAGGCCGCCACCGCCAGGGTGAACGCCGACCTTGGCCGGGTTCTCGCCAAGGCCGGCTATCCGGCCAAGTCCGATCCGGCGCGGCGCAACGGCTGGCTGATGGCCGGCGTGCTGACCCTGCTGGCCATCGCCGCCACCGCCCTCTACGGCCCGATGGCCGCCGCGCTGGCTGAGCTCTTCCCGACCCGGGTGCGATACACCGCGCTCTCGCTCCCCTATCACCTGGGCACCGGCTGGATCGGCGGCTTCCAGCCGGTGGCCTCGTTCTCCATCGTCGTGGCCACGGGCAACATCTACGCCGGCCTCTGGTACCCGGCGGTCTTCATCGCCATCAGCGTCGTCGCCTGCTTCTTCTTCCTGCCGGAGAACCGCGGGCGGTCGCTGGAGGCATGATCGCGGGCGCCAAATACCGCCACACCAACCTCGTCGCGCTGGATTGGCGCTCGCTTGCCCGGTTCTACGCCCAGGTGTTCGGCTGCGAGCTGGCCCCGCCGGAACGCGATCTGGCGGGCGCGGCGTTCGAGCGCGGGACCGCGATCGCCGGCGCCCGAGCCTGGGGCGTCCACTTGCGGCTTCCGGGCGGGGGCGAGGACGGCCCGACGCTGGAGATCTTCCAGTACGAGCCGCCGGCTCTACACGCGCCCTCGGCCGTCAACCAGCCCGGCTTCGCCCACATCGCCTTTCAGGTGGACTCAGTGGCCAGCGCGCAGGCCGAGGTCATCGCCGCCGGCGGCGCGGCGGTAGGCGAGGTGGTCACCACCACCATCGCCACGGGCGAAGAGATCACCTGGTGCTACGTCCGCGATCCGGAGGGCAACATCATCGAGCTGCAGTCGACCAGGGAGACGAGCGGCTAGGAGGTGGGGTCAGTACTCAAGTGGCGCTAATACTCAATCAAAATCAACTATATAAGTGTCTGTCATCCCGGAAGACCGCGCAGCGGGCTATCCGGGACCTACTTCCTCCGCCGGCGCTGAGTAGATCCCGGCCTTCCAGCTCGCTGGCGCGAGCTTCCAGCCGGGATGACAGGCAGGGGGATCGGGGGCGATTGAGTCCAGCCCCGACCCCGCACGCTCACGCCGTCCCCGCCGGGGTGAGGATCTCGTGCGCCGCCCCAAGCCTGGCCAGAACCGCCGCGCGCCGCTCGATCTCGGCTATCCCCGCCACCACCACCACCTGCAGGCCTTGGCGCGCGCCGTCAGCCGACGCGTCGTCGTCGATATCAGCCAGTGTCCGCCAGCTTGCATCGCGCCGCGCCAACGCCGCCACGCCGTCGTCCACGCCCTCGGCCAGCGCCAGGATGTCAGCCATGGCCAGCGCCCTGGCGGCGCGCAGGGCAAGGAGGTCCCGCGAGCTTGGCGCCACGATCAGCCAGACGCGCCCCGCCGCCGCGCCGCCGGCCGCGATCTCCGCCCGCAGGCGCCGCGCCGCCTCGGCTTCATCGCCAGCGGACGCCGCCTGCGCCGCCGGCCCCTCCAGCACGCCGCGCAGGAACGCGCGCCGTTGCGCCAGGTCCGGGTAAGCGGCGCGGATCTCCTCGCGGAAACGCCCCAGCAACGCGGCGATGCGGCCAAGGCCCTCGGGGATCTTCGCCTCCAGCTCCGCGCGCAGCAGCGCCGCCAGCATCGGCGCCGCGCCGGCCGTGCCGATCGCCACCACCACCTGACCGCGGTCGATGATCGCCGGGGCGTGGAAGTCGGAGAGGCTGGGATGGTCGACGACGTTCACCGCCGCGCCCGCCGCCCGCGCCGCCGCCGCCGCGCCTTGGCGGAAGGCCTCGTCGTCTCCGGCCACGAAAGCCAGCACCGCGCCGGCGTAGCTTTCCGGCTCAAGCGCCGCCGCACCGGTCACCCGCGTCAGTGTCGCCGGCGAGGAGGCCAGCAGCCGCACCTTGGCCTCCGCGCCCTCGCCTTCCCCGGCGATGACGATCCGCCGGCCGCTTAAGGGGAAGAATGCGGGAAAGGCCTCCATGGGCCGGTCACTTGACCGTTTTCAGGTAGTCGATGATCGCCTTGCGCTGGACCGGGTCGGGCGCGCCGCCGAACATCTTGGTCCCGGGGGCGAAGGTCGAGGGGTCGGTCAGGAACGCGTCCAGCGCCTGGTCGGTCCAGGTCCCGCCTTTGGCCTTCAGCACGTCGGAGTAGTCGAAGTCGGTCAGGCTGGCGATCTTGCGCCCGGCGATCCCTTTCAGGCCCGGCGCCAGCGGCGTGCTGGTCGCGTCCAGTCCATGACAGGCGCCGCAGTTGGTGTTGAAGGCGTCCGCGCCCCCATCGGCGAACGCGGCGCCGGGCGTCAGGATCACGAGGGCGAAGAGAACGGCGCGCATCGACGAGCAACTCCTTGCGGGAACGACGGTGGTCTCGGCGAGCGATACCCCGCCGGCGGCCGCTTGCCGAGCGCGATTTCATGCCTACGTCAGCCTGGGCGGCCGGCTTCCACGCGCCTCCGAACCGGCTTACCATTGATCACCCAAGCGCCCGAGGAGCTCCCGCCATGGCCGTGACCCTGAACATCAATGGCAAGGACGTCAGCGTCGATACGACGCCGGATACGCCGCTCCTGTGGGTGCTGCGCGACGAGCTGAACATGACCGGCACCAAGTACGGCTGCGGCATCGCCCAGTGCCACGCCTGCACCGTGCACCTGAACGGCCAGCCCCAGCCCTCCTGCCAGATCCCGCTGGGCGCCATTCCCGCCGGCGCGAAGATCACCACCATCGAGGGCCTGGGCGGCGACCATCCGGTGCAGGTCGCCTGGATCAAGCACGACGTGCCCCAATGCGGCTACTGCCAGTCGGGCCAGATCATGAGCGCCGTGGCGCTCCTGGCGAAGACGCCAAAGCCCACCGACGCCGACATCGACGCCGCCATGAGCGGCAACATCTGCCGCTGTGGGACCTATCAGCGGATCCGCGCGGCGATCAAAGACGCCGCCGGCGTGGCGGCTTAAGACGATGAACGCTCAGGCGAAGGACTTCACCCCCACCCGGCGGGCGCTGATCGTCACCGCCACGGCGGCCGGGGGCGCACTGCTGGTGGGCTGCAAGCCGGCGGACATGCTCAGCCTCGGGGTCAAGAAAGTCGACTTCGGCGCCTTCGGCCCGTTCATCCGCATCGGACCGGACGGCTGGGTGACGGTGGTCTCCAAGCACATCGAGTTCGGCCAGGGCAACCACGCGGGCCTGGCGGCCATCGTCGCCGAGGAGCTGGAGGCCGACTGGGACAAGATCCGGATCGAGCAGGCGCCGGCCAACGCCAAGGTCTACGCCAACCTCGGCCAAGGGGTGCAGGGCACCGGCGGCTCCTCCGCCATCGCCAATTCCTGGGAGCAGCTGCGCAACGCCGGCGCGGCGGCCAAGGCCATGTTCGTCCAGGCCGCGGCGGCCAAGTTCGGCGCGCCGGCGGCGCAGCTGACAGTGAAGAACGGCGTCGTCAGCCACGCCGCCTCCGGCCGCCAGGCGACCTACGCCGACCTCCTGGCCGACGCCGCCAAGGTCGCCCCGCCGCAGACGCCGACGCTGAAGGACCCCAAGGATTTCACCCTGATCGGCACCGATCGGGTGCGCCGCAAGGATTCCGTCGCCAAGTCCACGGGGGCCGCGCGCTACACCCAGGACGTCCACCTGCCCAACATGTTGACCGCCATGGTCGCCCACCCGACCAGGTTCGGGGCCAAGGTCGCCAGCTTCGACGACAGCGCGGCGCGCAAAGTCCCGGGCGTGGTCGACGTCTTCAAGATTCCCACCGGCGTGGCGGTGACCGCCCAGAACACCTGGGCCGCCAAGCAGGGGCGCGACGCGCTGAAGGTGACCTGGGACGAATCCAAGGCCGAGAAGCGCAGCTCCGACGACCTCGCCGCCCGCTACCGCGACGTGGCCTTTGGCACGGGCGGCGACGTCAAATGGCAGGTCTTCGAGCACCGCGGCGCGGCCCCGCCGGCCGACGCCAACGTTCCCTGGGACAAGCCGCCGCCGCCGAACATGCTGGTGGCGACCTACGACTTCCCCTACCTCGCCCACGCTTCGATGGAGCCGATGAACTGCGTGGCGCAGGTGGACGGCGGCAAGGTCAAGCTGACCTTCGGGTCGCAGATCCAGACGCTCGACCAGATCAACACCGCCATGGTGGTCGGGACCCTGCCCGGCGCGGTCGAGATCGAGACGCTGCCAGCCGGCGGCTCGTTCGGGCGGCGCGGCAACAACAAGTCCGACTACGTGGTCGAAGCCGTGCACATCGCCAAGCACGTCGGCGGCTTTCGGCCGGTCAAGCTGGTCTGGACCCGCGAGGACGACATGACCGGCGGCCGCTACCGTCCGCTGGTGCTGCACACGGTGGCGGTCAAGACCGACAAGGACGGCTATCCCGCCGCCTGGCGGCACCGCATCGTCACCCAGGCGCCGTCCAAGGGCATTCCGGGCCAGAGCGGCCTTGATCCCTCGACGGTCGAGGGCGTCAAGGGCTCGCCCTATCTGAAAGCGACCCCGGTGGTGGACGGCCAGGTCTATGTGCCGGACTTTGAGGTGCCGGTGCTGTGGTGGCGCTCGGTGGGCGCGACCCACACCGCCTTCGTCGTGGAGCATACCATCGACCAGCTGGCCCACAAGGCCGGCAAGGATCCCGCCGACTATCGCCGGGCCCTCTACGCCAAGGCCGGGCCGGAAGCGGCGCGGCACCTGGCGG
>JBIOEF010000119.1:0-9323 GCA_044445785.1 Caulobacterales bacterium
CACACCGACCTTGCGCCGTACCACCCGCGCCTGGCCCGCGAGCTCGGCGCCTACGATGTGATCCACACCACCGACGCGTTCTTCGCCTTCGCCAAGACCGCCGAAGGCGTCAGCCACCGCCGCGGCATCCCGCTCACCACCTCGTTCCACACCGACACGCCGTCCTACACCCGCATCTTCACCCGCCAGACCATCGAGGCCCGCTTTGGCGCGAGCTGGCCGGCGAGGAAGATGATCGACGACTGGAAGCTGCCCGAGCGCCAGGGCCGACGCATGGACGAGCGCCTGTTGCAGCACGTGCGGCGCTGCGCCTTCGTGGCCGCCACCCGCGCCGAGGACCATGCCCTGGCCGAGAGCATCCTCGGCCGCTCGCGGGTCAGCCACCTGCGGCTTGGCGTCGACAAGCGCCTGTTCGGCCCTCACCGGGCGGATCGGGCCCGGATCGAGGCCGAACTCGGCCTGCCCAAGCACCGCATCCTGGTGCTGTTCGTCGGGCGCCTCGACATCGGCAAGAACATCCACACCCTGGTGGACGCCATTGCGACGCTGCGCGCCCAGGGGCTGCCGCTGCACCTGATCACCGCCGGCGTCGGCCCGGCGGAGGCCGAAATCCGCAGGAAGCTCGGGTCCGCCGCCACCATCGCCGGCTTCGTGCAGCCCTGGAAGCTGGCCCGGCTTTACGCCAGCGTCGATCTGGTGGCGCTCTCGTCCGAGGTCGAGATCCGCAGCATGGTCGGGGTCGAGGCCATGGCCAGCGGCTGCCCGGTGCTGGTCTCGGAAAAGAGCGGCGTCGCCCAGCTCTTCAACCACACCCCGGCGATGCGCACGGTGCATGGCGGGGTGGCGGCGTGGACCGAGGCGCTGCGCCGCATCAGCCTGGACGCCTGCGGGCGCAAATACATGCGCGCCGCGGCGCTGGAATACTCGCGCGCGCACCTGGCCAGCTGGCGCGACGTGCTGGCCGAGGACCTCTACGCCGTCTGGCGGGAGGCCGCCGAAGCGCCGGTCGCCGCGGAACTGACCGCCTAACTTGTGAGCGTGCTCTTCGGCCAGCGGGTCCTGATCCTGGCGCCCCATCCGGACGACGAGGTGGTCGCCTGCAGCGCCGCCATCGGCCGGGCGATCGCCGCCGGCGCGGCGGTCCACGTGCTCTTCCTGACGCACGGGTGTCTCGATCGCGAGACGCTGTGGCCGTGGGATCGGCCGGGGTTCGAGGCGATGGCGGCGACGCGGCGGGCCGAGTCGGAGGCCGCCGCCGCCGACCTGGGAGTCGCCGTCGTAGGCCGCTCGGCGCGGCCGGCGCGGCGGCTCTGGCGCGAGCTGGCGGAGGCGGAGGCGGAGGTCCGGGCGGCGACCCTCGCTCACGCCATCGACCAGCTGTGGGCGCCCGCCTACGAGGGCGGCAACCCGGACCACGATGGCGCGAGCGCGCTCGCCGCGCGATTCGCCGCCGAGGGGCTAAGCGTCATCGAGTTCGCCGAGTACAACCTGGCGGGGGGCAAGGCGCTGTCGCACGCCTTCCCTCAGCCGACCGGCGCCGAGGAGGTGCTGACGCTGACCGACACCGAGCGCGCGGCCAAACGCCGCCGCCTGGCGCTCTACGCCTCCGAGCGCGGCAACCTCGGCTACGTTGAGACCGAGCGGGAGGCGCTGCGCCCCCTCGCCCACTACGACTTCGCGGGGCCCCCACACGCCGGGCGGCTCTGGTACGAGCGGTTTCAGTGGGTTCCGTTCCGCCATCCGCGAGTGGACTTCACGGCGTCGGCGGAGGTCTCGGCGGCGATCACGGCGTACTTGGCGGCGCCCGGAAGACCGTTAACTCCGCCTTAACCATAGCAGCACACCTTCACCCTCGTCTTCCATGAAGACACCCCACCATCATCAACTTAAACAGCCCGGCTAACGCCGGGCTGCTTCTTGTCCCAGGGCGGCTGGCAGACTACTTGCACCGCGCCTGGGGCCAGCGTAATAGCGGCGCCTTCGTCCGATGGCCTGATCCTCGGTAGCTCAGTTGGTAGAGCAGCAGGCTGTTAACCCGCGGGTCGCAGGTTCGAGTCCTGCCCGGGGAGCCAGGCCATCGACGACGAATTCCGTATGTTATTCAGAATGTTGCGTAACTGCCGAGTGCTGGTCGCCTAGCTAGGCTTAGAGTCGGCCGGACGTGCATCCACATGCGGCTGCTGCCAGAAATATGCAGGAAGGACTATACATGGTTGGGGCGTAAATCGACGTTAACGCTGAAGCGGCGATGATCTAAGGTGGCGGTCACCGCCCTAAAGCGACTCGGAACGATGCCCGCCGCAACCCAGGTCATAGCCCTGCTTGCTAGTCACCTTGAAGGCGACGACGAACGTGTGCGAACGATCGCGTTGCAGATCGCCGCGACCGAAGCGCGACAAGGGCACGTCAAAACCGCGCAGACCCTGAGGAAGCTTCTGGACGCCCCTGTGTCCAAGGCGAATCTAGCAAGCCCGCAACCGACCAGCATACTCGCCAGGGCTAGGGGTGATCTGGATGGGCTGATTACGGTAGCTCAACCGAAGACCCGCCTATTGGATATGACCTTAACGATCCCGGTGCACGATCGCCTGCAGCGCATGGTTCGCCAGCAGATCGCTCGGGGCCGCTTACGCGAACACGCTCTAAGGCCTAGTTCAAAGCTGCTGCTGGTGGGGCCGCCAGGATCGGGCAAGACCTTGACGGCAAGCGCGCTGGCGGGGGAGCTCAATCTACCACTGTTTACGATCCGCCTGGACGCGGTCATCACGCGTTTCCTGGGCGAAACAGCGACTAAGTTGCGGGCGGTCTTCGATCAGATCGCGCAAATGCGCGGGGTATATCTGTTCGACGAGTTCGACGCTATCGGCGGCAAGAGATCTGCGGGAAACGACGTAGGGGAAATACGCCGCATCCTAAACTCCTTCCTGCAATTCCTGGAGGAACCCAACGCCACGGATAGCCTCATCGTGGCAGCTACGAATCATCCTGACTTACTGGATCGGGCGCTGATACGGCGCTTTGATGAGATAATCGAATACGGTCTTCCCGACGCTGAAGAGGCGCGCGACCTGATCCAGAGACGGCTGCGCAGATACGCTGGCAAGGCACTGAACTGGAACGCGGTTGCCGCGACCGCTCAAGGCCTCAGTCAGGGTGAAATCGCACGCGCGGTTGAAGACGCGCTACGCGACGCGATTCTGGCCGATCGCAAGACTGTCGACCAAGCGACTGTGATCCTGGCTTTGGAGGCGCGACGCGGGATGCGCGAGGCGATGGCTGACATTTTCAACGAATAGGTGCAGCCTCCTTGCGGGAGGCGTCGAATTGAATGGCTGATGGCGAGCCCCGGCCCCACCTGCGCGTTGAACGATTTGCCACAGAGGCACCCTATCAGCGTCCCCGAGGCGGAGGTGCTGGTGGCGGCGACTTTGGGCGGGCGTTCGAGCAGCACGCCGAGGCCCTTAAGCGAAGCGTGTCAGCGGCATGGGCGGATGCTGATAGCCTGCTAAGCCAGCGCCAGGAGGTCGTCGGTGTGCCGGGAGCCTATCTGGCGTTCCAGACGGCGCCAGATGCCAACCTCCCCGACCTGGAGTGGAAGCGCCAGGATATGCGCCTGGCGGCGGCCAAGCGCGACCCTGAGGGGCGCGTCTCAGCTGCGATCTTCGTGCCAGACGAGGCGCGTCTCTACCTAGAAGAAAAGCTCACTGAATACGGGCGCGAAAGAACGGGCAAAGGCGAGCCGGTCAACAAGGCGCGGTTTGCCGCAATCGACCGGTTCTCAGCAGCCCGTTTGGAGTCCCTTTGGGTCGACAACCGCCCACTCCCGGCCGGGCTGGCCGTTGACTGGTGGGAATGTTGGTGTTGGCTCGATCGGGTCCAAAATCTGGAAGTCAAAGCGATGGCTTTGGGACTGCCGGTCTCGGACGATCGTCTAAGATTTCCCGAGCGCGAAGTTGTCTTTGTACAGGCGACGGCCTCGGCCATGGCGCGTCTCGTCAGCAGTATAGATGCGGTGGCGGAACTCCGCCGAGGCCGTGACACTGCAGCGTTCTTCCAGGGTGAATCACGGACTGATCAGGATGACTGGGTCGCGGCGCTTCACGATTTCTTGCAGGATATCCGCGGTGAGAACGCGCCCTCGGTTTGCCTGCTCGACACTGGGGTAAACCGGGCGCATCCGCTGATCGAACCGCTGCTCGCTCAGGAAGATCTGCACACGGTCCAGGCGGCTTGGGGCACCGACGACAGCAAAGGCCATGGCACGGAACTCGCCGGGCTGGTCCTCTATGGGGACCTCATCACCCCGATCCAGTCGCTGATGCCTATACCGATGGAGATATCTCTAGAGTCCGTGAAGGTGCTTCCGCCAACACCCTTTCCCGCGAACGCGCCAGAGAGCTATGGCCTGATCACCCTGCAGGCGGTAGCCCGGCCGGAGATCGCTAACCCGGCACGTGCGCGGGTCTTTTGTCTTGCCATCGGCCAGGACAGCGTGAGCGGACCACGTGCATCTAGCTGGAGCGCCGCTATCGATCAGTCAGCCTTCGGGTCCGATGCCGCAGCAGTCGCCGATCGGCGCCGACGGTTGTTTGTGATTGCGGCGGGAAATATCCCCGACGGGCTAAACAAAGACGACATGGAGGACTGGGACTCGTACGAGGTGGAGGACCCTGGACAGTCGTGGAACGCCCTGACCGTTGGCGGCGTAACCGAGAAGGCTGAAATCACCGAGGCGGGCCATGATGACTGGACGTGCGCTGTTGGTGTCGACGACCTCAGCCCGTACAGCAGGGTGTCGGCCGCCTGGAATCGAAATGTTGCGCCGATCAAGCCGGAGCTGGTGTTCGAGGCGGGCAACCGAGGCGTGGACCCAGCAGACTCCAGCCTTTGGAGCGGTCTAGACTCGCTCTCACTCCTCACGACTGGGCACGATGTGATCAACGCGCCGCTAGCGACTGCTTGGGCCACGAGCGCAGCCGCCGCACAGGTTGCGGGCATGGCCGCTCGCGTGCACGCAGACAATCCGAGCTATTGGCCGGAGACAGTGCGGGCGTTGCTCGTTCACAGCGCGAGGTGGACCGCGCCCATGCAGGCGGCCTTCGACCAGACCCCACAGAAGGGGGAGCGACTCAAGATGGCCCGCCGGTTCGGATACGGACGCCCAAATTTGGTCCGGGCGCGCCAATCTACCGCATCGTCACTAGCGTTGATCTCGCAGGAGGCCTTGCAGCCCTACCGGCTAGTCAAGGGCACTGCCCAGATGAATGCACTGCATGTCTACCAGCTTCCTTGGCCCAAAAGCGCGCTGGCTGAACTTGCCCAGCACATGGTGCGACTTCGGATAACGCTCTCCTATTTCATAGACCCCAATCCTAGCGCTGACGCGCCTCTCTCTCCGGCCCGTTATAGATCCTTCGGCTTGCGGTTCGACCTCCGCAGAAAGGGTGAGTCAGTAGCTGTCTTCCAACGTCGTCTTAGTGAATTGGCCGAGGCACCGGCAGACGACTTCAACCTGGCAGAAGTCGACAATGCGCGCCTCTTGGGCGCGAGGGCTGTGTCAGCAGGCTCTCTGCACAGCGACGAGTGGCGCTGCACGGCGGCAGACCTGATTGAACGTGATTGCGTGGCGATCTTCCCGGTTGGGGGTTGGTGGAAGCAGTCTCGATCGGCCGACATCGCACATCAAACTGCCCGCTACAGCCTTGTCATCACTCTAGATGGTGGCGACACCGAAGTAGACCTCTACGCCGAGATTGAGCAGGCAATTGCCGCCGAAGTGCCGCAAGAGGTTGTCGTCGAGGTCTGAGGGCACGCGCTAGCTGATTTGGCGCCTCCGCATCGCCATACAACCACGGGAAGTTGGTGACCGGTCTCTCGCGGATCGCCAAAGTCGAAGGAGTAGCCGACTAGGTCTGTGCCTCGTGGGCCATTGCAAGGGCGTTTGTCACCCATTCGGGCTCCATCGCGCCTCGATGGAGGCGCACATGGTCACGCGCCAAGCCGGCGTTCTCCTTGATCCACCCGAGCAATTCAGCGCGCCAAGGGTTGTCGTTTGTGAGATCGTCGAGCCAACGGACGTGGTCTCTGGCCCGCCGCGCAAGCTCGTCAAATAGACTGGTCATCGAAAGGCCTCCTCAGAGCAAGCCTGACACTCTCCCTATCTGCTGACCACCACTAAAACAGGCGGGACTCAGCCTGCCCCTAAGGCGCCAGCACCACCCGGCCGATCACCTTGCCCGCCTTCAGGTCGGTGAGGATTTCGTTGGCGGCGGATAGCGGGGCTTCGCGGACGGGGATGGGGTCGATCTGGCCGGCGCGGACCAGGGCCATCATCTCCTGCGCCTCCGCGAGCGATCCGACATAGGAGCCGCCGATGGTCAGCGCACGGAACGGGAACATCGGGATCGGCATCGACATGGCGCCGCCGAAGAGGCCGACGATGACGATCCGCCCGCCCCGCCGCACAGTCTGGCTGGCGAAGGCGAAGGTCGCCTCCGAGCCCACGAAGTCGACCACGCCGACCGCGCCGCCCTCGGTGTCTGCCATCAGCTGGCCGGCGGCCGCCGGGTCCTTGGTGTTGTAGACCGCCTTGGCGCCGGCCCCCATGGCCGCCTGCAGCCGGCCTTCGTCGATGTCGGCCACCAGCGGGCCCTTGCCGAAGAGGTGCTTGGCGAACTGGATCCCCATCATGCCGACGCCGCCGGCGCCGATCACCAGCACCTCGTCCTTGAGCCCCAGCGCCGGCAGCTTCTTCATCGCCCCATAGGCGGTGAGGCCAGAGCACATGTAGGTGGCGGCCAGCGCCGGTGGGGTCGCTCCGTAGTCGATCAGGTAGCGCGGGTGCGGGACCAACACGTGGCTGGCGTAGCCGCCCGGCGTTCCGGCCGAGCAGCCGAGGTTGCGCGGCTGGTTGCAGTAGTTCTCCTCGCCCCGCAGGCACGCCGCGCAGGCGCCGCAGCCGATCCAGGAATAGACCGCCCGGTGGTCGCCCACCTTCACGCCGGCCGCATCGGGGCCGAGCGCGATCACCTCGCCGGCGACCTCGTGGCCGAGCGTATGTGGCAAGGGCAGATTGCCCATCGGCAGCTTGGCGCCCCCGCCCATGTCGAAATAGCCGTCGTGGATGTGGACGTCGGAGTGGCAGACGCCGCAGTGTTCGACGCGCACCAGAACCTGCGTCCCCGTTGGCGTCGGCGTCGGCGTCTCCAGCCGCTGCAGCGGCTTGCCGAACTCGGTGATCACCTGGCTTTCCATGGCGCCGTCTCCTCGCATCTGTCGGCCGACCTTCCCGTCAGGACGCGGCGGAAGGCAAGCGTGGAGATTGCGGCCGCGTTGGCCGGCTTGAGGGAGATCAAGGCGCGGATCCTGAACACGGCGCAGCTTTCCCCTGACTATGGGATGCATGAAATGTGGACATCCAGGTTGATGGGCTTGGCGATCGGCGCGGTCGGCGCGGCCCTTTTGGTGTTCGTCTTCTACCAGACGAGCGATCATGCGGTTGACGCGATCTACATCTACAAGATCGGCCTTCCCGGCCTGCTGCTTCTGGGCATGGTCGGCCTGATCGCCTTCGCGTTCGGATCGCACCTGCTGGTCGCGCCAAAGTCGGCGCGGGCGGTGCGCGACAAGCTCTTCCAGCGCCGGCGACCGGCCCCGTGAACCGGCAAGCGTCGATCGTCGCGCGGGTCGTGGGGCTGGCGCTCGCCAGTTCGGCGATCATGGTCTCCGGCTGCACCACCGGGGGCGGCGCGCCCCTGGACACCCGCCCCGCGGACGTCGCCGCGGCCCAGCGCGGCGAGGCCCTGGCCCAGCAGGCGTGCGGCAGCTGCCACGGCCTGGGGCTGACCGGCGAGAGCCACTGGGTGAGCGCGCCGGCGTTTCGGGAGATGCATTTCGACTACAACGCCATCAGCTATCAGCGGCGCATGTCGCAGCTACACATGCGCCAGATCAGCATGCCGCCCGAAGAGCTCGACCTCGACCAGGTGGGCGACATCGGCGCCTATATCCACAGCCTGAAGCGCCAGAGCCACCGCTGAGGCCATGGCGCGCGCGCGCCGGCCGTGGCAAATCGTGCGGCGCTGCTAAACGGCCGGCCAGGAGACCGCATGACGCTGACCTACGACCTATTCTGGTCGTTCCGATCGCCCTATTCGTATCTGGTCATGCCCCGGCTGCTGGCGCTGGAGGCGGACTATGACGTGCGCGCCAACGTGCGGCCGGTGTATCCGCTGGCGGTGCGGACGCCGGAGTTCTTCGACACCCGCGATCCGCTCTGGGGCCGCTACCTGCTGATCGACACCCACCGGGAGGCCAAGTTCCTGGGCCTGCCGTTCCGCTGGCCGCGGCCGGACCCGGTCAGGATGGACATGGCGACGCGGACCTACCCGAAGGACCAGCCGTACATCCACCGCCTGACCCAGCGCGGCGTGGCGGCGGCCGAGCGCGGGCGGGGCCTCGCCTATCTCGACGAAGTCAGCCGGCTGATCTGGAGCGGCGCCGTGGACGACTGGCACGAGGGCGACCACCTGGCCGGCGCGGCGAGGCGCGCGGGCCTCGACCCCGAAGCGCTGGAAGCGGCGGTGGAAGCGGACGCCGAGCGCCTGAACGCGGTGATCGAGACCAGCCAGGCCGAGCAGCGCGACGCCGGCCATTGGGGCGTGCCGCTGATGGTCTTCGAGGGCGAGCCGTTCTTCGGCCAGGACCGGTTCGATCAGTTCAGGTGGCGGCTGGGCGAACACGGCCTGCAGCGCCGCGCCACGGCGGCGGCCAGCGCGTGAGGCATAGGTCGCGGCGCGCGGGCGCCATCGCAAGCATCTTGGCTCTGCTGAGCGCTGGCTGGCTGGCGGGCTTCGGCGTGGCCCAGGCCGCCGGACCGACCGCGGTGATCCCGGCCCTGCGCCTGCAGCTGCCGGAGAGCCGCGTCGGCTGGACCTTCGGCGACGTCGGCGGCCCGCTGCGCGCAGCCAACGCCGACGGCCAGCCGGTGGTGCTGATGGCCGTGGCGCCGGGCTGCAGCGCCTGCCAGGCGCTGCTGGCCAACGCCGCGCGCTGCCCGGCCTTCAACGCCCTGGCCGGCCACGCGCACTTCGCCATGGTCGACGCCCGCAGCGCCGACGCGGTCGTCCGCTCACTGAACGTCGGCCCCTACCCCGCCGTGCTGGTGCTCGGCGTCAGAGGCGGCGGCTTCAGCGAAAGAGCCCGGGGCGTCGGCTACATGGACGAGGATGCACTGATGACGGTGCTGGCGCGCGGCGGCCTCTGGTCGCGCTCGCCGGTCCGCGCGGCGGGCGCCGCGTCCACGCTCGGGACCTATGCGCCCC
>JBIOEF010000120.1:0-9212 GCA_044445785.1 Caulobacterales bacterium
CGATCTGAAGCGTCCCGCCGAGGCGCTGGCGAGCTACGAGCGGGCCATCGCCCTGAAGCCCGACTACGCCGACGCCCACTACAACCGCGGCAATACGCTGAAGGGCCTTGGCCGGACCGACGAGGCCCTGGCCAGCTACGAAACGGCGATCAAGCTCGATTCCAGCCGGCCCTACGTCCCCTTCGCCAGAGCCAACCTGCTGAGCGAGCTTGGACGGCTGGACGAGGCGCTGGCGGACTACGACGCCGTGATCGCCCTCAATGGCGACCACATCGACGCCCACTACAACCGCGCCAACACCTTGAGCGCGCTAGGCCGCCACCAGGAGGCGCTGGCCACCTACGACAAGGCCATCGCCCTCGACCCCGCCTTCGCCCAGGCGCACAGCAACCGCGCCAATGCGCTGGCCGACCTTGGCCGCCCAGGCGAGGCCCTCGCCGGACACGACCAAGCCATCGCGCTCAAGCCCGAGCTGGCTCAGCCCCACTACAATCGCGGCAATGTGCTGAAGACTCTCGGCCGGTTCGAGGCGGCGGTGGCGGGCTATGACGCCGCGATCGCGCTCCGAGCTGACTTCGCCCAGGCCCACTACAACCGCGGCCTGGGGCTCAGCGAACTCGGCCGTCACGGCGAGGCGATCGTCAGCTATGACAAGACGATCGCGCTCAATGCGCGCGACGCGGACGCCCACTACAGCCGCGGCAATACGCTGAACGCCCTGGACCGCGCTGACGAGGCGATCGACGCCTATGATCGGGCGATCGCGCTCAGGGCGGATTTCGCAACCGCCCATGGCAATCGCGGCGCGGTGCTCAGACGCCTCAAGCGGAGCGGCGAGGCGCTCGCCAGCTTGGCCCAGGCCCTGGAGCTGCAGCCAGACTACCCCGAGGCGCACAACAACACCGGGGCGGCGCTGAGCGACCTGGAGCGCTACGCCGAGGCGCAGGAAAGCTTCGAGCGCGCGCTTGCGCTGCGGCCGGACTACGCCGAGGCGCTCTACAATCTTGGCAACGTCTTCGCCGAGACCGGGCGCTATGGCGAAGCGATCGCATGTTTCGACAGGGCCATCGCGCTGAAGGCAGACTACGCCGACGCCCACTACAACCGCGGCCTCGCTTTCAGCCAATTGGGCGACAACGAGGCGGCCATCGTCAGCTATGAAGCGGCGATCGCGCTCAGGCCCGACCACGCTGACTCGCTCTTTGGCATGGGCCTCGCGCACCTGAAACTCGGGCGCTTCGATCCTGGCTGGCGCCTCTTCGAGCAGCGCCGGTTCAAGAACGCGCCGGTCGAGGTGGAGTCGCACCCCCAGCCCGAATGGCTCGGCGACTTCGACATCGCCGGCAAGACCCTGCTGCTCACCCACGAGCAGGGATTCGGCGATTCGATCCAACTCTGCCGATACGTCAAGCTGGTCGGAGCGCGAGGCGCCCGCGCGATCCTGTCGACAAAGCCGCCATTGAGGCGACTGTTCCAGCGGCTGAGCCCTGGCGTCATGGTGGTGAGCGAGAATGAACCGCTTCCCGAGTTCGACTGCCACACTCCGATGATGAGCCTGCCGCTGGCGTTTGGGACCACGCTGGAAACGATTCCATCCGAACGGCGCTACCTCGAGACCGACGACACGCTTCGGCGCGCCTGGGAGGAGCGGCTCGGACCAAGGAGGCGGCCGCGCGTCGGCCTCGCCTGGCGCGGCAACCCCAAGCACCGGAACGACGCCAACCGATCCATCCCGGCGGAGATGCTGCGTTCGCTGTTCGAAGCGGACGCGGACTGGATCTGCCTCCAGCGGGAGGTCAGGCCCGACGACGCTGCGGCCCTGGCGCAGGCGCGGGGATTCACCCGATACGATGACCAGCTGGGGGACTTCGACGAGACCGCCGCGCTGATCGAACAACTGGACCTGGCCATCACCATCGACACCAGCGTGGCCCATCTCGCCGGAGCGATCGGCGCGCCGGTCTGGATCATGCTGCCCTTTAACGCCGACTGGCGTTGGCTTCAGGATCGATCCGACAGTCCCTGGTACCCGAGCGCGCGGCTGTTCCGCCAGCCCGTCCCCGGCGACTGGGCCTCGGTGGTCGAGGCGGTGAAAGACGCATTGTCGCCGATGATCGATCGAATAACGCCCTCAGGGGCGCTGGATAGGGACCGTGATGACTGACCTGCCAATCCCTGGCGCCCTATCTCACGGCGACGCCGCGTGGCGACCGCAGTGCGACTGTCCCGTCTGTGGCGACGATTGCGCACCGCTGGATGTCGTTGATTTCAACAAGTCGTGCGAAGAATACAGGAGCAAATTCCTGCCTCTCTCGGGAACCCCGATCTATTACTACCTGTGTGAATACTGCGGGTTTTGTTTTGCTCCCTCGATCTGCCAATGGACCCCCGAAGAATTTTCGCGAAGGATCTACAACGCGGACTATGCCGAGATAGATCCGGACTATCTGGACGTGAGACCCCGCGGGAACGCCGCGTTCCTGTCCAATCTGATCGGAAGCTCCGCCCCGGAAATCAACCACTTGGACTACGGCGGCGGCAACGGCTTGCTCAGTTCGCTGCTTCGGGAGGCCGGCTGGCGTTCCCAATCTTGCGATCCCTACGGAGGCGGCGGCGCCGACCTGGCTGGGGCTGGCAAGTTCGATCTCATCTCCGCGTTTGAGGTCTTTGAACACGTCTCCAACCCCAGAGAATTGATATCGACGCTGACGTCATTGCTCAACGACTCGGGTGTAATCATCTTCTCTACGTTGGTTTCGGACGGACATATCGCGAAAAATCAGCGGCTGAACTGGTGGTATGCTTCCCCGAGAAACGGACACATAAGTCTATTCTCGAAGAACAGCCTTCATGCGCTCGGACGGTTGGAACAGTTGGTGATGGGAAGCTTTTCGGAGAACACCCATCTCTATGTCAGGCCGGGGCGCACGCCGGAGTGGGCGAAGCACTTCATCAATTTTACGCCATGACGGGCCTTCGCGAACCCTGGCGCCTTAACGCGTCTCCAGGGACCTCGTAGTTGAGGACATGTTCAACCGCCCGATTCGCCATGCCGACGGCGACCTTGTCGAACTGGAGGGCGCGCGGGTGCGCCTGAAGGTGAGCGGGCGGGCGCGGCGGATCAGCCTGCGGCTCGACCGCGCGCGCGGCGAAGTGCTGGCCATCGCGCCCAGCGCACGGCGGCTGGCGGACGCGGCGGCGTTCGCCTTCGAGCGGCGGGTCTGGATCGCCCAGCGGCTCGCCGACCTGCCGGCGCCGCGCCGGTTTGCGCCCGGCGTGGAGATCGCCGTCTTCGGCGAGACTTGCCGCCTTGGTCGCGCGCCAGCCCGCGCCAGCCTGGAATCCGCGGTCTGGGAGCGTGGGATCCGAATGCCCCTGCGCGCGGACGACGAGGCCTACGCGCGGGCGATCGTCCAGCTGCTGAAGCGCGAGGCCAGGGCCTGGTTCGAGGCGCGCTGCCAGGTCCATTGCGCCGCGCTGGGGGTCGAGGCGCCGGCGCTCTCGATCGTCGACGCGCAAACGCGCTGGGGCTCCTGCACGCCGGCGCAGCGGGGGCGGCCAGCCGGCATCCGGCTCTCCTGGCGCCTGGCGTTGGCCCCGGTGGCGGTGGCCGACTACGTCGCCGCCCATGAGTGCGCCCATCTGCTGGAAGCCAACCATGGCCCGAAGTTCTGGGCCCACACCCGGCGCCTGATCGGCGACGAGCGGCCGCACCGCGTCTGGCTGCGCGTCGAAGGGTCGGCGCTGCACGGGTTCGGCCCCTAGAGCACGATGCGGTCAGGCGGAATCGCCTCGCCTCATCAGGATCTAGAACGGCGGCGCGGTCGAGGGGCTAGCCCGCGCCGGCGGAGGACCGACGGTTTCAGGGGCGTCCGGCCCGGGGGCCTCCGGGGTCGGAACGACGCCATTGCCGCCAGAGAGCAGATCGCCGATCGCATCGCCCGTCGTGGGCGCGAGCACCCCGCCTGGGATCGCCTGGGCCTGCAGGCGCGGCAGGGCGGCGGTCATGAAGTTGCGCCAGATCTCCGCCGGCGCGCCCCCGCCGGTGACCCGCTTCATCGAGGTGTTGTCGTCGCGCCCCACCCAGACCGCGGCGACGAAGCCGCCGGTGTAGCCGATGAACCAGGCGTCTCGATAGTCGCTGGTGGTGCCGGTCTTGCCGGCGAGGTCATAGCCGCCGACCTTGGCCCGCGCACCAGTGCCGGCCGCGATCACCTGGCGCAGCATCTGGTTCATTTCCGGCAAGGCGGGCGAGCCGATCACCGAAACCTGCGCGGTCTTCTCGACGCCGTGGTCGTAGAGCACCTGGCCGCTGGCGGTGCGGATGCGCTCGATGCCGTAGGCATGGACCCGATAGCCGCCGTTGGCGAAGGCGTCGTAGGCCTGGGCCATCTCGATCGGCGAGACCTCGACCGCGCCAAGGGCCATCGAGGGATCGGTCTGGATCTGCGAGGTGATCCCCAGCCGATGGGCGGTGGCGGCGACGTTGGTCGTGCCCACGTCATTGGCCAGGCGCGCGGCGACGGTGTTGATCGACTGCGCCAGCGCCGTCTGCAGGGTGATCGGGCCTAGATACTTGCCGGTGTAGTTCTTCGGCTGCCAGTCGCCGATGGTGAGGGGCTCGTCGACCACCGGATCGTTCGGCGTACGGCCCGCTTCCATGGCGGTGAGGTAGACGAACGGCTTGAACGCCGAGCCGGCCTGCCGCTGGGCCTGGGTGGCGCGGTCGAACTGGCTGTCGGCGTAGGAGGCGCCGCCGACATAGGCGCGGATGCGGCCCTCGCCGTCGAGGGCGACCAGCGCCCCCTGCTGCACGCCTTGGCCCAGATGGCCAGCGACGCCGGTGCGCAGGGCCTGCTCGGCCGCCGCCTGGATCGGCAGGTCCAGGGTGGTCTCCACCACGATGTCCTCCGTGGGCTCCTTGCCGAGCAGCGCGCGCACCTGGGCGTCCAGCCAGTCGGTGAAGTACTGCGCCCGTTGGCTGGCGAGCGTCGCCGAGACGTGCACCGGCTGGGCGAAAGCGGCGTCGCGCTGGGACGCGGTGATGGCGCCCATGCGCAGCATCTCGTCGATCACCACCGTGGCGCGCTTGGCGGCGCGATCGCTGTTGGCGGCGGGGTTGTAGCGCGTGGGCCCCTTCATGGTCGCCGCCAGCAGCGCCGCCTCGCCGAGGGTCAGCTGGGCGGCCGGCTTGTTGAAGTAGCGCTGAGAGGCCGCCTCGATGCCATAGGCGCCGCCGCCGAAGTTCACCCGGTTGAGATACAGCGCCAGGATCTGCTTCTTGCTGAACTTGGTCTCCAGCCAGACCGCCAGGATCAGCTCCTGGGTCTTGCGGCGGATGCTCTGTGCGGGGGTGAGGAAGAGGTTGCGGGCCAGCTGCTGGGTGATGGTCGAGCCGCCGCGCAGGGGCGCGCCCGGATGGCCGAGATTGAAGGCCTCCGAGCGGATCATGCCCCAGGGGTTGAAGCCGAAGTGGTGATAGAATTGCCGGTCCTCGATGGCCACGAACGCGGCCGGCACGTAGGGCGGCAGCTGGTCGATATCCACCGGGGGCGAGTCCTGGCTGCCGCGCACGCTGACCAGGGCGCCCGACCGGTCCAGATAGGAGATCGAGGGCTGGCGCTTGACGTCGTAGAGCTTGGAGGTGTCGGGCAGGTCGGTGGCGAAGACGGCGAGGAAGCCGACGATGAAGATCAGTCCCCAGACGCCCAGGACCACCGTCCAGTAGAACAGCGCCTGAAGCGGCGTGCGTCTGGCGCGGGGCGCGCCTGGACCAATGGCCATCGTGACGTCGTTCCTACTGCGCCTGCGCCCAGCGCCCGTCCCCACTGGCGCTCATAGCCCAAGCCCATCAGTGGCTCCAGCCGATTGAGGAATGGTAAAGCAAGGTTAACCGTCGGCCTTTCCAGCGCTGGGCGGGCGCTGCCATAAGGCGGCGTGGTGACTCCCTCCCTCGCCGAAGCTCGAGACGTCCTGCGCCGGATTTTCGGTCACGCCGAGTTCCGCGGGCTGCAGGCCCAGGTGATCGGCGAGGCTTTGGCCGGGCGCAATGCGCTGGCGGTGCTGCCGACGGGCGGGGGCAAAAGCGTCTGCTTCCAGATCCCGGCGATGCTGCGGCCGGGCCTTGGCCTGGTGGTCTCGCCGCTGATCGCGCTGATGAGCGACCAGGTGGAGGCGCTGAAGCAGGCCGGCGTCGCGGCCGCCCGGATGGATTCGAACATCGAGCCGCAAGAGCGCGAGGAGACCTGGCGGCGGATCGACGCCGGCGCGCTCGACCTCCTCTACGTGGCGCCGGAGGGACTGATGTCCGGCGCGACCCTGGGCCGCCTGCGGGGCCAGGCGCTCTCGATCATCGCCATCGACGAGGCCCATTGCGTCAGCCAGTGGGGTCACGACTTCCGGCCGGACTACCGGGCGCTGGGGCGCCTGGCGGAGCTGTTCCCGGACGTGCCGCGCCTGGCCTTCACCGCCACCGCCGACGCCAGGACCCGCGACGATATTCGCGCCGAGCTGCGGCTGGGCGAGGCGCGCGAGTTCGTGGCCAGCTTCGAGCGGCCGGAGCTGGCGCTGGCGGCCGAGCGCAAGCACCGGGGCGGGCGGCGGGTGGCCGAGCTCCTGGGCCAGCGGGCCGGCCGCTCGGGCATCGTCTACGCCGGGTCGCGGGAAGGCTGCGAGGCGCTGGCGCAGGAGCTGGCCGCCCAGGGGGTCGCCGCCAAGGCGTATCACGCCGGGCTCGACAAGCGCGTCCGCTCCGAGCGCCTGGCGTGGTTCCTGGCCGAGGACGGCGCAGTGATCGTGGCCACCATCGCCTTCGGCATGGGGATCGACAAACCGGACGTCCGCTTCGTCATCCATGCCGACCCGCCCGCCTCGATCGAGGCCTACTGGCAGGAGATCGGCCGCGCCGGGCGCGATGGCGCGTCGGCGGAGGGCATCACCCTCTACAGCCCTGCAGACATGAACTGGGCCATGCGCCGGATCGCCAGCCGCGATCTGCCCGACGAGGTGCGCCAGGTGCAGGTGCGCAAGGTGCGCCAGCTCTACGCCATGCTGGAGGGAACCGGCTGCCGCGCCGCCGCCGTGCGCCGCTACTTCGGCGAGGAGGACGTCGAGCCGTGCGGCGTCTGCGATCTCTGCGTCAATCCGGTGGAAGGGGTCGACGCCACCGAGGCGGCCCAGAAGGCGCTGTCGGCCGCGCACCGCCTGGCGGGCCGGTTCGGACGCGGCCGGATCGTCGACCATCTGCTGGGCAAGACCAAGGATCCCTCGAGCTTCGAGACGGGGCTGACCACCTTCGGCGTCGGCCGCGAATTCAGCGCCGCGGCCTGGCGCGACCTGATCGACCAGCTGCTCTTCGAGGGGTTGCTGCTGGAGGACGCCAATGACGGACGACCGCTGATCGGGCTTGGGGAGGGCGAGGCGGTCCGCGCGGTCTATCGCGGCGAGCGGCGCGTGACCATGCGGCGGGCGCTGGAGGCCAAGGACGCGCCGAGATCGGCGCGGGGCCGTCGCCGGGCGACGAGCGAAACCCTCGCGCCCGAGGACACGGCCCTCTTCGAGACCCTGCGCGCCTGGCGCCGGTCGCAGGCCGCCGAGCAGTCGGTGCCGCCCTATGTGATCTTCCACGACCGGACCCTGGCGGAGATCGCGCGCAGCAAGCCCAGGGCGGCGGGCGAGCTGATGGCGATCAACGGCGTTGGCCAGGGCAAGCGCGATCGATACGGCGAAGCGGTGCTGGCGATCGTCGCCGGCGCGTCCTGACGCGACCGGCGCGGCGCGCGCGGTCACGCCGCCGCGAAGGTGTGACCTTCCTGGTCGATCGCACTTTGCCGCACCGGCAGGATGAAGCTGGCGGTGGTGCCTTCGCCGGGCGTGCTCTCGAGCTCGAGCACGCCGCCGTGCATCTCCACCAGCGACTTGGTGAGCGCCAGGCCCAGGCCCGTGCCCTGCTGGGTCTTGGCCTGCTGGCTCTCGATCTGTTCGAAAGGACGGGCCAGGCGCGCCATGTCTTCGGCGGAAATGCCGATGCCGGTGTCGGAGACGCTCACCCGAACGCGGTCGGCGCCCGGCTCGCCGCGGCCTTCCGCACTGACGGTGATCTGTCCGCCGCGCGGGGTGAACTTCACGGCGTTGGAAAGGAGGTTGAGCAGGATCTGCTTCAGCGCCCGATAGTCGCCTTCGATCTCAGGCAGCGGCGCGATGCGGATCACCATCTCCAGGCCCGCGCTCTCCGCGCGGTTGGTGATCAGGCGCATGGTGTCCTCGACCAGCTCCTCCAGGCGCAGGGGTTCGAACCGCAGGTTCATCTTGCCCGCTTCGATCTTGGACATGTCGAGCACGTCGTTGATCAACGCCAGCAGGTGCTGGCCGGAACTCAGGATGTCCTGCGCGTAGCTCTTGTAGCGGGCGTCGCCCAGCGGTCCGAACATCTCGCCGAGCATGATCTCGGAGAACCCGTTGATGGCGTTCAGCGGCGTGCGCAGCTCGTGGCTCATGTTGGCCAGGAATTCGCTCTTGGCCTGGTTGGCGGCCTCGGCCCGCACCTTTTCGGCCGCATACTTCTGGGCCAGCTCCGAGGCCTCCTCGCGGCTGCGTTCCAGGCCGATCACCGCGCGCTGCAGCTGTTCCTCGTTGAGCCGGCGGACCTCTTCCTGGTGCTTGAGCGCGGTGACGTCGGCGCAGGTGACCACCCAGCCGCCGTCGGCCGTGCGCCGCTCGGCGATGGTGATCCAGCGGCCGTCGGTCAGCTGGCCTTCGCGGGTCGCCTCGCCTTCCCGCGCCGCCGGCTCTTGGCGAAATGCCAGCCGCATCAGCCGTTCCACCGCTTGGCGCGTCGCCCCGGGTTTGAGGATCTTCGGCTCGAGGGAGAAGAAGTCGCGGAAGTTCTGGTTGCAGAGCACCAGCCGCCCCTGCCTGTCCCAGAGCACGAACGCCTCCGGCACATTCTCGATCGCGCCGTGCAGGCGCGCCTCGGCCGCCTGGGCGCGGATCTGGGCGATGCGCTCCTCGGTGACGTCAAGGGCGACGCCCACCAGGCGCGAGTAGCCATCGTCGACACGCTCGCCCATGGCCTGGCCGCGCGCGTCGATCCAGACCGTGGCCCCGTCGGGCCGCAAGGCGCGGAACGAGACGTCGAAGGCGCCGTGCACGGCCGCGGCGGCCAGCGCCTGGCGCACCCGCTCGCGATGTTCCGAGGCGATCCGGTCCAGCAC
>JBIOEF010000121.1:0-9148 GCA_044445785.1 Caulobacterales bacterium
CCCCCGGACCAGTCCGGGGGGTCTGTCCCTCCCCGCAAGGGGGAGGGAGGAAAAGGAAGACTCCGTTAACCACGTTGGGCCGATGGTGGGGGGTCAAAACTCTCCCCTTTTCGGAGGCTTACCCATGAACGGCGCCGAGGTGCTCGACATCGGCCGCGACGCCATTTGGCTGACCATCCAGCTCTGCGCGCCGGCGCTGATCGTCGGGCTGATCGTGGGGGTGGGGATCGGGCTGATGCAGGCGCTGACCCAGATCCAGGAGGCGACGCTGGTCTATGCCCCCAAGATCGTCGCCATCTTCATCTCGCTGCTGGTCTTCCTGCCGATGATGGGCGCGCTCCTGACCGGGTTCATGCACCACCTGGCCGCCCGCATCGCCTCGCTCTGAGCGGACTTGAGGGGCGCTGAGTGAGCACCTTCGCCACCGCCCAGCAGATCTTCGTCGCCATGCTGGTCTTCTGCCGCATCGCCGCGATGGCGATGACCATGCCGGGCCTGGGCGACCAGCCGGCGCCGGCGCAGGTGCGCCTGGCCTTCACCCTGCTTCTGACCCTGGTCATCGCGCCGGTGGTGGCCCCCACCCTGCCGCCCGTCGCCCCGACCATGGGGGCGATGATGGGCGATGTGCTGCGCGAGGTGCTGATTGGCCTCGCCATCGGGGCGATCCTGCGGGTGTTCCTGGCGGCCCTGGCGATCGCCGGCGAGGTGATCTCCATCGCCACCACCCTTTCCTTCGCCCAGACCGCCAATCCGACCATGGCGCAGCAGAGCTCGACGCTGGCCAGCTTCCTCTCGCTCATGGGCGTGGTGCTGGTGATGACCACCGACCTGCACCACTTCTTCATCGCCGCGATGGTGCGTTCCTACACGCTGTTCCCGTACGGCCGGCCCCCGCCGGTCTCCGACTTCGCCCAGCTGGACATCCGCACCGTCGGCGCCGCCTTTTCCCTCGGCATCCAGCTGGCCGCGCCGGTCTTGGTGTTCTCGCTGGTCTTCAACCTCGCCACCGGCCTCGTCGGCCGGGCGATGCCGCAGTTCCAGATCTATTTCGCCGCCGCGCCGCTGCAGGTGCTGCTGGGCTTTTCGCTGTTTGCGCTGAGCGTCGGCGTGATGGGGGTCTTCTGGATCGACCGCTATCGCGGCCTCTTGCAGACGTTCGGGTGAGCCGTGCCTGAACAGGCGGAGAGCGGTTCACGCACAGAAGAAGCCACCCCGCGACGGCTCGAGGAAGCGCGCAAGGAAGGCGACGTCGCCAAGTCGCACGAGTTGGTGCAGTTCGTTTCGCTCGCCGGCGCCTTTTCGGTGGTGGCGATCGGCGGCGGATGGCTGGCGCGGAACCTGGCGGAACACCTGATCCCGTTCATCGCCCACCCCGACTCCATCCAGCTGCGCGGCGCCGCCGGCGTGGCGGTGATCCGCCAGGTGATGATGGCCGCGGCGCCGGCCCTGATGGCGGTGTTGGGCGGGACCATGCTGGCCGGCGTCGGCGGCAATGTCGTGCAGCACGGGTTCCTGTTCACCACCTCCAAGCTGCAGCCTAACTTCTCCAAGGTCTCGCCGGCCGAAGGGTTCAAGCGCCTGTTCGGCATCGACGGGCTGATGCAGTTCCTGCGCGCGGTGCTGAAGGTGCTGCTGACCGGCGCCGTCGCCTGGTGGGTGCTGGCGCCGCACGCCGCCGAGCTGCCGGGGCTGGTGACGCTGGCGCCCCTGGCGCTCTTGCCCTACGCCTCGTCGCTGCTGCGCAGCCTGATGATGGCGGTGCTGGCCCTGCTGGCGGTCGGCGCGATCCTCGACTTCGTCTGGCAGCGGCAGCGCTTTGCGGTGCGCATGCGCATGACCAAGGAGGAGATGAAGGAGGACTACCGCCAGAGCGAGGGCGATCCGATGATCCGCGCGCGCCTGCGCCAGATCCGCATGGAGCGCGCGCGGCGTCGGATGATCCAGGCGGTGCCCAAGGCGACCGTGGTGGTGGTGAACCCGACCCACTACGCCGTAGCCCTGCGCTACGAGCAAGGCCAGACCCCAGCGCCCGAATGCGTGGCCAAGGGCGTCGACGCGGTCGCCCTGCGCATCCGCGCCACGGCCGAGGAGCACAGGGTGCCAGTGGTCGAGGACCCGGCCCTGGCCCGCGCGCTCTACAGCGCCGTCGAGGTCGACGAGATCATCCCGCAGGCCCACTATGAGGCGGTGGCCAAGATCATCGGGTTCATCCTGGCGGCGAAGAAGCCCGGCCGGCGGGCGCGCGGGCTGTGAGGGCGTATGATCCGGCCATGATTCGCGAGGCGAACGTCAGGGACGCGCCGGCGGTGAGGCGCCCCAGGGTCGATCCGGTGACCTGGCTGGCGGCTGGGTTCCTGGTGCTGGCGGTGCTCTTCGCCGCCGCCCCGGCGCTGAGGAGCGGGCCGGCGACCGCGGCCGGGCTGGCCCTGATCGCGGGCCTGGCGGTGGTCTCATTCATCGTCGTGCGGGCCATGCGCGGCGGCGCGCCATCGACGGCCGATCCGGACTTCGCCGCCCTGACCGCGGCCCTGGTCGAGTCGGCGGCGATCGCTTCGGCTGACGGCGCCGTGGAAAGCTCCAACGCCGCCTGGCGCGAGCGGGTGGGGACGGCGAGGCGCCTGCCGAAGTCCGAGCTCGGCGACCTCTACGGCGTGCTGCGCGCCGCCCGCCGCGACGGCCGCGCTGAGACGACGCTGGCGCTGGCCGGCTCGGCCCAGCGGCTGAGCGCCGCGGCGCTGGGCGGTGGCCGCTTCCTGCTGCGGCTGATGCCCGTCGAGACGGCCGCCGTCGCGCCCGCCGAAGGCGCCGCTCCGCCCGCCGCCGCCGGCGCGCCGCCCGACCACCTGGACGCCTTCGCCACCGCCTCGCCCTTCGGCGCGGCGCTGATCGAGGGCGCCGATCCCTTCGGCGGCGCGATCGTCGAGGTGAACCAGGCCTGGGCCGCCATCGCCGGCGAGGCCCCGGCGCCGGGGGCGACGCTGGGCGCCCTCTTCACTCCGGCCAGCCGCGAGGAGGCGGCGCGGCGCCTCGCCGCCGGCGGCGCGGGGCCGTTCGAGGTCAGCCCGGCGCTGCGGCCCGAGAGCTTCACCCATCTCTACCTCGCCCGGCTCGACGGCCGCTCGGTGGCCTATCTGGTTGACGTCACCGAGCAGAAGCAGATGCAGTCCCAGCTGGCCCAGTCCACCAAGATGCAGGCGATCGGCCAGCTGGCCGGCGGCGTCGCCCACGACTTCAACAATCTGCTCTCCGCCATCCAGCTGCGCCTGGACGAACTGCTGCTCCGCCACCCGCTGGGCGATCCCTCCTACGAGGGGCTTTCGGAGATCCGTCAGACCGCCATCCGCGCCGCCGACCTGGTGCGCCAGCTGCTGACCTTCTCGCGCAAGGCGACGATCCAGCGCGAGACCCTCGACCTTGGCGAAATGATCAGCAATTTCGAGGTCTTGCTGCGCCGCCTTATCCGCGAGGACGTGAAGCTGGAGACCGACTATGGCCGCAACCTCCCGCAGGTGCGCGCCGACAAGGCCCAGCTGGAAAACGCGGTGATGAACCTGGTGGTCAACGCCAGGGACGCCGTCCGCGCCCAGGGCGGGGGCACAGTGCGCCTGCGCACCGCGCGCGTCAGCCAGTCCGAGGCCGTGGCGCTGGGCTACCCCGCCGCGCCGGCGGGCGAGTTCGCGATGATCGAGGTCTCCGACGATGGCCCGGGCATCCCGCCGGACGCGCTGGCCAAGATCTTCGATCCCTTCTTCACCACCAAGCCGCTGGGCGAGGGCACGGGACTGGGCCTGGCCATGGTCTATGGCGTGGTCAAGCAGTCGGACGGCTGGATCGCCGTGGACTCCAAGGTGGGCCATGGCGCGGCCTTCCGCATCTTCCTGCCGGTGTACGAGCCGCCGGTCCTCATCGAACCGCCGGCGCCCGCCGCGCCGCGCGGCCGCACCGCCGCCCGCGACCTCTCCGGCGTCGGCCGGATCCTCTTCGTCGAGGACGAGGACGCCGTGCGCGGCGTCGCCGCCCGGCTGCTGCGCGCCCGCGGCTACGAGGTGCTGGAGGCCTGCGACGGCGAGGAGGCCCTGGCCATCGCCGAGGCCAACGCCGGCAGCATCGACCTGATGATCTCCGACGTGATCATGCCTGGCATCGATGGCCCGACGCTGCTGAAGAAGGCCCGCGGGTTCCTGGGGACCGCGCCGGTGATGTTCATCTCCGGCTACGCCGAAGCCGAGTTCAGCGATCTCTTGGAGGGCGAAACCGGCGTCACGTTCCTCCCCAAACCCATCGACATCAAGTCGCTGGCCGAACGGGTGAAGCAGCAGCTGCAGGCGGCTTAGGGGACTTCGGCGAGCGCGGACCGGCCTTTTGTGCTTCAGTCCCGGCGAGCACGCTCCGCCGACGCTCTTGCAAGCTTTGCATCCAGAGTGACCAGTTGCGCGCCCAGCTGTTCGGCCAGCCAGAGATAGCTCGCGTCGTAGGCGCTGAGCCCTGCATCCAGGGCCAGGGTCGCCACCGCATCGGACTCTACGGCCACCTGTTCGATGCCGATCCGCTCGCGCAGCCGCAGCGCTGCGATGTAGGCGTCCCGCTGATCAGGCCGACGGCGGGACTTGACCACGCAAACATTGGCCAGTTCGAAGTCGATCAGGGCAGGCGCCAGGAGACGCGCGCCGGCAAGCTCGTTGGCCACGCGCTCGGCCTCGGCTTCGCCGAAGAGCAGGGCCGCCGCGGCCGAGGCGTCGACGACCTTAACGTCCGTCACGATCGGCGCGAATGATGTCGGCGGCCTCGCTGGGCGAGGTCAGCCCCCTGCGGCGCACCTCCTCCAGGACCGCCATTGGACCTGACAGATGCTCGTCAGCCGCCGCCTCGATGATGGCCAGCAGTTCGCCTTGCAGCGAGCGATGATGCCGCTCGGCCCGTCGGCGCAGTTGGTCAACGATGTGGTCGGGCGCGTTCTTGATCGAGAGGTTCACAGGCATGGCGCCAAAATAGCGCCAAAACGGATCCGTGACAACCGCGGGCACGTATGGCGGTGGTGTCAGCCCCCTACCCCACCTGCCGCTGCGCGCGTTCCAGCGCCGCTGCCGCGACGCGGGCGCTGGGTTGGCGCTGGGGCATGCGGTTCCAGGCGTCGAGGGCGGCGATCTTGTAGGCTTCGGCGAGGGTCGGATAGTTGAAGGTGTTCTCGACGAAGTAGTCGAGCGTGCCCTCCAGATTCAGCACCGCCTGGCCGATGTGAATGAGCTCGGTGGCGCCTTCGCCGACGATGTGGACGCCCAGCAGCCGGCGGGTCTCGGCCGAGAAGATCATCTTCATGAACCCGGACGAGAGCCCCATGATGTGGCCGCGCGAGGTCTCGCGGAAACGGGCGACGCCGCACTCGTAGGGGATGTGGCGCTCGCGCACCTCCTCCTCGGTCATGCCGATGGTGGACATCTCCGGCACCGAATAGATGCCGTAGGGAAAGAACTCCGGCGGCGCCTGGGCCGGCTCGCCGAACGCGTTGCAGGCGGCGATGCGCCCCTGCTCCATCGAGGTGGAGGCCAGCGAGGGAAAGCCGACCACGTCGCCGGCGGCGTAGATGTGCGGCTGGGCGGTCTGGAAGGTCTTGGGATCGACGGCGATGCGGCCGCGGGCGTCGGCGGCGAGGCCGCAGGCTTCCAGCCCCAGCGTGTCGGTGGCGCCCACGCGGCCAGCGGCGAAGAGCACCATGTCGGCGCCAAGCTCGCGCCCGTCCTCGGTCTCGATCACGCAGCGGCCGTTGGCGTCGGCATAGGCGGACTTGACCTTGCAGCCGAAGCGCAGCGAGACGCCGCGGTCGCGCAGGTCGTGGATGAATTCGTCCGCCAGCTCTCGGTCGACGAACGGCAGCAGGCCGTCGGTGGGCTCCAGCACCGTCACCTTGATGTCGAGCGCGCTGAAGATCGAGGCGTACTCGACGCCGATGACGCTGGCGCCGATCACCGCCAGCTGGCGGGGGATGGCGGGAAGGTCGAGGATCTCGTCGCTGTCCAACACCTGGCGGCCGTCGAAGACGATGTGCGGCGGCCGGTAGGGGCGCGTGCCGACGGCGATGACGAAGCGATGGGCGGCGACGAACTGGGTCTCGCCGTCGTCGCGGGCGATCTCCAGCTGATCGGGGCCCAGGAACCGGGCGATTCCGCGCACCGTCTCCACCCCATTGCGGGCGAACTGGTGCTCGAGGATCTCCACCTCGTGGTCGAGGGTGATGTGCAGGCGCTTGAGGAGATCGGCGGCGCTGATGTCCTGCTTGACCCGATAGGCGCGGCCGTAGAACCCGCGCTCGCGCCAGCCTGAAAGGTTGAGCACCGTCTCGCGCAGGGTCTTCGACGGGATCGTGCCGGTGTGCACCGAGACCCCGCCGACGCGGCGGCCGCGCTCGACCACCAGCACCTTCTTGCCGAACTTGGCCCCCTGCACCGCCGCGCGCCGGCCAGCGGGACCGCTGCCGATGACGACGAGGTCGTAGGCTTGGTTGGTGTCCGACAGAGCCTGGCCCTCCCCAGATGGCGCTCGAGGATCAGACTTAACGCGCGCGGGTTAAGGTTGCCCTAGCCCTTGCCGGGGCCGGCGGGCGCGACGGCCGCCTGCTTGGTGGAGGCCGGCGGGGTCGGGGCCGGCAGCGGCGTCTGGTGGAAGCGGTCCTTCATCTTGGCGATCCAGCCCTCGAAAGCCTGGTTGTCGGCGGCCAGGCGCGCGAAGTCGGCCGGCGAGATGCGCCCGCCGTCGAGGCCCGAGAGCGCCACGCGCAGGGCTTCGGGATTGCGCGAAGCCTCGATGAAGGACGAGTAGCGGTCGCGCAGGCGCGCCAGCGAGATGTCGTCGGCGGCCAGCGAATAGGCCACCGCCGCGCGCAGCAGCTTGCCCTCCTGGTCGGAGCTCAAGGGGCCGGCGGTCTTGTAGCGGTCGCCAAGCATCTTCTCCAGCTGCGCGCCGGCCTGGGGCCAGGCCTTCTGCTTCCAGACCACCTCGGCGCGGGCGTCGCTGGCGTCGGCGGAGCTGTCGTTCCCCAGCATCTCCAGCGCCGCGTCGTAGCGGCCAAGGCCAGAGAGCGCCCGGGCGGTGACGATCCGGCGCTGCAGGTTGAGTTCGTTCGGCAGCACCGTGGTGCGGGACTCGTTGATGACGTCCAGCGCGTCCTCTGGCTTGCGGTCCATCAGGAAGATCGTCGCCAGATCGGTGGCGACCTGGGCCTTCGGGACGCCGTCCAGGCGGTTCTCCACCTGGTACCTCAAGAGCTGCTCGGCCTGAGGCAACAGGTCCACGTCCACCAGCCGCCGGGTCAGCTTGCGCACCATTGCGTCGCCGTCCTCGCCCACCGGGGTCAGCTCCTTGAAGTCGTAGAACAGCGCCAGCGCCTGGATCGGCTGCAGGCCGTCGGCCTGGCCGTCGAGGAAGAGGCTGCGGAAGGCGGCGGCGAGGTCGGCCTGCAGCTGCACCGCTTCGGGCAGGTCCGGCAGGTGCTGGCCGGCCGAGCGCAACGCCTCCAGCGCCTCGCGATAGCGGCCCTGGCTGAGGTAGAGCTGACCTAGCGCGCGGATGGTCTCCAGTTCGAAGGCGCCGCCGCGCCAGCGGAAGCGCAGGGAGTCGAACACCGCCGCCGCCTGCACCGGGGTGATCATGCCTTTGTCCAGCTGGATCTGGGTGGCGCGCAGCTGGGCCGGGCCGGCGATGGCGTCGGTGGGGGTCTGCTCCAGCGCCTGGTAGAGGTTCAGCGCATCGCCGCTGTCGCCCTGCTGCTCGGCGAGCCTGGCCTGGACCAGCCAGGTCTGGGCGTCCTCGATGGGATCGTTGCGGTTGGCCAGCGCATAGTTGATCCAGCTGCGGGCGCCGACGACATCGCCCAGCGCCAGCGCCGTCTCCGTCGCCGACCGGGAGAACCGCGCGCGCCACAGGGGCGAGAACTGCGCCAGCGCCGAGGCGCCGGCGGCGTATTCCCGCTTGGCGTCGGTCCACTGGCTCTGCTTGGCGTCGATGTAGCCGCGCCAGAGGGCGGCGGCGGGATTGTCGGCCAGGCCCGGGGCGGCGAAGTCGGTCTCGGCCTCCTTGTAGCGGCCGGCCATCACCCGGGCGATGCCGCGCAGCGAGCGGAACTCCGCCTCGCCGCCCAGCGCCGGATGGGTCTTCAGCGCATCGTCGAGGATGCCGATGGTCTCGAACGAAAGCTGCGAGCCGATCAGGAATCTGGCCAGCGCCAGGTGCGCGGCGGTCGGCCCCTCGGCGCCCTTGGCCTCCTCGTCCGCGACGGGGCTGAAGAGGGCGTCGTAGCGGGCGACGAAGCCGCCGTCGGGGGTCTTGCCCCAATCGTCGCTGATCAGGCCCGGCATCGCCGCGGGCCTCGGCGCATCGGCCGCCTCGGCCGCCGCAAGCTTCGATCCGGCGCCGCGCGGCGACAGCGCCAGACCCTTGGGCCTGGCCATGGTGACGATATCGCCGCTGTAGGTGACGGCAAGATCGTCCGCATGCGGCTCGATCCCCAGGCCCTGGACCGATTCCAGCATCGCGAAGTCGACGAAGTCCCGCCGCTGGGGCAGGCCCTTGGCCGGTCCCGGCGCGGTGACAACGGCCAGCTTGTCGCCCACGTCCGGATCGTCGATCCAGAACACCGACGAGGCGCCGGCGAGCGCGGCGGTCATGGTCATCGGGCCAGCGGCGTCGTCGCGGACCAGCCTCACCGGGGTGAACGGCGCGCGGTTGAACGGCTCCAGCGTCACCGCCCAGTCGGAACCGTCCTCCGTCGCGGTGAAAGCCACCGGCGCGCGAGTGATGATCCGCACCGCCGTGAAACCCGACCCCGTGAAAGTCTGCATGCTGACGAACTGCGGGACATTCTTGGGCGCCTGGGAAAGGTCGATCTTCGCGGCGACATCGAAGACGATCCAGATCGCATCGCCCCGGCGGAAGACGGCCGCGCCGCAGGGATTGCGCCAGGGGAAATCGAATCGCAGCTGCGAGCCGGCCAGGGCCGCGCGCATCGGCAGGTTTCCGCCCGGCGGAACCGGGTCGGGCTTGGCGGGGGCGGCGTTGGCGCTGGCCGGCGGGGCGGCGTCGGGCTTCTTCTCGAAGATGTTGACGAAGTCGGCGCCGTCGGCCTCGCCCACCTGCGCATCGGCGTCGTCGGCCAGGG
>JBIOEF010000122.1:0-9124 GCA_044445785.1 Caulobacterales bacterium
CCCCCACCCCTGCCCCGCCCCCATCGAGGGGGCGGGTTGAGCTTACCTGGCCGCCGAAGTGCGCTAGCCGCCGGCCAGCGGAACGCCTGAGGTCGCCGTCGTCTTGTCGCGAGGCAACACCGTTTCCACCATCAGGATCGAGGCGACCAGCGCCACCAGCGTCCCGGCGATCAGGTACCAGGCCGGGGCCATGCGATTGTGCGTCACTTCGAGCAGCCAGGTGACGACGAGCGGCGTGGTGCCGCCGAATATGCCCACCGCGGTGGCGTAGATGGTGGCGACCCCCAGGCCCCGCACCTCCTTGCGCAAGGACTCGGTGAGCGCCACGATCGCCGGTACGCCAGTGAGGTTGCCGATGACGTTGAGCCCCGCCATCAGGGCGATCAGGAAGCCCCCGTCGCGGGTGTTGGAGACCAGCATGAACACCGGCAGGATGCAGAGCAGGAACACCACGCGCGGCCAAACCATCAGCGTGCGACGTCCCAGCCGGTCGGAGAGCGCTCCGCCGGCAAGCGACGAAACGAACCCGGCCGCGCCGATCGCCGCGGTCATCAGGAACGCCGTCCCCACATCGAAGTGCAGGGTCTTCTGCGCGTAGGTGGTCATGTAGGTGAAGACGTAGGTGGAGATGGTGCCGCCGGCGATCAGCCCCAGGCCCAGCAGGATGATCCGCCTGTGACCGCTGATCTGGCTGAAGAGTCCCGCGTTCTCTTCCAGTATCGGATGGGCGGCCAGCGCCGGCTCTTCGTGGTGACGGGTCTCCGGCAGGGTGCGGCGGATGATCAGCCCGAAGGGCAGCACCAGCACCCCTAGCCCGAGCGCGATCCGCCAGCCGAAGTCGCCGAATTGGGCGACCGTCAGCACATGCTTGACCACCAGGCCCGCCAGCCCGCCGGAGATGTTGGCCAGCGACTGGCTGGCGCTTTGCCAGGCGCCGTAGAGTCCGCGCTTGCCGAGCGGCGCCGCCTCGATCAGGAAGGCGGTCGTCGGCCCTACCTCGCCGCCCAGAGCGAACCCCTGGACCAACCGGCAGAGCACCGCCGTCAGCGGCGCCCAGACGCCGATCTTGGCGTAGGAGGGCACCAGCACCAGCGCCAGCAGCGCCAGGCCCATCAGGCTGAACGAGAGCAGCATCGCGGGCTTGCGCCCGACGCGGTCGGCGAAGAGGCCGATCACGACAGCGCCGACCGGGCGGAAGAGGAAACCGGCGAAGAACGTGCCGAAGGTCAGCATCAGCTGGGCGAACGGCGAGGAGCCGGGAAAGAAGGTCTCGCCGATCTGCACGGCGAAGAGGGCGAAGACGATGAAGTCGTAGAATTCCAGCCAGTTGCCCACCACCGCGGCGGCCACGTGCCGTCGCGAGATGGGCGCCATGGCGGGTGCGCCGTCGGCCATCGGGTCGGCGGTGTCCGCCATCAATCAGCTCCGGAAGTCGTTACGGCAGAGAGCTTATGCAGGTGACGCGGCGAAAGTCACATGGCGAGTGCGGACTGCGGGCCTCGGCAGGTGGATCAGTCCTTCGGCGGGCGCCGGTCAGGTTGACGCGAACGGCGCCGCATGGCTGGTGAGGCGCATGGCCAATCCCGCCCCCCAGCCTGACGCCTACGCCCGCGTCTCCCATCGCTTCACCACCGCCGGCAAGCTGGAGGCCACGCGCCTGCTCCTGAACTGGGACGCCCAGACCCACATGCCGCGCGGCGGCGCCTGGGCCCGGGGCGAACAGATGGCGGCGCTGGCGGAGGTCTCCACCGACCTGATCGCTTCGCCGGAGGTTGGCGACGAGCTCAGCGAGGCCGAGGCCATGGCCAGCGCGCTGGAAGCCGACGAGCGGGCCGACCTGATCGAAATGCGCCGCCGCTGGGCCCACACCTGCGCCGCGCCCAAGGCGCTCATCGTCGCCAAGGCGCGGATCTCCCAGCACCTGCAGTCGGTCTGGGTGACGGCGAAGGCCGAGAATGACTGGGCAAGCTTCGCCGGGCCGTTCGCCGAGCTGCTGAGCGTGATCCGCGAGATCGCCGCCGCCAAGGCGCAGGCGCTGGGGACGACGCCCTACGGCGCGATGATCGACGAATACGATCCGGGCGTCGGCGAATCCATGATCGACCCGGTGTTCGCCGACCTCGCCGCCTTCCTGCCGCCGCTGATCGCCGAGGTGCGCGAGCGGCATGCGCGCTGGCCCGAGCCGATCCCGTTCGGCGAGGTTTCGGTGGAGCGCCAGGCGGCGCTTTCCCATCGCCTCGCCGCCGCCGTCGGCCACCACCCGGACAACGTTCGCATCGACCAGGCGCCGCATCCCTTCTCCATGCCGCACAGTCCGGGCGACGTGCGCTTCACCACCCGTTACGACGTGGACAACGTGCGCTTCTCGATCCTGGCGACGCTGCACGAGGCCGGGCACGCCATGTACGAGTTCAACCTGCCGCGCGGGCTGGCGTTCAAGCCCGCGGGCCAGGCGCGGGGCATGACCGTGCACGAAAGCCAGTCGCTCTCGCTGGAGATGATCCTGGGGCGCAGCCAGGAGTTCCTGACCTTCCTGGCGCCGATGATGGCCGAGACTTTCGGCGGCGATGAGGCCCGCTGGTCGTACGCCAATGTGGTCAACACCTGGCGGCGGCTGGACGACGGCCATATCCGGGTCGAGGCCGACGAGATCGCCTACCCGCTGCACGTGATCCTGCGCTACCGGCTGGAGCAGGCGATGATGCGCGGCGACCTTAAGGTGGCCGACATTCCGGGCGCCTGGGACGAGCTTTTCACCAAGCTTCTGGGCCGCACGCCGCCGGACGTCGGCCGTGGCTGCCTGCAGGACATCCACTGGTCGGCCGGCCATGTCGGCTACTTCCCCAACTACGCCATGGGTTCGGTCCTGGCCGCCCAGCTGGCGGAGCGCGCGACCGCGGACGATCCGGGCATCCTGCCGGCGCTCAGGAACGGCGACTTTGGACCCTACTTCGCCTGGGTCCGCCCGCGGATCCACGAACGCGCCAGCCTCACCGACTTCGCCACCCTGGTCACCGAAGCCGCCGGCGCGCCGCTGAACGCCGAGCCCTTCAAGCGCCACCTGAAGAGGCGGTACCTGGAAGAGGCGTTCTGAGATCGGACCTTCGTCGCGCGAAGGAGCATAACCCGACCACCCCTCACCGCACCTCTCCCCACCCCCGGCCTTCGCCGGGGCCGGGGAGAGGAATACTGATGGGTGAGCGGCGGCTTTGCGATCGCTCCGCTCCTCCGCCCTTTCAGTAGCCCTCGCCCCACGCAGTGGGGAGAGGTGAGGTGAGGGGTCGCGCGGCGGACCAACTCAGGTCGAGGGAACCTCAGCCCCGCGCCAGGCCGGCGATGGCCTGGCGGCAGACGAGCAGCGATTGGCCCGCGACCATGCCTTTCCAGTCGTCGGCGTCGCCGTAGAAGGCCGCGCGGATCTGTTGCTTGATCGCCTGCCCCTCTGTCGAGGCGACGTCGCCGTAGGCGTGCAGCCAGGCGTCGGCGCGCAGGGCCAGGAACACGGTGGCCAGCGGATGGGTGCCGACCTCCAGCGCCATGCCGGTGACCTCGGCGTGGGGCAGCAGCAGCGGCGCGGCCCCCAGGTTGTCGCCGGCGATGTCGGCGGAGGTGGAGGTGCCGTCGGCCGGCGTGGTGATCGACGTACCATACCAGGCCGAGCCGCGCGCGTGGGCCGGCGTGCCGGCCACGTCGGTCATGATCTGCTCGCCATAGCCCCAGGGTCCAAGGCCGGTGTGGTAGTCGATGATGGCGATCTTGCCCGCAGCCCCAAGGTAGTCCCGGTAGATCGACTCCTGCGTTCGCCTGGCCCAGCAGGGCCCATCGCCGCCGTAGAAGACGCCCCGCGGATGCCGGTACTGGCCGCCGCTCAGCGCCTGCTGCAGCGCCATCATGCCATGCGCCGCGCCATAAGCGCCGAGCTTGCCTGCGCTGGCGCGCTGCGACTCGCCCGACCAGTCGGCGGGAACGGCGGCGTCGGCCAGTTCGTCGTAGCCGGGGTTGGCCGGCAGAGCCCCCGCGAAATCGATCCAGTTGCGGTTGAGATCGACGTTCTCCTCGGTGACCCGCCTCAGCCAGGCAAAGCCGTAGGGGTTGATCGCGTGCACCGCCAGCACCGCGACCCCACCCGGCAGGCTCGCCGCCTCGCCGCGCCTCAGCCAGTCGATCTGGGCGCCCGAGCCGCAGAAGCCCTCGACCCCGTGGGTGCCGGAGACGGTCACCAGCACCCGCTCGGCCGTGCGCGGGCCGAACCAGGCGACGTCGGTGGCGAGTTCCCCGCCGTCCGGCGCGCGGGTGGGGTTGGCGATGGAGTCCAGCGCCCCGCCGGCCGCCGCCGCCGCTTCCCGGAACTTGGCCCGCGCCTCGGCGTAGCTGGCGCTGAAACTGTCGGCGGAATTCATCGGCGTGCCTGCTTCCCGTTGGGCGATCCGGCCAGCCTAGCAAGCCCGGCCGAGCGACGATACCGCCGCTCCACACGCCGTGGACCGCGCGCCGGTTCCGAACGGCGAGCGGGCGCCGTATGAGTGCGCTGAACGCCTGGAAGGAGACCCGTGGCCAAGCCCGCCCATCGTTACGACTTCGCCTCCGACAATGTCGCCGGCGCCATGCCCGAGGCGATCGCCGCGCTTGGCCAGGCCAACGAAGGCTTCGCCGCCGGCTATGGCGCCGATCACGTCTCCGCGCGCGCCGCCGAGCTGATCCGCCAGCTGGTGGACGCCGACGCGGAGGTGCGCTTCACCGCCTCCGGCACCGCCGCCAACGCACTGACGCTGGCCGCCCTCGCCCAACCGCACGAGGCGGTGATCTGCCACGAGCACGCCCACATCGCCACCGACGAGACCGGCGCGCCCGGCTTCTTCGGCGCGGGGGTGGGCCTGATCACCCTGCCGGGCGCCGCGGGGCGGATCGATGCGGCGGCGCTCGCCGAGGTGCTGGGACGGCCGGACGTCTCCTTCCGCCAGTCGCCCGCAGCGCTATCGCTGACCAACGCCACCGAATACGGCGCGGTCTATTCCGAGGCGGCGCTCAGCGCGCTGATCGAGCCCGCGAGGCGCGCCGGCCTGAGGGTCCATCTGGATGGCGCTCGGATTTCCAACGCGGTGGCCGCTGGCTTTCCGATCAGGCGCCTCGCCGCGCTTGGCGTCGATGCCGCGATCCTCGGCGGCACCAAGGCCGGCTCGACCCCCAGCGAGGCGATCATGCTCTTTGACAAGGCGCTCGCCCGCCGGTTCGACGCGCGGATGAAGCACGCCGGCCAACTGGTCTCCAAGGGCCGCTACCTGGCCGCGCCCTGGATCGGCATGCTGGAAACCGGCGCCTGGACGACGCGCGCCGCCCACGCCAACGCCATGGCCAAGAAGCTCGCGGCGCTGATGCCCTTCCCCGTCGCCCACCCGGTGGAGGCCAACGGCGTCTTCGCGACGATCGACGAGGCCGCGTTCGGTCGCCTGCGCAGGCAGGGCTGGCAGGTCTACCGGTTCATCGACGGCACGGTGCGCTTCATGTGCTCCTGGGCCACCACCGAAGCAGCGGTGGAGGAACTGGGCGCGGCGCTGAAGGCGTCGGTCTAGGCGTCAGCGCCGACGGTCGCGGCGCTGCGGGCCGGAATTGTCTCCTCGACGAACTGCTGGATCAGGCCGGCGAGCGCCTGCGGGCAGTCGAGGTTGGGCGAGTGACCGACGCCGTGCCAGACGTGCAGGCCGGAGCCCGGCGGTAGTTTGGCCCAGGTGGCGAGCATGCCGGCGAGCGGGATCAGCGCGTCCGCGTCCCCGGCGGCGAGCAGGCATGGCATCGGCAAGGCCGCCAGCCGCGGCCCCAGTCGCCGGTTGAACGCCGAGCGCAGGGAGCCTCGGAGGCGCGCCTCCGGAGCCGCGCGCATGTCGGCGGCGAGCAGGCGCATCAGCTCGCTGGGCGCGCCGGCGCCGGCCGCGTCGATGCCATCCCCTGCCCCGCCCCGTTCCAGCTGCAGCCGCCGCGCGGCCATGCGCGCATCGATCCACGCCGTCTCCGCCGCCTCGCCCAGGCTCTCGAGGCCGTCAGGATCGGAGGGATCAAGCAGGATCAGACCCTGCAGCACCTCCGGATGGTCGACGGCGAATTGCGCGGCGGTGGCGCCGCCAAGGGAATGACCCACCAGCGTGTAGCGACTCCAGCCCAGCTGGCTGGCCAGCTCGAAGGCGTCCGCCGCGAAGATCGGCACGCCGTAGTCCGCCTCGTCGGCCGGCGCGTCGGAGGCGCCGGCGCCGCGGTTGTTGATGGCGATTGACGTGAAGCGGTCCTGCGGCAACGCCGCCTGCACGATCTGCCAGATCCGCGCCGAGGCCTGGAAGCCGTGGATCAGCAGCACCCGCTCGGGGCCATGACCGTGCTGGATGTATTCGAGCCGGACCTTGGAAAGCTGGGCGAAAGCCATGCGTCGTCTCCCTGGCGGAGCGACCTGCTGCAACGCGGGTCCGCCGCCCGCCAGTCTATGGCCTACCCTGCGGGAACGCGATCTAGGCCCAGGGCAGCTTGTCGAGGTCGAGGTTGCCGCCGGTGAGGATGATCCCGACGCGCTGGCCGCGGACGTCGATTCTGCCGGCGCGGATCGCCGCATAGGGAACGGCGGACGAGGGCTCGACGATGATCTTCATCACCGACCAGATGGCGCGCATGGCTTCGATGATCTCGGCCTCGGAGACGGCGACGATCTGGTCCACGTAAGTCCTGATCAGGGCGAAGGTCTGCGGGCTCAGCGAGGCGCGCAGGCCATCGGCGATGGTCACCGGATCGCCGGCCGGGATCAGCCGCCCGGCGGCCACCGAACGGGCCGCGTCGTCGGCGCTGGCCGGTTCCACGCCCACGACCCGCGTCTTGGCCGACAGGCTCTTCACCGCCACCGCCGTCCCGCTGATCAGCCCACCGCCGCCGATGGGAGCGATGACGGCGTCCAGGTCCGGCGCCTGCTCCATGAGCTCCACCGCAGCGGTTCCGGCGCCGGCCATGACGTCGAGGTTGTCGTAGGGATGGATCAGCACCGCGCCCGTCTCAGCCACCACCTTGGCCACCATCGCCTCGCGCGCGGCGAGGGTCGGCTCGCAGTAGACGATCTGGCCGCCATAGCGCGCCACCGACTCGGCCTTGGGCTTGGAGACGTTGCTCGGCATGACGATGTGGGCGGCGATCCCGCGCAGGCCAGCGGCCCTGGCCAGCGCCGCGGCGTGGTTGCCGGAGGAATGGGTGGCGACGCCCCGCGCAGCCGCCTCGCTGGTGAGCTTGAAGACGGCGTTGGCGGCGCCCCGGGCCTTGAAGGCGCCGGCCTTCTGGAAGTTCTCGCATTTGAAGAAAAGGCTGACGCCGGCCGCCTCGTCGAGCACGTGGCTGGTCATCACGGGAGTCACATTGACCTTGCCGGCGATCCGCGCGCGGGCCGCCTGGATGTCGGCGAGTGCAAGGGCGGGCAGGGTGTCGGCGAGACTCACGACAGAGCTCCGGTCAGCAGGCGCGCTCCCTTTAGCCCAGTTGAGCGTCCAATGGCGACTGGATCACGTCGGCGGCGCGCTCCAGGCCGCTGAAGAGGTCGCCCTGGCGGGCGTAGGCCAGGGCGGCGGCGGACCAGCCGCGCAGGGTCTTGGGCGTCGCGCTGGCCAGGGCGGCGTCCAGATCGGCCTGGCGGAAAGGCTCGTCCAGCACCACGCCGGCGCCCCCGGCCCGGACGTGCTCGCCATAGCCGCAGACCGCCGTGGTGACTACCGGCAGGCCGCCCGCCATGGCCTCCAGGATCACCGTGCCGGTGACGTCCGCGCGGGACGGATGGATGAGCAGATCCGCCGCAGCGATCACGCCGGGGACCTCGCCGTCGCCGAGGAACCCCAGCCAGGTCACCCGCGAGGCGACGGAAAGGTGGCCGGCAAGGCGCTGCATCGGCTGCGCCGACGCGCTCTCGGGCCGGAGGCCGCAGATGAGCAGGCGCGCACTGGGCGAGGCCGCCAGAGCCTCCAGCGCACGGTCGAGGCCCTTGGTCCGCGGCTGCAACCCCATCCAGAGCCAGACCGGCCCGGCCCGGTCCGCGCCGTAGCGCCGGCGCGCGGCGTTGCGGAACGCCGGTGTGCCCGCGTCCGGGTCCGCCCGCAACCGGTCCACGGTCGGCGGCAGCAGGATCAGCCGCTCTGGCGGCGTGCGATGATGCCGGGCGAAGGCCTCGAGCTGGGCGCTGGAGAGGAAGAGCACCCGCGTCCGGGCGGTCGGGGCGAAGGCGCGCCGCTCCAGGTCGGCGAAAGCGCGGTAACGCGGCAAGACGCTGCGCCAAGGCGGCGGCCGCGCGCGGGATGGATCGGCGCAGAAGATCAGGTCGAACCCCGGGATGGCGTGGAAGGCGACCGTGCGGTCGAACCGGTCGGCGACGGCGCGGGCCGCATCGGCGGCGAAGGCGGCCAGGCGTCCGTGAGTGGTCCGGCCGCGCTCAGCGATGACGATGAGCTCGGCGCCCGGCGGCGACGCAGCGGGCGGGCGGGTCGTCACCAGCGTGACCGCGCAGCCCCGGCCGATCAGCTCGCTGGCCAGACGCAGGCTGTGCTGCTCGAGCCCGCCGGCGGGCTCCAGGCGGAAGACGACGAGGGCGATCTTGGGCGGCGTCATTTCAGATCCGGTCATCCAGCGTCTCTTCGCCGGCGAGGTGGGCGAAATTGGGGATCACGCAGCGCAGGATCGCCTCAAGCTCGGCGGCGGTGGGCGTCGGCTGCTCGCCGGCGACGAAGGCCTCGAGCTCGGCGAGGACGCCGGCCAGCGCAGCTGGATCGACCGGCGCGGGCGCCAGGGCCTCAAGGGCCGTCAGCCCGATGCCCTCCGCGGACTCGCCCGCGCCCTGGAACACCTCCACGTCCTTCTCGCCGGCGGTGTCGCGGGGCGTCAGCAGCACCGGATAGTCCTCACCCGCGCTGGCCAGACGCGCGGCGGCTTCCTCGGGCGTCCCCACGAACACCGCCCGCCGGCCGCGCTGGCGCAGGAACCGCTCGGCCGTCTCGGCCAGCTCGATCGCGCCGGACGCCGGATCGAACCTCGGGATGACGATCCGCCCGCCCGGCGCGGCCAGCTGGGCCAGGAGGCAGATGCGGGCCCCGTCGCGGGCGGAGATGAAGTAGCGGCG
>JBIOEF010000123.1:0-9077 GCA_044445785.1 Caulobacterales bacterium
GCGTCGCCCTGCGGGCGACGCTGATCGGCGCCCTGGCCTTCGCCGCGCTGGGGCTGATGGTCTGGAAGCAGTACTACGCCGCCGGCGCCATCCTGCTGGGCGTCGGCCTGATCGTGGCGCTGGATCTGGCCCGCAGCGCCGCGAGCGTCGACCGCACCCTGGCCCAGTTCATCGATGGCCTCTTCGCCGAGGGCTATGAGCGGCCGACCGCGCGCCCGGAGACGGGACAGCTGTCGACCTCGATCGAGCGGGCGCTGACCCAGCTTGGTCACGTCCGGGCCGAGCGCCAGGCCAGGCTCGAATACTTCCAGGCGCTGATCGACACCGTGGCCGCCGCGGTCCTGGTCGCCGACACGGCGGGCGCCGTGGAGTTCGCCAATCGCGCCGCGCAGCTGCGGCTGGGCGAGGCCGCGCGGCTGGATCAGCTCGAGGCCCTGAGCCCTCAGGCGGCGAAGGAGCTGATGGACGCCCCCGCCGGCTCGCGGCGGATCCTGACGCTGGCGGGCGGCCAGCGGATGCTGGCCAGCATCGGCGCCTTCACCTCGGCGGCGGGCCGGCGGCGGCTGATCGCCCTGCAGAGCCTGGCCGGCGACCTGGATGCGGTGGAGCTGGAGGCCTGGCAGGGGCTGACGCGGATCCTGGCCCACGAGATGATGAATTCCCTGACCCCCATCTGCTCCCTGGCCGAGAGCCTGCCGGCGCTGATCCCGGCCGACCTCGAAGGCGGGCGCGAGATGGCCGAGGCGATCGAGGTGATCTCGCGTCGCAGCGCCGGGCTGATGCATTTCGTCGAGCGCTATCGTCGCCTCGCCGACCTGCCGGCGCCGGAAAAGACGCCGATCGCGGCGGCCGACCTGCTGGCCCGCTTCCAGACGCTGATGAGCGGCCTGATGGCCGAACAGCATGTCGTCTATGAGAGCGCGGCTGAACCGGGCGACCTGACCTTCGCCGCGGATGAAGACCTGCTAGAACAGGCGGTGATCAACCTGCTGAAAAACGCCCTGGACGCCACCGCCGGCAGCGAGGGCGGCGTCATCCGCCTGACCTGCGCGCGGGAAGAAGCGGGGGTGGTGATCAGCGTCAGCGACAACGGCCCCGGGCTCGCCCCCGCGGCGGTCGAGGAGGCGTTCACCCCCTTCTTCACCACCAAAACTGGCGGCTCTGGCATCGGCCTCAGCCTGGCGCGCCAGATCGCCCTGGCGCACGGCGGACGGCTGGAACATCGAGCGGTCCAGCCCCACGGCGCCGCGTTCCGCCTGATCCTGCCGGCGGAGTGATGCGATGACCCTCCCCCTCACCGGCATTCGCGTGCTCGACCTGACCCTCGCTCGGGCGGGGCCGACCTGCGTGCGGCATTTGGCCGACTGGGGGGCGGACGTGGTCTCGATCAGCGCTCCGGTGGAGCGCGAGGCGCTGCTTGCGCGCGACGGCTTCGACTTCCAGAACCTGCACCGCAACAAGCGGTTCATCAGCCTGGATCTGAAGTCGCCGGACGGCTACGCGGTGTTCCTCAAGCTCGTGGCCGGCGCCGACGTGGTGGTCGAGAACATGCGCCCGCCGGTGAAGCGGCGGCTGAAGGTCGCCTACGAGGACCTGAAGGCCGTCAATCCGCGCCTGGTCTATGGCTCGATCAGCGGCTTTGGCCAGACCGGGCCCTATTCCGACCGCCCGGGCGTCGACCAGATCGCCCAGGGCATGGGCGGGCTGATGTCGATCACCGGCGAGCCGGGGCGCGGGCCGATGCGGGTGGGGATCGCCATCTCCGACGTCACCGCCGGCAACCTCCTCGCGCTGGGGATCATGATGGCGCTCTTCCAGCGCGAGAAGACGGGGGAAGGACGCTACGTCCACACCTCGCTCTTGGAATCGCAGATCTTCATGCTGGATTTCCAGGCGGCCCGCTGGCTGATGGGCGGCGAGGTGGCCGGGCAGATGGGCAACGATCACCCGACCATCGCGCCGATGGGCGTGTTCCCCACCGCCGACGGCCACGTGAACATCGCCGCAAGCTCGCCCAGGCAGTTCCAGCACTTCTGCGAGGCGATCGGGCGCCCCGAATGGCTGACGGACGAGCGCTGGTCCAGCGGCGGGCGACGCACGCGCAACCGCGCCTCGATCAACGCCGCCATCTCCGAGGAGACCAGCAAGCAGCCCAGCGCCTATTGGGTCGAGCGGCTGGAGGCGGCCGGCATTCCCTGCGGCCCGATCCTCTCCATCGACCAGGTGTTCGCCGACCCGCAGGTCCAGCACCTGGGCATGGCCGCGCCAGTGGACCACCCGCGGCTGGGCGCCACCCACATGGTCGCCTCGCCGCTCAATCTCGAAGGGCTGGAAAAGACGGTCCGCTCGGTCGCGCCACCGGGGCCGGAACACACCGACGAAGTGCTAGCCGAGACCGGTTACAGCCCCGAACAAATCGACGCGCTGCGGACCAAGGGCGTGATCTGACCGCATTTTGGACTTGGCGAGGCCGCGTCAGGCTGGCAAAGACGCCCCCCACATGAGAAACCCCAAGAACACCACCTTCACCGATCGCCTCGCCGCGTCGGCCGAGTCGAAGAAGGCGCTCGTCGCCAAGCTTCGCCCCAAACCCACCATCGTCGACCCCGAGTTCGAGGCTCGCCGCGCCGCCCGCGAGGCCGAACTCGAAGCCGTCCGTGCAACGCGGGCCGCCGAGCGCGCCGCCAAGCGCGAGGCCAGCGCCAAGCGCGACGCCGAGCGCCGCGCCCTGGAAGCGGAGATCAGCGAAGCCAACGAACTGGAGCTCCGCGCCTCCCAGAAAGCCGCCCGCGACGCCCGCTACGCGGCCAGGAAGCAGCGGCGGAAGTAGCCCCCCTCCCCATCATGGGGAGGGTGGACGATGCGAAGCATCGGACGGGCGGGGATATCCGCCGCTCAACCAGCGCCGGCGCTCTCCTCCGGACTCCCCCACCCTGACCGCTGCGCGGTCTATCCCTCCCCACGTAGGGGGAGGGAGGACTACGCCCCCCGGAACACCGGCGTGCGCTTTTCCATGAACGCTGTCCGGCCTTCCTTGAAGTCGGCGGAATCGAAGCAGGCGGCGACGGCGGCTTCGACGTCGGCGAGGCGGCGCTTTTCCGGATCGCGCAGGGCTTCACGCGCGGCCATCTTGCTGGCGCGGACGGTCAGCGGCGCGTTGGCGCCGATCATGGCGGCGTACTCGCGCACCAGACCCTCGAGTTCAGCGGCCTTGGCGACGCGGTTGACCAGGCCGACGCGCAGCGCCTCCTCGGCGTTGAACTGGCGGGCGGTGAACAGGATCTCCTTGGCGATCGAGGGGCCGACGATGTCGATCAACGCCTTGACGCCGCCAAAGCCGTAGCCGAGGCCCAAACGCGCGGCCGGGATGGCGAAGCGAGAGCCCTCCTCGCATAGGCGCAGGTCACAGGTCAGCGCCACCGCCAGCCCCCCGCCGATGCAGTAGCCGCGGATCATGGCGATGGTGGGCTTGGAGATGCCGGCCATGGCGATATTGGCCGCCGCCGAGGCCCCGGAATAGCGCTGCTCGGCGCTCGCGTCGGCGCGCTCGGCCTCGAACTGCGAGATGTCTGCGCCGGCGACGAAGGCCTTCTCGCCCGCGCCGGTGAACACCACCACCCGCACCTCCGGGTCGGCCTCGAAGGCGGCGAGCACGTCGGGGATCGCCCGCCACATGTCCAGCGAGACGGCGTTGCGGCGTTCGGGGTTGTTGAAGATCATCCAGCCGATGGCGCCGTCCTTGCGCCCGATCAGCTTCTCGACACCGATATCCATCACGCCTCCGCTAGAGTCTCTTGGACCGCGATGGGCGCCGAAAGTAGCTCCCACTTTCGGCTATCGCGCTCTTAGGTTGGCCGTACGTTGACTATCCGCCCGCCCGCCCGTCAACCGATGGGCGCGGCCGGTCAGGACCCGCCCAGCGCCCGTGTCACCCCCTGGACGACGCTGGTCCAGTCTCCGGGCTCGGCCTGGCGGAAGATGCGCACATCGCCATACCAATAGCTGTCGCTGCGATCGAAGCCCCAGCGCCAGTCGCCGTTCCACCACAGCATCAGCAGCACCGGTTTGCCCATCGCCCCGGCCACGTGGGCGACGGCGGTGTCGGCGGTGACCACCACGTCGAGGTTGGCGATGATCGCAGCGGTGTCGGCCAGATCGGTGATCCAGGGGCTGGTGTCGCAGACCGAAAGGCCTGGCGCATCGGCCAGCTGAGCGGCGGTCTCGCGGTCGTGCAGGCCGATCCACCGGACCTTGGCCACGTCCGCCAGGCCCGCGGTCGCCCCGGGCGTCAGCGATCTGCGCAGGGCGTTGACGTAGCCGTCGTCGTTCCAGCTCTCCAGGCGGGTGCCCAGCGCCAGGCCGATGCGTCTGGTCCCGGCCCCGACCGGCGCCAGCGCCCGCAGGCGCTCAGCCCAGCGGGCGACGTCGGCCGGGTCGGCGCGCAGGTAGGGCGCCACGGGCGCCACCCCGCCCGCCAGCCGCAGCGCGCCAAGGCTGCAGATCGGCGCCTGCAGGTCGAACGGCCCGGCGGCGGCCAGCCATGGCTGTTCCGGCTGGCGACCGGTCCCGGCCGTGGTGACGCTGCTCCAGACCCTGGCCGCGGGGAAGCTCTGCGCCATCAACCGCACGAGCGGCGGGTGCACGGCCAGGTTCAGCGCCGCGCCCTCGTCGATCAGGTCCTGAAACACCCGCGCGTGCATCATCATGTCGCCCAGCCCCTGCTCACGATGGAGCAACAGGCGCCGGCCGGCCACGGCCTCGCCCCGCCACGGCGGCGCCGCGTGCGGATAGATCCCCAGCGCATCGTGGCCCAGGTGCTCCAGACGTCGTTCGTATCGGGGCCAGCCGCGGGCGAAGTCCTCGCGCATCAGGCTGAGCGCGGCGTGCTCCCAGCCAATCAGGGCGCTGCCGGGGGCATGGGCTTCGGCCCGCTGGAACCAGGCCTCCGCTTCATCGAGCCGGCGAAGATCCATGGCCAGCTTGGCGAGCCGGATTTCCAGGCCGGCCGGGTCGCCGCCGCCGGCCAGGTACCGCTCCATCAGCGCCCAGCCCTCGGCCGGCCGGCCGCGCCGGCGCATGAGCTCGCTGAGATTATTCAGCGAGTCCAGATGGTTGGGGTCCAGGCTCAAGGCCTGGCCATAGTGCAGCGCCGCCCGCGGCAACGCGTCGATAGCCTGCAGGGCGACGGCCAGATTGAAGTGCGCCTGGGCCTCGCCCGGGGCCAGGCGCACGGCGCGTTCCAGCAGCGCCAGGGCGTCGGCGTTCGCGCCGCTGGCCCCCGCCGCCAGCGCCCACAGTTGCAGCGCCAGGGGATGATCGCTCGCCGCCCCACCCATCGCCGCAAGCTGCGCCAGGCACTCGTCGGTCCGCCCCTGGCGCCACGCTTCCAGCGCCGCCTCCAACGCCGCGGTCCCGCTCACGTCGCGCCCGGGGGCCGATGGCGGGCGGCCAACGCCTGCGCCTCGTCCGGACGACCTAGCCGGCGAAGCAGCCCGCAGGCGTTCGCCAGCGCATGGGGGTGGAGGGGATCGAGCATGATCGCCCGCCGATAGCCCTCCAGCGCCGCCTCCAGCCGCCCGCGCTCGGCCTCGAACACCGCCAGATTGTACCAGGCCTCGGGATTGCCCGGATCGAGATGAAGACTGTGCTCCACCAGCGCCAGGCACACCGTCGCCTCGGTCTTGGGATGGACGACGCTCTTCAGCAGCAGCGCGCGGGCGTCCAGGGGCGAACGGGCCAGCAGCGCCTCCAGCGCCGCCTCGGCGGCGGCCGGCTGGCCGGCGCGGTACGCCTCGAAGGCGCGCTGATAGATCCCGTCCAGGTCCTCCATGCGACGCTTGATAGAACAAGGCGCCCGCGCCGGCCAATGGCCGGAGCGGGCCGGCCGGTCAGGCCCCCTCGCGCTCGCCCAGCACTTGCTCGGTCACGCGCAAGCGCTCACGGACCTGGTCCCTCTGCCGCACGACGTAGGCGCGGTGGGCGATGAGTTCGTCGCGCGTCTTGCCCGCGAGGGGATCGGGCTTGCGTCCGCCTGGCGCCGCCGGCTCAAGCCGCGACTCAGGGGATGTTCCCAGCCGTTCCATCGCCGCCTCGGTCTTCTCGATCGACTCTTCGAGGTTGGCCAGCCATTGGCGGTTGCTCGCCTGGTAGGCGGTCAGCTGGTTCTCAGCGTAGCCCCTCAGGTACTCGGACGCGGCGTCGACGGGATCACCTTCGGCGCGATGCGTGCGGTACTGCTCGATCAGCTTGGCCACCTCTGTGTCGGTGACGATGCTGTCGCAGAGACCGACGCACTCGCTGCAGATGAACACATTGGGCCCGGCGATCAGCTGGGCGACCACATATTGGGACTTGTCGCAGAACGAGCAGTGGAGGGCCTTGGGCCCGGCTTCGGCGGCCGAAAGGGCCGGCGCAGTCGCCGCCTCGATCTTGGCGGCCAGGACGTTCCAGTCGGCGAGCCCGAAGGCCTTGGCGACCAGTTCCAGGCTCTCGCTGTGGGTGACGGCGTGGGAGGCGCCGCTCAGGGCCTTGCGCAGGCTCTGGGCCATGGCTTTGGCGTCGCGAAAATCGCGCATTTTCTTATCCTTTGCTTTGAGCGGACGAGAAATGCCGGCGCTTGCATTACCGACCCGTCCGCGTGGGGCAAAGGGCGGCGGGAAGCCTTGGGATACGTTCACCGACCCGAAACGGGCGCAAGCGGCAGGTGTATCGACCCAGCCGCCAGTCTGTGCGGCAGCCCATGAACTGTCAACCGCGCCGGCGCGGTTGAGCGAACGCGCCTATGACTTCAGGAACGCCAGGAGATCGGCGTTGAACGCTTCCTTGTGGGTGACGAAGAGCCCGTGCGGGGCGCCGGGATAGACCTTCAGCGTCGCGCCCGGCACGAGTTTGGCGGTCTTCAGCGCCGCTGCGCCGATCGGCACGATCTGATCGTCATCGCCGTGGATGATCAGGGTTGGCACATCGATGCGCTTCAGGTCCTCGTTGAAGTCGCTCTCGGAGAACTCGTGGATGCAGTCATAGGCGCCTTTGAGCCCGGCCTGCATGCTCTGCAGCCAGAAGGCGTCGCGCACGCCCTCGCTCACTTTCGAACCGGGGCGGTTGGCGCCGAAGAAGGGGAAACTGAGGTCCTTGTAGAACTGAGAGCGATCCGCCAGCAGGCTGGTGCGCAGCCCGTCGAAGGCCTCCATGGGCGTGCCTTCAGGATTGGCCTCGGTCTTCAGCATCAGGGGCGGGATGGCGCCTACGAGCATGACCTTGGCGACGCGCGAGGCGCCATGCCGGCCGACGTACCGGGTGACCTCGCCGCCGCCGGTCGAATGGCCGACCAAAGTGGCGCCCGTCAGGTCCAGCTGCTCCAGGAGCGCCGCTTCGTCGTCGGCGTAGGTGTCCATGGTGTTGCCGGTCCAGGTTTGCCCGGAGCGGCCGTGCCCGCGCCGATCGTGGGCGATGGCGCGATAGCCGCGGGACGCCACAAACACCAGCTGGTCGTCCCAGGCGTCGGCGTTGAGCGGCCAGCCGTGCGAGAACACCACCGGCGGTCCGGCGCCCCAGTCCTTGTAGAAGATCTGGGTCCCATCATTGGCGGTGATGAAAGATGAACGGGGCGACGAAGCGCGTGCGGACGTCGTCGGCGCACCGGTGGTTGTCACGTCGAGGTTGGACATGGAGGTCCTTTCGGGTTGCAGAACCCCCCCCCTGGGGCCGGAAACGCTTGGGTCCCCCGACCGTCGTCAACTAGCCGCTAGTTTGCAGCCGTCCAGAAGACGACGGGAGTCAAATCGCCGTGAGACCGCCGCCAGGGCGCCGCGGCGCCGGACAAGTCGGCGCCTGAGCCATCAACATGTTGAGACCCTGTGCTGAGGGGGCCTACAAGGCGCCATGCTCGATCGCTTCGACCCGCGCCTCGATCCCGCCTTCGCCGCTGTCGACCAGGCCGCGTTGGCGAAGCGGCTGGCGGCGATCCTGCCGCCCGATTGCCTGATCGTCTCGCCAGAGGCCATGCGGCCCTACGAGACCGACGGCCTGGCCGCCTACAAGAGCCTCCCCGCCGCCGTCGTCCTGCCCGCCGACGCGGACCAGGTCTGCGCGGTGCTGAAGGTCTGCGCCGAGTTCGGCGCGCCGGCGGTGGCGCGCGGGGCCGGCACCGGGCTTTCCGGCGGGGCCCTGCCCTTCCCGGGCGGCGTCCTCATGGGCCTTGGCAAGATGAGCCGCATCCTGGCGCTGGACCCCGAGGCGCGGACGGCGCGGGTGCAGCCGGGGGTGCGCAACCTGGCCATCTCCGAGGCCGCCGCGCCCTTCGGCCTCTTCTACGCCCCCGATCCCTCCTCGCAGCTGGCCTGCAGCATCGGCGGCAACGTCGCCGAGAACGCCGGCGGGGTGCATTGCCTGAAGTACGGGCTCACCGTGCACAACATCCTCAAGCTCGAGATGGTCACCATGGCGGGCGAGCGGCTGACCATCGGCGGCGAGGCCCTGGATGCGCCAGGTTACGACCTGATGGCGCTGATGACCGGCTCGGAAGGCCTGCTGGGCGTGATCACCGAGGTCACCGTCAAGCTGCTGCCTCAGCCGGCCGCCGTCGCCGCGCTCCTCGCCGGCTTCGCCGACGTCGCCGACGCCGCCCGTGCGGTGGCCGACATCATCGCCGCCGGGATCACCCCGGCGGGGCTGGAGATGATGGACGCGCTGGCCTTGCGCGCGGCCGAGACCTTCGCCAAGGCCGGCTATCCGCGGGAAGCCGAAGCGATCCTGATCTGCGAATGCGACGGCGCGGCGGATGACGCACGCGAGGACCTGGAGCGCGTGGCGGCGATCTGCCAGGCCGCCGGCGCCTCGCTGGTCCGCATCGCCGCCGACGTGGCGGAGCGCCAGCGCCTGTGGGCCGGGCGCAAGGGCGCCTTCCCGGCGATGGGGCGGCTGGCCGCCGACTACTACTGCATCGACGGCACCATCCCACGCCGGCGCCTCCCCGAAGTGCTGACCAGGATTGCCGAGCTTTCGCGCGAGCACGGCCTGCCGGTGGCCAACGTCTTCCACGCGGGCGACGGCAACCTGCACCCGCTGATGCTCTACGA
>JBIOEF010000124.1:0-9010 GCA_044445785.1 Caulobacterales bacterium
ATCCTGGCCTGCGCCGCCATCGGCGGCCTGGCCTTCGCCTTCGTCGGCGGGACCGGGGCGGCGCTGGCGCTGGGCAGCCGACGCGGAGGCCTCTTGATCGCGGTGATCGTCCTGCCGCTGCTCAGCCCGCCGGTGATCTTCGGCGGCGGGGCCATCGACGCCTTCGCCGCCGGCCTTCCCTGGCAGGGCGGCTTCATGCTGCTGACCGCCTATGCGCTGGGCGCCATCGCGCTCAGCCCCTTCGCCATGGCCGCGGCCTGCCGCAACGCCCAGTCGTGATCGCGGCGAAATCCGCTCAGGTTTGAAACATCCCGTAGCGCGCCAGACATCCGCGGGTCGTCATGGGCGTCCAAGGTGGCGCTCAAGGGACGCCGATCATCGAGAAAACTCACAATATGAAGTCGAATGTTCAACGTCTGACGTTGCTGGCGGGCATCGCCCTGCCGCTCAGCCTGGCCCTCTCCACCCTGAGCCTCGCCCAGCCGGCCGGCCAGGACACTGACCACGCCGCCGATCAACAGGGCGCCCGCGAAGCGCATCAAGGCTGGCAGCGCGATCCGGCCGCCCACGCCGCCCACCGCGCCCAGCGCCTGCGCGAAGTCCTGCAGTTGCGCTCCGACCAGGAAGATGCGCTGAGCGCCTATCTGGCCGCCATCAAGCCGCCCCAGGGCATGGGCGAGCACATGCGCCAGCAGCACGACGCCGACCAGCACCTGACCGCGCCAGAGCGCATGGACCAGATGCTCGGGCGCCTGGACCGGATGCGCGCGCTGCTGGCCACGCGCGCCGAGGCGACCAAGCGCTTCTACGCCGACCTCTCGCCCGCCCAGCAGAAGGCGTTCGACGCCATGGGCCCGATGGGCGGCGGACATCGCCACGGGGAGGGTGGTGGCCGCATGGGCCAAGACCGCGACGGCGATGAACACGGAGTGGGCCAGGACGATCAACCACCCGGCTGACCTTCCTATGCCCGGCCTGGGCGGCTTGCCCCCCGCCGCCCAGGCCTTTAATCCCACCCTATGCTGACCGCGCTCGCCAACCCGCACCGGTTCATGGCGTTCTCGCGTTGGGCCGCGCCGACCCTGGCGGTCATCGCCGCGGTGCTGATCCTGGCCGGCCTATGGTTCGGCTTCGCCGCGCCCGAGGACTACCAGCAGAAGGCCACGGTGCGGATCATGTTCATCCATGTCCCGGCCGCGATCCTCGCCGAAGCGGCCTATGCGTGCCTGGGCGGGGCGAGCTTCTTCGCGCTAGTCTTCCGCCACGCCCTGGCCGACGCGGCCGCGCGGGCGGTGGCGCCCTTGGGCGCAGCCTTCACCCTGCTGGCGCTGATCACCGGCTCGCTCTGGGGCCGGCCGATGTGGGGGACCTGGTGGGTGTGGGACGCGCGCCTGACCTCGGTGCTGGTGCTCTTCCTGCTGTTCCTCGGCTACATCGCCCTGCGCGGGGCGATCGACGACGAGGCCAAGGCCGGGCGCGCCGCGGCGATCCTGGCGCTGGTCGGCCTGATCAACCTGCCGATCGTCAAGTTCTCGGTGGACTGGTGGAACAGCCTGCACCAGGGCGAGTCGATCTTCCGCGCCGGCGGCCCGACCATCGCGCTCGTCTACCTGATCCCGCTGGGGCTGATGTGGGGCGGCTATTTCTGCGCCTTCGGGGCCCTCTGGCTCACACGCACCCGCACCGAGGTCTGGCGCCGGCGCGCCCATAGCCTGGCGGTGCAGGCGGCGGGGAGCTGATGGACAAGTACGCGCTCTACATCTGGCCGGCCTACGGCGTCACCGCCGTCGCCTTCGCCTGGATGATCCTCGACACCCTGATCAGCGCCCGCCGCTGGCGGCGCAAGGCGGAGGACCTGGAGAAGGCGCGGGCGCCGTGAGGCGCCTGATCGCGCTTGCGCCAGTCGCGGTGCTGCTGACGCTGGTGGCCGTCTTCGCCCTCTATTCCCTGCACCACAGCCCGCAGGTGGTCCCCACGGCGATGGTCGGGAGGCCCGCGCCGGACGAGACTTTGCCGCCGCTGGCCGGCGGCGCGCCGGCGCCGCTCCGCGCGGCGTTGCAGGGCCCGACGCTGGTCAACTTCTTCGCCTCCTGGTGCGCGCCCTGCGCCGAGGAGGCGCCGGCCCTTGCCGCGCTGAAGGCCGAGGGCGTGCGCATCGTCGGCGTCGCCTACAAGGACGATCCGGCCAAGACCCAGGCGTTCCTGGCGCGCTTCGGCGACCCCTATTCGGCGCTCTTCGTCGACCGCGACGGCCGCGCCGGCATCGACTTCGGCATCTCAGGCGTCCCCGAGACCTATGTCATCGGATCCGACGGCAAGATCCTCGGCAAACAGGCCACCCCGATCACCGCCGCCGACGCCGAGACCCTCCTCGCCCGCGCCGAGCGTTAACCTCTCATTGACCATAACCGGCGAGCGTCCGTACCATCGCTCATGGCCGTTCCGATCCGCCCTCCCGTCTGGCCGCCCGCGCCCACCGCGATCCAGCCGGGGCGCGCTGATGCTCAGCGCTCGGCGCAGAAGGCGTTCTTCGAGGCGGCGCTCGCCGGCAAGGTGGCGGAACCGGAAGCCACGCCGGTGAGTCCCCAGACCGCCGTCCGCACGCTGCAGGCCACCGCCGCCAGCGGCGAGGAGCCAGCCGACCGTATCCCGCGGCCAGGCTCGATCATCGACATCTGGGTCTAGCCTCCCTCCCCTCATGGGGAGGGTGGCCGAGCGCAGCGAGGTCGGGTGGGGATGTCTGGCGCGTCAACGACCGCTGCCAGCCCCGGCGCATTTCACCAGAGTCCCCCACCCTGACCGCTTCGCGGTCTGTCCCTCCCCACGCAGGGGGAGGGAGGGTTCAGGCGGCGGTCTTCGGTTTCTTGGCCTTCTTGGCTTTCTTCTTACCCGCGGGCTTGGCGGGCTTGGCCTTGGCAGGCTTTGCCTTGGCGGCCTTGGTGTGGGCCGCGGCCTTGCGGGCCTTGGCTTTCGGGGCTTTCGCCCTGGCCGGCTTGGCGGGAGCTTCGGAGGCGTCGGCGGCGGCGGCGAGCGAGGCCAGGGTCTTCAGGAAGGTGTCGCGCTTCTTGGTGGGCAGCAGGCCCAAGAGCTTGGCGTCGGAGCGGGCCGCGGGCCGGCCGCCCTCGGCCAGGGCCGCGCGGCCGGCGGCGCTGACGCGGACGGTGTTGGCCCTGGCGTCGGTGGCCGAGCGTTCGCGCTGCAAGAGGCCCTTGGCGATCATCCGCGCCACCAGGTCGGCGAGGGTCGAGCGGTCGATGCCGGTGGCGCGCACCAGCTCGCTCTGGGAGACGCCGTCGGCGGCGCCGGCCGCGGCCAGCACCGTGTACTGTCGTTGGGTGAGGCCCTTGGGCCCGGCCGCCTCGGCGTGGAAATCCAGCGCCAGCTGCAGCACCCGGTGCAGCAGGTGCGTCGCCGACTGCGAGAGCCCCCCGTCGGAGGCCTTGTGTTTCTTGGCCATGACGCCCCTCCGCGACAGACCCTTAGGGTCTTCGCCCAATATCCGACTGATGCGTCAATTTGACGACAGACCGTCCGTAGGCGTCAATCAGAACCGTTCAGAATCCGGGCTCTGGGGGCTCTGGCGGGTGAGCCGCGGCCTCCGGCGACAGGTATTTGCCCAGGAAGAACATCTGCGCGCCGCCGAATAGGACCGCAGCGATGATCGCGGCCACTCTGAATTCAGCCCAGATTACATCCGTCTGGGTACGCCAGACGATCTCGTTGGCGAGCGCCGAAGCCCACCAGAAGGCGCCGAACCGGATCATCAGTCCACGCCAGGCTTCGTCAGGCAGCACCAGAGCGCCGTCCATCAGGAATTTCAGCGGGTTGCGCTTGGCCAGCAGGCCGGCGAACAGCACGGCGCCCAACGCCAGATCGACGAAGGTCATCTTCATCTTCAGAAGGTCATTGCGGTGCAGCGCCAGGGCGAGCCCGCCAAAGAGGAGGGCGGCGCCGCCCGAGAACGCCGGGACGGGTGCGATCCGGCGTTCGATGATCAAGCTCGCCGCCAGAGCCACGACCGAAAGCGCGATCAGCACCCAGGTGGCCGAGCGAAACTGGTGGGTGATAACCAGCGCGATCAGGAAGCCCACCGCGGGAGTGAGGTTGAAGGCCGGCCTCAGCCACGGCGGCGGCGGGGCTTTGGCGCGCGCCGCCTCGCTCACGCCTCCAGCCCCACCAGGGTGCGCGAGAAGGCCCGCGCGTCGAACGGCTGCAGGTCGTCGATCCCTTCACCGACGCCGATCAGCTTGATCGGACTATCGGAGGCCTGAGCGACCGGCACCAGCACCCCGCCCCGCGCCGTGCCGTCGAGCTTGGTCATGACGATGCCGGTGACCCCGATCATGTTGCCAAAGACGTTCTCCTGGGCCAGCGCATTGCGCCCGACGGTGGCGTCCAGCACCAGCAGCACCTCGTGCGGCGCCTCCGGATCCAGCTTGCGCACCACACGGACCATCTTGGTCAGCTCGCTCATCAGATCCTGCTTGTTCTGCAAACGCCCGGCGGTGTCGATCAGCACCACGTCGAAGTTCTCGGCCCTGGCCTTTTCCACCGCATCGTAGGCGAGGCCGGCGGCGTCGGCGCCGGTCGGTCCGCTGACGAAGGCGGCGCCGGCCCGCTCGGCCCAGATCTGCAGCTGCTCGGTGGCGGCGGCGCGGAAGGTGTCGCAGGCGGCGATCAGCACCTTGGCCCCGCGGCCCTTGAGGTCGGCGGCGATCTTGCCGAGCGTGGTGGTCTTGCCTGAGCCGTTGACGCCGATGAAGAGGACCACGAAGGGCCGAGGGCCAGACAGCGGGTCGAAATCGCCCTGACGCGGGATCAGTTCGGCGGCCACGGCGGCGGCCAGCGCTTCCTTGACCTCCCGCTCGTCGGAGCTCTTGCCGAACCGCTGCTCGCCAAAGGCCCGGGTGATGCGGGCGGCGGCCTGAGGGCCGAGGTCCGCCTCGATCAGCATCTCCTCCAGCTCGTCGAGCTGTTCCTGGTCCAGCGGCCGCTTGACCAGCGCCGCGCTCACCTGCTCGGTCATCTGGCGCGAGGTGCGCGAGAGGCCGTCGGTCAGCCGCTGCAGCCAGCCCTTCTTGGGTTCGGTCATGGATGGCTTCTAGAGGACTTAGCCTCGGGAATGAAAGGCGCGGGCGAGAATGTCGCGGGCGCCCTGGCTTCAGCCAACCGCGTCCCGCAGGCCGGGCTGGGCGATCTCATCCGGGCGAATGGCGGCCAGCGCCCGGGCGATCCCGGCGACCAGGCTCTCGGGCGTGATCGGCTTGGTGATGTGGTCGGTGGCGCCGGCTTCGGCCGCCATCCGCCGGTGCTCTTCCATGGCGTTGGCGGTGAGCATGGCGATCGGCGTTGGCGAGACGCCGGCCTCGCGCTCCAGCCGGCGGATCTCGCGGGTGGCGGCCAGGCCGTCCATCCGCGGCATCTGCATGTCCATCAGGATGAGGTCGAAGAGCCCCGGCCGGAAAGCTTCCACCGCCTCCTGGCCGTCGCCGACGATGGTCAGGTCGATGCCGAAGGGCGTCAGCACCAGCTGGACGACGCGCTGATTGGTCGGGTGATCCTCGGCCAGAAGGATGCGCGCGCCGGCGATGGCGACCGTGGCCTCGGCTTCCTCCGCCTCCGCGTCCGCCAGCAAGGCGCCGTCGTCGGCGATGGACCCGACGCGTCTCAGCGGCAGCTGGATCGTAAAGCGGCTTCCAGCGCCCGGCGTCGACGAAGCGCCGATATCGCCGCCCATCAGTTCGACCAGCGCCCTGGAGATCGAAAGCCCCAGGCCGGTTCCCCCGAACCGCCGCGAGATCGAGCCGTCGGCCTGGACGAAGCGGCCGAACAGCCGCTCTGCCGCCGCGGCGTCGAAGCCGATCCCGGTGTCGGCGACGGTGATGGTGACCAGGGTCGCGCCGTCCGCCGCCTGGCCGGTGTCGACGGCGATCCGCACCTCGCCGCTGTCGGTGAACTTGATGGCGTTGGCGGCGAGGTTGGAGATGACCTGCCTCAGCCGCACCGCATCGCCCTCGAAGACTCCGTCGGCGCCCTGGGCGTAGGTGACGTGGAAGCCCAGGTCCTTTTCCTCGGCGCGGGGGCGCATCAGCTCGGCGGCGGCGTCGACGGTCTCGCGCAGATCGAAGGGCGCCAGCTGCAGCTGGAACTCGCCGGACTCGATCTTGGACTGGTCGAGGACGTCGGAGAGCAGCCGCTCCAGGATATGCGCCGAGGACTGCACCAGGTCGACCATCTCGCGCTGCTCGGCGGTGAGGTTGGTGCGCGCCAGGACGCCGGCGATGCCGATGACGCCGTTCAGCGGCGTGCGGATCTCGTGGCTCATGTTGGCGACGAACATGCTCTTGCCGGCGTTGGCGCGTTCGGCGACGTCGCGCGCGGCTTCCAGCTGGTGCTCCAGCGCCTTGCGGGCCGAGATGTCGATGGTGGTGCCGATCATGCGCCAGGGACGCCCGTCGGGCGTGCGCGAGACCAGGCGCGCGCGGGCCAGCACCCATTTGTAGCTGCCGTCCCGGCAGCGCATGCGCTGCTCGGAGGTGGTGTGCGGCGTCTTGCCCTCGAAATGGGCGGCGAATTCCTGCTGCACCATCGCCCGATCGTCCGGATGGATCAGTTCGAGGAGGTCGGGGTTGTCGAGTTCGTCCGGGCCATAGCCCAGCATGGCCTTCCAGCCCGTGCTGACCTGCCGCTCGCCGGCGATGAGATCGGTTTCGAACAGGCCATCGCCGGAAGCCTCGACGGCGATCGAGAGTTTGCCCTCGACGTCGGCGAGGGCCGATTGCCGCTCACCGAGTCGGTCCAGCAGCACCTGATGGTCCACCGAGAAGCTGCGCGCGGCGATGAGCCCGGTCAGGATGAGGCCGCTGATGATGGCGCCGGCGAGGCTGACGCCGTGGCCGAGGGCGGGCCCGACGATCGCTGCGGCGATGGCCGGGGCGAGACTGGACCACAGGATGCGCCGGTTCTGGCCGAAGTAGATGAAGCTGTTCATGAACGAGCCGCCGAGCCAGGTCGCGCCGATGGCGATCCCGATGGGCGAGCCGACGCTCAAGGCGATGAGGGCGATGAACTGATAGAGGCACGACCCCAAGAGGTTGCTGACCGCGAAGGCGACGATCGCCCGGTCGTGCGGCAGCGCGGCCATCGGCCGGTCGATCGTCAGGAAGCAGAACGCCTCCCAGCCGACGATGGCGCCCACCCAGCCGGCGACGATCGGCCAGGGCAGGATGGAGCACGAAATGAGTCCGACGAGCAGTGAGAACACCAGCCGCCCGGCGCGACCCTGCCGGTCAAGCTCGATCGCGGCGCGGATGTTGAAGCCGTCGCCCTGGCTGTCCAGGCTGGGCGAAGCGAGATCGGCAGGCGCCGCGGGGTTGGTGGTTTCGGCGCTCATGGGCGCGGCGGCCGGCTTGGCTGGCCGAGCCGCGGGCCAGGCGCGCGGCCGGCTCGTGTCGGCAGTGGGTAGGACATGGCGGATTCCGGGCGCGCTCTTCTAAGCGTCCCAGACTAGCAGCCACTTGATAGCGTTCGGTTAAGCCGCCTCGGCGGTGGCTCTGCGCCCATCGTGGCCGACAATCCGCAGAGCGATCACCGCGCCCGCCGGCGCGGCGCCATCGAAGGCGATCTCGGTGAAATCCTCCGCCCGCGCGCGGCCATCGCGCTCGACGAGGCCCCGGACCGTCGCGCCGACCCGCGCGTCCAGGTGACGAACGAGCGCCGCCTCGCCGGCGGCGCGCAGCCGCGCGGCCCGCTCCCTGACCACTGCCGCGGGGACTTGCGGCATCCGCGCCGCCGGCGTCCCGGGCCTGGCGCTATAGGGGAAGACGTGCAGGAACGAGAGGCCGGCCTCGCCCACGAACGAGACCGTGTTCTCGAACGCCGCGTCCGTCTCGGTGGGGAAGCCGGCGATGAAGTCGGCGCCGAACGCCGTCTGCGGCCGCACGCGGCGCACCGCCTCGATCAGCGCCAAGGCGTCGGCGCGCAGGTGCCGCCGCTTCATGCGCCTCAGGATCAGATCGTCGCCCGACTGCAGCGAGAGGTGCAGGTGCGGCATCAGCCGCGGCTCGCGACCCAGGCAGTCCATCAGTTCGGCGTCGATCTCCGCGGCGTCGATGGAGGAGAGCCGCAGGCGCGGCAGCTCGGGAACCAGGCGCAGGATCTGACCCACGAGCGCGCCCAGCGTCGGCGCGTCCGCCAGGTCCTGGCCCCAGCTGGTCAGGTCGACCCCGGTCAGCACCACCTCCGCATAGCCGGCGGCGGCGAGGACGCGGACCTCCGCCACGACGCGCTCGGCGAGGACGGACCGCGAATTGCCCCGGCCGAAGGGGATGATGCAGAACGTGCACCGGTGATCGCACCCATTCTGGATCTCGACATAGGCGCGCGCGCGCGCTCCGCCGCCGCCCCTCACCTCACCTCTCCCCGTTGCCGGGGAGAGGGCTACTGAAAAGGCGGGGTCGCTCGACGATCTGGCCGCGAAGATGTCGCCGACGCTGACCCGCCGGGCCGTTTCCAGCAGCGCGCCCGGCGCGGCCTTCTCGGCGTTGCCGAGCACCAGGTCGACTTCCGGCATGGCCGCGAACGACGCCGGATCGATCTGGGCGGCGCAGCCGGTGACCACCAGGCGCGCGGCCGGCCGCTCGCGCCGGGCCTTGCGGATCGCCTGGCGCGCCTGGCGCACCGCCTCGGCGGTGACCGCGCAGGTGTTGAAAACCACCGCGCCCTCGACGCCGTCGGCCGCGGCCTGCGCGCGGATCGCCTCGGACTCATACGCATTCAGCCGGCAGCCGAACGTGACAATCTCCACCTCGCTCATGCGTAGGCCTCGAGATCGATCTCGCCGCGGAAGGAGAGGGCGGACGGCCCGGTCATCATGAGATGGCCGTCGGATGGCCGCGTCTCGATCACGAGTGAGCCGCCGTCCAGGATGACCTTGACCTTCGCTTCGGCGACGGCGCGTCTGAGCGCCGCGGCGGCAGCGGCACAGGCACCCGTGCCGCAAGCCTTGGTG
>JBIOEF010000125.1:0-8968 GCA_044445785.1 Caulobacterales bacterium
CGGTGGCGGCTGGCGCAGCGGGCGCGGCCACAGCCGGCGCCGGTGGGACGGGCGTAGTGGGGGGCGGCGAAGCGGGCTGAGCCACGGCGTTCGCGGCGGCCGCCAGGGCGATCAGGCTGACGAGCGCTAGGCGCATGGGTGTTTCCTTAACGGTCCGTTGGTCCCTTGCGGGCTTTCTAGCGGGGCGAAGGCCGTCCGGCCAAGCGGCTAAATTGCCTCGTCGGCATGCTCGGCCAGGATCGTCAGGCCCTCGGGGGTCACGTCGGCGAAGCCGCCGCGCACGTCGTAGGCCCTGGTCTGACCGTCGTTGAACACCTTCACCCGGCCTTCCTTGAGCGTGGTCATGAAGGGCGCGTGGCCGGCGAGCACGCCGAAATCGCCCTCCGAGCCAGGCGCATCGACCTGGTCGACCTCGCCGGAGAAGAGTTCGCGCTCGGGCGAAACGAGGGAGAAGCGGAGCTTGCCGGCCATGCTCCGCCCCTAGGCCTCTTCCGCCATCTTCTCGGCCTTGGCCACCGCGTCCTCGATGGCGCCGACCATGCGGAAGGCGGTCTCGGGCAGGTGATCGTACTCGCCTTCGCACACCGCCTTGAACGAGCGGATCGTGTCTTCCAGCGGCACGAAGATGCCGGGCAGGTTGGTGAAGGCCTCGGCCACGTGCATCGGCTGGGAGAGGAACTGGGTGATCTTGCGCGCCCGGGCGACGATCAGCTTGTCGTCTTCGGAAAGCTCGTCCATCCCCAGGATGGCGATGATGTCCTTCAGCGCCTTGTACTGCTGCAGGATCTCCTGCACGCGCCTGGCCACCTGGTAGTGCTCATCGCCGATCACCAGCGGGTCGAGGATCCGCGAGGTGGAGTCCAGCGGGTCGACGGCCGGGAAGATCCCCAGCGCAAAGACGTCGCGCGAGAGGATGGTGGTGGCGTCCAGGTGCGAATAGGCGGTGGCCGGCGCCGGGTCGGTGAGGTCGTCGGCGGGGACGAAGATCGCCTGCACCGAGGTGATCGAGCCCTTGTTGGTGGAGGTGATCCGCTCCTGCAGATTGCCCATCTCGGTGGCCAGCGTCGGCTGGTAGCCCACCGCCGAGGGGATGCGGCCGAGGAGCGCCGACATCTCCGAGCCCGCCTGGGTGAAGCGGAAGATGTTGTCGATGAAGAGCAGCACGTCCTTGCCCTCTTCGTCGCGGAAGTATTCGGCCTGGGTGAGGCCGGTCAGCGCCACGCGCGCCCGCGCGCCCGGCGGCTCGTTCATCTGGCCGTAGACCAGGGAGCAGCGCGAGCCTTCGGTGGAGCCGCCGTGCTCGCGCGGGTTCACGTTCACCTTGGAATCGATCATCTCGTAGTACATGTCGTTGCCTTCGCGGCTGCGCTCGCCGACGCCCGCCAGCACCGAGATGCCGCCATAGTTCAGGGCGATGTTGTTGATCAGCTCCTGCATGGTGATGGTTTTGCCGACGCCCGCGCCGCCGATCAGGCCGATCTTGCCGCCCTTGGTGTAGGGGCAAAGCAGGTCGACGACCTTCATCCCCGTGACCAGCATCTCCTTGGAGGTCAACTGGTCGGCGAAGGAGGGTGCGTCGCGGTGGATCGAGTTGCGCTTGTTGTGGGGAATCGGCCCAGCCTCGTCCACCGGCTCGCCGATGACGTTCATGATCCGGCCCAGAGTGCCTGGGCCCACCGGCACCATGATCGGGCCGCCGGTGTCGGTGACCGGCTGGCCCCGCGTCAGGCCCTCGGTGGCGTCCATGGCGATGGTGCGCACGGTGTTCTCGCCCAGGTGCTGGGCGACTTCCAGCACCAGGCGGACGGCCTCGCCGGTGCGCTGGTCGTGGTTGGTGGTCTCCAGCGCCGAGAGCATCGCCGGCAGGTGGCCGTCGAACTCCACGTCGACCACCGCGCCGATGACCTGCGTGACGCGCCCCGTGGCGACGCCCTGGGGCAGGCCCTCGGCGGGCGCGCCGGCCTTGGCGGGCGCCGGCTTCTTGGCGGCGGGTTTCTTAGTGGCGGCGGCGGTGGCCATGGGTCGCTTGTCTTTCGGCTAGAGCGCTTCGGCGCCGGAGATGATCTCGATCAGCTCCTTGGTGATCTGCGCCTGGCGGGTTCGGTTCATGATCAGGGTGAGGCCGGCGATCATGTCGCCGGCGTTGCGGGTGGCGTTGTCCATCGCCGCCATCTGGGCGGCGTAGAAGCCGGCGTCGTTCTCCAGCATGGCGGAGAAGATCTGCACGGTGATGTTGCGCGGCAGCAGGGTCTCGAGGATGGTCTCCTCGTCCGGCTCGTACTCGTAGCAAGCGCCTTTGAGGTCGATCGACGGAGCGGCGCCCAAGACCTGGGCGGGGATCAGCTGCTGGCGAGTCGGGACCTGGCTCACCACCGTGCGGAAGCGGCTGTAGAAGAGCGTCACCACGTCGACTTCGCCGTCCTCGAAGCGCTTCAGGACGATGTCGGCGGCCTCCTGGGCCCTGGCCAGCGTCGGCTTGGCGCCGGCTTCCATCGCGCCGATCGAGCGGTCGCCGTAGAGCCGCTGCAGCTGGCCGCGGGCCTTGCGCCCGATGGTCAGCACCTGGACCTGGCGGCCGGCGTCGGCGGCCTCGGCCATGTACTCCCGCGCCGCTCGGACGATCGAAGAATTGAACCCGCCGGCGAGGCCCCGGTCGGCGGTGGCCACCACCACCAGCTCGCGCGCGATGGCGCCCGTCCCGACCAGCAGGCGCGGCGCGCCAGGCCCAGAGACCGCCGCGGCCAGGTTGGCGATGATCGCGGCCATGCGCGTGGCGTAGGGCCGCGCGCTCTGGGCGGCGTCCTGGGTGCGGCGAAGTTTGGCCGCCGCGACCATCTGCAGAGCCTTGGTGATCTTCTGCGTGGCTTGCACGCTTTTGATCCGGGTCCGCATGTCCTTGACGCTGGCCATGGCGCCGGAGTCCCCTAGGCGAAGCTGGCGGCGAAGGCGTCGAGCACGGCCTTCAGCTTGGCCTCCAGCTCGTCGTTCAAGGTCTTCTGGGCGCGGATCTCGTCCAGCAGGTCGGCGTGCTGACCGCGCAGGCGCGACAGCAGCTCGGCCTCGAACCGGCCCACCGCCTCCAGCGGGATCGGGTCCAGGTAGCCGCGGGTGCCCGCGTAGAGCACGCACACCTGCTCCTCCACCTGCTGGGGCGAATACTGCGGCTGTTTCAGGAGCTCGGTCAGCCGCGCGCCGCGCGCCAGCAGCCGCTGGGTGGCGACGTCGAGGTCGGAGCCGAACTTGGCGAAGGCGGCCATCTCCCGGTACTGCGCCAGCTCGCTCTTCAGCGAGCCGGAGGCCTGCTTCATCGCCTTCACCTGGGCGTTGCCGCCCACCCGCGAGACCGAGGTGCCGACGCTCATCGCCGGGCGGATGCCCTGGAAGAAGAGGTCCGTCTCCAGGAACACCTGGCCGTCGGTGATCGAGATCACGTTGGTGGGGATGTAGGCGGAGATGTCGTTGGCCTGGGTCTCGATGATCGGCAGCGCGGTCAGCGAACCGGAGCCGAAGTTCTCGTTCAGCTTGGCCGCCCGCTCCAGCAGGCGCGAGTGCAGGTAGAAGACGTCGCCCGGATAGGCTTCCCGGCCGGGCGGGCGGCGGAGCAGCAGGCTCATCTGCCGGTAGGCGACCGCCTGCTTGGAAAGGTCGTCGTAGATGATCAGCGCGTGCATGCCGTTGTCGCGGAACCACTCGCCCATGGCGCAGCCCGAGAACGGCGAGAGGAACTGCAGCGGCGCGGGCTCGGAGGCGGTGGCGGCGACGACGATGGTGTAGTCCAGCGCGCCTCGCTCCTCGAGCGTCTTGACGATCTGGGCGACGGTCGAGCGTTTCTGGCCGATGGCGACGTAGATGCAATAGAGCCGGGTGGACTCATCGCCGGATGCGTTGACCTGCTTCTGGTTCAGGATCGTGTCGATCGCCACCGCGGTCTTGCCGGTCTGGCGATCGCCGATGATCAGCTCGCGCTGGCCGCGGCCGATGGCGGTGAGGGAGTCGATGCACTTCAGGCCGGTGTACATCGGCTCGTGCACCGACTTGCGGGGGATGATGCCGGGCGCCTTCACGTCCACCCGCCGGCGTTCGGCGACGCCGGTCAGCGGGCCCTTGCCGTCGATCGGCTCGCCCAGCGGGTCGACCACGCGGCCCAAGAGGCCCTTGCCCACCGGCACGTCGACGATCTCGCCAAGGCGGCGGACCTCGTCGCCCTCGCTGATCGCCGCGTCGGCGCCGAAGATGACGATGCCGACGTTGTCGCGCTCGAGGTTGAGGGCCATGCCCTTCACCCCGGCGGCGGGGAACTCGACCATCTCGCCGGCCTGGACGTTGTCGAGGCCGAAGACGCGGGCGATGCCGTCGCCCACTGACAGCACCTGGCCGACATCGGAGACGTCGGCCTCCTCGCCGAAGTTGGCGATCTGGGTCTTGAGGATGGCCGAGATCTCGGCGGCGCGAATGTCCATGGATGTCTTCTTACGCTCTCTTCAGGGCGAACTTCAGGGAATCGAGCCTCGATTTCAGCGAGGCGTCATAGAGGCGCGAGCCCACGCGCACCTTGACCCCGCCCAGGATGGCCGGATCGACGCGGGTCTCGATTTCGGGGTCCTTGCCGAGCGCCAGGCGCAGCGCGGCGGCCAGCGACTGGGTCTGGGCGGCGGTGAGCGCCATCGCGGTGGTGACCTGGGCGGAGACCGCGCCGCGGTCTTCGGCGGCCAGCCGCTCGAAGGCGGCGATCACGGCGGAGAGGGCGCCCACGCGGCGGTTGGCGGCCAGCACGCCCAGGAACTTGCGGGTGGTCGCCGAGAACTCGGCGGCCGCGGCGATGGCGGCAAGACCCCGGCCCTTGGCCTGCGCGTCGAACGCCGGCGAGCCGATCAGCGTGCGCAAGTCGGCGCTGGCCGCCTGCATGGTCTTGAGGCTCTTCAGATCCGCTTCGACGGCGCCCAATTCGCCTTGCTCTTTGGCCAGATCGAACAGGGCCTGCGCGTATCGCGCGCCCACATCCGTCGCCTTGGAATCGTCCGCCACTTAAAGGTCCGCCCGGTGCTCAGAGCGCCGGGCTCGGGGCTGGACGCCCCACCCGGCCTAAGGGCTTGAATGCGCTTGGAAAAGCACGCGGTCGCGAGGGTCTGCGAAAACCCCCGCGTCCGAAGCCGCGCGCCTGATAGCATGCGTTCCTCACCCCCGCAACCGAGCCAGGCGCATGCGTCCGCCGAGGCGCGCGTGGCGGTCGAACCACCCGGCGTTCAGGGAAAAAAATTGGGCGGCCCCCGGAGGGACCGCCCAGTCGAGGCGACTCAAAAAGAAAGCGCGGGGCTAGCGCGACGCGGTCACGGGGGCGGCGACCGGGGCGCTGGCGTTGCACTTCTCGAGGGCGGCCGCCTGAAGCGTGTGGTGGTACTGGTCCTGGAAGTCGGAGAACCGGCCGACGTGCTTGGCCAAGTCCTTGCACTCCGAGACGCTGAAGGTTCCGTCGCTGGTGGCGCCGGCGACGCAGGTGTTCTGCTCGCAGGCCCAGACGGCGTCGTCGACGATGATCTTGGTCTTGGTCGCCAGGGGGGTTTGCAGGGTGGCGACGGTGCGCCCATCGGCCAGGGCGTGGCCGGCGAGCATGAGAGACGCGACAAGGCATGCCGCAGCGAGAGCGAGCTTCATTAAAAGCCCTCCGATTTTGCGAATGAAAGCAGCTTGGATCGACTGCGTAGGGAGGTCAGATCCCGCGCCGGGGATATCGCCGGAGTATCCCCACTCCGACGCAACTCAGAACCTAACACTGCTTAGATAGGAGCGAAAGACGCGCTAGGCAAGCCTCGCGTCAATTAAATCGAGTCCATTTTTTCTAAAGACCCAGCAGAGCCTTCTGTCTTTCCTCGGCTTTCAGCTGGGCCGGGCGCTTTTCGATCATACCTTCGGCGCGGACAAACTTGCCGCCCTTGACTTCGCGTTTGTTCGCCGTCGCCTCGGCCAGGGTCACCGACTTGATCGCCTTCTGATCGATGAACAGGGCCAGGACGCCGGCGATCAGCGAGCCGCCGGCCGAGACCGCCAGCAGCGGCAGGTAGCCGGCGATCGGCGATTCGGTGATGTCCAGCGCCATCTTGGCCCAGAACGGAGCCTGGATGTTGTCGACGGCGATCGGCGCGGCCAGGCCGATCAGGCCGCGAATGCCTTCCGCCAGGCCGACGGCCACGGGGAGCGCGATCAGCCTGGGCCGGACGATGGCGCCAAGCACCGCGCCCAACAATGCCATGAGCACCAGCAGAATCATGCCCCAGGCTAGGGCCGAAATGGGCAACGATCGGTTAACAACGCCGGCGCGCAACGATCGGCGAACTAGAGCGCAAGCAGCGTCTCGGCCGCCCTTGGGCCGTCCAGCCACTCGGGCGCGAAGCTGATCCCGTCCTGGATCGCCCAGAGGTCGGCCAGCATCCACTGGGCGAAGGCCCAGCCGACCACCCGCTGGTAGTCGTAGCCCAGGCGTTCGGCGATCAGCCGGGCGCGACGCTCGACGATGTCGGCGCGGGCGCAGAGGGCGAAGTCCTCGATCGGGTTGCGGATCAGGGCGCCGGTCTCGTAGGCCGCCTCGCCCAGCACGCCCTTCGGGTCGATCGCCAGCCAGCCCCGGCGCTCGTCGCGGACGATGTTGTAGTGGTGCAGGTCGCCATGCAGCAGGATCGGCTCGCCCTGGGTGGCGGCGAGGGTGTCGAACACCTCGGCCGCATGGTCGATCAGCCGCGCCTCGATCCCAAGGGCGATCGCGCGGTCGCGGTTGCGGTCGAAACCGGCGCCCCAGTCCTCGATCCGGCGGTAGCCGCCCTCCGCCGGCGCTGGCCGCCGCAGCTTGGCCACCACCTCGCAGAGGATCAGGGTGGCCTCGTCGTCGCGGCCAGCGCGGACGTGCTCGGCCAGGTCCTCACCGGGCGCCGCCCGCTCCATCAGGATCGCGCCCTCGACGGCTTCGACCAGCCGCACGGCGCCCTGCCCGTCCCAATGCGTCAGCACCGCGGCCGACTGCGCCTCGTCGGACCCGGGCGTGAGCAATTTCAGCACCAGTCGCTCCTCGCCCCGCCGGACGAACGCCACTGCGCCGGTCGGCGTGTCGCCCTGGTAGCGCAGCACGGGCGCCGGGCCGTCGGGGGTGAGGCCCCAGCGCGTCATCAGCGGCGCCATGGCGCCAGGGCCGGTCATGACAGCCGCTTGGTCAGCCACAGCACCAGATCATCGTCCACGCGCACGCTTGATCCTGGCGCCACCGGCTGGTTGTCGTAGGTGAGGCCGCGGCCGTCGGGGACGAAACCTTGGCTGACATAGAGGTGCTGGGCGGCGCCGTAGTCGGCGTAGAGGCCAAAGCCGATGCCAAGGGCGTTGCAGCCTTTGCCCACGGCGAGAGCCTCGAAGGCGGCGATCATCGCCCGCCCGTGACCCCGGCCGCGACGACTCTCGGCCACCACCATGTCCTGGATCTCCGGGATCTGCTCCGCGGCGAACGGCGGATACTGCGAAACCCAGACCAGGGACCCGTAGCCGACGATCGCGGCGCCATCTTCGACCATCAGCACGGTCCGCTCGCCCGACTGATGCTCGGCGAGATACCGCGGCCAGTGGTCCCAGGCGCCGTGCCAGGCCGGCCCGCCCTGGGTGGCGGCGATGGCCGGCAGGTCGCCCTGGGCCAGTTCGCGGATTTCGGCCATGAGCCTATTGCGCCGCCAGCGCCTCGGCCTGGCGCAGGTCGACGCTGACCAGCTGGGAGACGCCGCGCTCGGACATGGTCACGCCGAACAGCCGGTCCATCCGCGACATGGTCAAGGGGTTGTGGGTGATGGCGATGAAGCGGGTTGGCGCGCGCCGGCGCATCTCGTCCAGCATGTTGCAGAACCGCTCGACGTTGGCGTCGTCCAGCGGCGCATCGACCTCGTCGAGCACGCAGATCGGCGCGGGGTTGGCCAGGAACACGGCGAAGATCAGGGCCGCGGCGGTCAGCGCCTGTTCGCCGCCGGAAAGCAGGCTCATCACCGCCAGCCGCTTGCCGGGCGGGCAGGCGAAGATCTCCAGGCCGGCCTCCAGCGGGTCCTCGGACTCCACCAGCCGCAGCTCCGCCTGGCCGCCTTCGAAGAGGGTGGTGAAAAGGGTGCGGAAGTGGCCGTCGATCACCTCGAACGCCGCCAGCAGCCGTTCGCGCCCCTCGGCGTTCAGCTCGGCGATGCCCTGGCGCAGCTTGGCGAGGGCCCCCGAAAGGTCGGCCCGCTCGGCGCGCAGGGCCTGGACGCGGGCGGCCAGCTCCTGAGCCTCTTCCTCGGCGCGCAGGTTGACCGCGCCGATCAGCTCGCGCTCGCGCTCCAGGTGGGCCAGGCGCTGCTCCATGTCCTCGGCCTCGCGTGGCGCGGCGACATTCTCCTCAGCCAGACGCCGGCCAAGCGCCTCCGGCGCCAGCTTGGTCTGGTCGCGGATGGCGGCGGCGGCTTGCGCAAAGCGCTCGCGGGCGGCGTCCAGGCGCTCGGCCAGGGTGGCGCGGCGCTCTCTGGCTTCGGCGGCGGCGGCGTCGGCGGCCCGCCAGGCGCGGTCCGCGTCGCCGCGGGCGGTCTCGGCGGTCGCCAGGGCGTCGCTGGACTTCTCCCGCCGCGCCTCGGCGACCTTGAGCTCGTCCAGCAGCTTCAGCCGCCGCGCCTCGATGCGCCCCGGCGCGTCCTTGGCGGCGAGCTGCGCGGCCTTGGCCTTGGCCCGCTCCTTGGTCAGCTGGTCCTGACGACGGCCGGCGGCGTCGGCGCGCCCGGCCCTGTCGGCGCGGTCGGTCTTCTGGCTTTCCTGCCGGCGCTGGCGTCCTTCGCGTTCGCGCCGCTCGACGTCGAGCGCGGCCCGGCAGGACGACTCCTGCGCGCGGGCCTCGGCGGCGACGGAACGGGCCTCGTCCAGCTCGCCGGCGTCCGCCGCGCTGGTCTCGAGCGCCGCGGCCGACGCTTCAGCCTCCTCCAGC
>JBIOEF010000126.1:0-8946 GCA_044445785.1 Caulobacterales bacterium
ACCGCGGGCCGGACGACACCGGCCCCTCGGAGAAACCGGCCGAGCCCTACTCGCGCGACGAGATCGTGGGCAACGTCTCCGACTTCCTGGGGGTCACCGCCGAGAACGCCGGCGCTTGGCCCGGGATCGAAGGAAGATCTGAACCACGAACGACACGAACCACACGAACGAGTCGTTGGCCTGATGAGACCGAGGCCTGCTGCGCGCCCGAGGCGCGCGATCGATCGTCCCGCCTGTTCGCGTGGTTCGTGAGGTTCGTGGTCATATCTTGAACGTCGGCGGGGGTTCTGGACGCGCTCAAATTGCTCTACACCCCGCCCCCCATGACGCGCCCGTCGCACATCCGCAACTTCGCCATCGTCGCCCATATCGACCACGGCAAGTCGACGCTCAGCGACCGCCTGATCCAGGAGACCGGCGGCCTCACCGCGCGCGAGATGAAGGAGCAGGTGCTGGACTCCATGGACCTGGAGCGCGAGCGCGGGATCACCATCAAGGCCCAGACGGTGCGCCTCAACTACCGCGCCGACGACGGCGAGGACTATGTGCTGAACCTGATGGACACCCCCGGCCACGTTGACTTCGCCTATGAGGTCAGCCGCTCGCTCTCGGCCTGCGAGGGCTCGATCCTGGTGGTGGACGCCAGCCAGGGCGTCGAGGCGCAGACGCTGGCCAACGTCTACCAGGCGATCGACCACGACCACGAGATCGTCAGCGTGCTGAACAAGGTCGACCTGCCGGCCGCCGAGCCCGCCCGGGTGCGACAGCAGATCGAGGACGTCATCGGCCTGGATGCCAGCGACGCCATCGAAGCCTCGGCCAAGACCGGCCAGGGGATCCACGAGGTGCTGGAGGCGATCGTCACCCGCCTCCCCGCCCCCAAGGGCGAGCCGGACGCGCCGCTGAAGGCCCTGCTGGTCGACGCCTGGTACGATGCGTACCTCGGCGTCGTGGTGCTGGTGCGCGTGTTCGACGGCACGCTGAAGGCCGGCCAGCAGGTGCGGATGATGCAGACCGGCGCCAGCTACAAGCTCGACCGGATCGGCGTCTTCCTGCCCAAACAGACCGAGACCGAGGCGCTGGGCCCGGGCGAGATCGGCTACATCACCGCCCAGATCAAGGACGTCGCCGATGCGGCCATCGGCGACACCATCACCGAGGAGCGCCGGCCCACCGCCGCGGCGTTCCCGGGGTTCAAGCCGGTGCAGCCGGTGGTGTTCTGCGGCCTCTTCCCGGTGGACGCCGCCGACTTCGAGGACCTGCGCGCCGCCGTCGGGCGCCTGCGCCTCAACGACGCCAGCTTCACCTACGAGATGGAAACGAGCGCGGCGCTGGGCTTCGGCTTCCGCTGCGGGTTCCTGGGGTTGCTGCACCTGGAGATCATCCAGGAGCGGCTGACGCGCGAGTTCAACCTCGACCTCATCGCCACCGCCCCCAGCGTCATCTACAAGATCACCCTCACCGACGGGACGACGATCGAGCTGCACAATCCGGCGGACATGCCCGACCCGGTGAAGATCGACACCATCGCCGAGCCCTGGATCAGGGCCACCATCTTCACCCCCGACGACTACCTGGGCGCGGTGATCAAGCTCTGCCAGGACCGCCGCGGCGAGCAGCGCGAGCTCAGCTACGTCGGCGCCCGGGCGATGGTGGTCTACGACCTGCCGCTGAACGAGGTGGTGTTCGACTTCTACGATCGGCTCAAAAGCGTCTCCAAGGGCTATGCCTCCTTCGACTACCAGATCCAGGACTATCGCATCGGCGACCTGGTGAAGATGCAGGTGCTGGTCAACGCCGAGCCGGTGGACGCCCTCTCGATGCTGGTCCACCGCGCCAGGGCCGAAACCCGCGGCCGGGGCATGGTGGAAAAGATGAAGGAGCTGATCCCGCCGCACCTCTTCCAGATCCCCATCCAGGCCGCCATCGGCGGCAAGATCATCGCCCGCGAGACCGTGAGGGCCCTGCGCAAAGACGTCACCGCCAAATGCTACGGCGGCGACGCCACGCGAAAGCGCAAGCTGCTGGACAAGCAGAAGGAGGGCAAGAAACGGATGCGCCAGTTCGGCAAGGTGGATATCCCGCAGGAAGCCTTCATTGCCGCGTTGAAGATGGACGCGGACTAGAGGGATGCTCCACCGGATGTTGTGTTCTGAGCGGATCGGCCTAGAACAAAACGAGATCGGCTGGAGAGCTGTATGGCGGACCGACCTGTTGGCGAACATGAGTTCGGAGGTGTTTCAACCGACCTGAAGTTGTCGATTGTCGAGGGCTATCTCCGTGCCTTCACCACCGCGCTGAAGCCATCCTTCCGAGAACTCATCTACATCGACGCATTCGCAGGAACGGGTGAGCGGACAGTTCGCGACACATCCGACGAAGCGAGCCTGTTCGATGCGGACACTCCAGACCGCATACAACGTCTGCGGGGCTCTGCAAGAATCGCGATCGAAACCCGGCCGCCGTTCGATCGCCTCGCCTTCATTGATCGGGACCCGAAGCATTGCGAGGCTCTCCGCGCCCTGAAGAGTGAGCATGCGAACCGGTCGATCGCGGTAGAGGAAGGCGACGCCGCGACGATACTCGATGTGATGCTCGCACAGCGTAGCTGGTCGGGCTGTCGCGGCGTCTTGTTCCTTGACCCTTTTGGAATGAGCGTTCCGTGGGAGACACTTCAATCCGTCCGCGCGACCGAAGCCCTCGACGTCTGGTACCTAGTCTCGTTGGCCGGCCTGTTCCGGCAAGCTGCCCGCGATGGACGGGCTCTCACCCCGGACAAGCGAGCCGCAATAACGCGCATGCTCGGGTACGGCGAATGGGAGGCTGAATGGTATCGGCAACCTTCCCAGGGATCTTTCTTCGACGAGATTGAGGAAGCCGGCTACAGGGTCGCCGACGTCAAAGCGATTGAGCAGACTGTGACGCGTAGGCTGAAGAGTCTGTTTCCCGCGGTTGGTGGGCCGCTGAGGCTGCACAATGACCGCGGCCAGCCGATGAACTCGCTCTACTTCCTTCCTTCAAATCCAAAGCCCGCAGCGTTCGGCTTGGCGATGAAGATCGCCAATCACATACTCAAAGCAGGAAGTTCGTCCCACAAGCGTCCTCGGTAGGTGCGTCCGGCCGCCTTCTTATTGCGACCGCCCCACTGCTTGAAGAAGAATGCTGCGCCACCATCCTCGCACTGCTCGTAGATCTCGTCGATCCAGTCTTCCAGCATTGGACGGGCGCGCGGACCAGACTCGCCGCCGACAATCGCCCAGTGAATGTCTGTCAGATCAGCGCCGGCCACCGATCCGATGAGCGGCTCGAATGACACAAACCGAACGGCCGCCTGCGTTGTTCTCAGGTGGTCGAGGCGACTAAGCACATTTGAATTTTCGACGCTCGTTCCAAGCCAAACGTTCTGGAGGAGAGGCAGTGTGGCGGAAAGCTCCGCCATGCGTTCCGGTCGCTTGGTGAGGATCTGGTAGGTGTGCTGCGGCGTGGCCGCCATCGTTTCCCAGACACGCTGAATGAAATCGGTTGGGACCGCGTCTTGAAAGAGATCGGACATTGAGTTGACGAAGATCAGCCGTGGCTTACGCCATCCGTGCGGCGCGTTCAGCGCCTCAGCATCCAGCGCGACCGCCCCCGTCCAGACATACCGGTGACCGCTCTTGCGCGTCAGGCCGTGGTATTTGGAGGCGCCCATCGCGTCGAGACGAGCCGCCATTCTCATCGCGTAGCAATTTGTGCAGCCGGCGGTGAGCACCGTGCATCCCGCGACAGGATTCCAGGTCGCGTCCGTCCACTCGATCGACGTGTCACTCATGATGAGAACAAATATAGAACAAATGTGCGATTCGGCCAGCGAGGATCGGCCAGCGTTCCTTAATGCCGCGTTCGACCGACTGGTCCCAGCTCATCTCCCGCCCCCGGATACAGCCCACCCAAACGTCTCGCCGGCCATCCTGCTCTTGGCCCTGGGCTCGTCAAGGCCGCGGCCGCGACGCGCCGAGTGGGCTGGTGGGTGGGCGTACTCACTCGCACCGAGCTTGCGAGCGACAAGGTATTCGACCACGAAGCTCACCAAGGACACCAAGGCCTTCGTGCCCTTCGTGGGCTTTGTGGTTCCCCTCCTTCCGGCGATTGCCTGGGTCCCGGCCTTCGCCGGGATGAGCGGGTTTGGGGGGTGTTCGCGGGCGAGGAGGCGGCCGCCTAGGACTGGCGCCCTATCCCCGCCCTCAGCGCCTCGTAGGCGCGGGCGTAGGCGGCGGGGGCTTCGGATCGGCGGGGACCGGCGACGTTCAGGCTGGCGCAGCCGGTCAGCGCGAGCCAGCGCCTGATCTGGCGGCCCGCGACCGGGGCGCTCTCCGATTGCAGGTCGATGGCCAGCCACGGCTTGCCGTAGCGCTCGGCGAAGCGGGCGGCCTGCAGCGTGCCGCCGGTCAGGGGACCGAACGCCAGCACCAGGGTGGCGTCGGCGTCGCGGACGTTCCACTCGGTGCGCTGGTCTGGGTTGGCGGTGGGCGTCTCGGCCAGGGCGTAGCGGGCGTCGATCGGGCCGTCCTCGGCGCGGCGGTCCTTCGGGCACCAGCCGCCGTGGGCGAGGCTCAAGGCCCTGGCGGCGTCGAGGGCGGCGCGGTCGACGCCGGTCTGACCGCCGGAAAGCACTTTCTGGATCGGCATACGCACACCCCGAACTGAAACTCCTATCGCGCCGCTCCGGGGCGCCATTGCGGCGGCAATCCGGCCAGCGCGGGGCGATCCTGGGTGGGGTTCCTTCTCCCCTTGCGGGAGAAGGTGGCGCGAAGCGCCGGATGAGGGGTTGCGCCGACCTAAGAAGGAAAACCGCGGAGATCGCAGAGATTCGCGGAGACGTTGAGCGCCTCGGTGTCTCTGCGCATCTCTGCGATCTCTGCGGTTCGATATGACGGCGCCTGCAGCGCAACCCCTCATCCGTCGACTACGTCGACACCTTCTCCCACAAGGGGAGAAGGACACGTCTGAGGCCGGTCCCCGCCTGCGCCTTCCTTCCCCCTGCGCCTCGTCCGACCTAAGCTCGCCCCATGATCCTCTACTCCGACGACACCTCGCCCTACTGCGCGCCCGTGCGGGCGGCGATCTACGCCAAGGGCCTGGCGATCCCCATCGAGGCGCCGCCGGGCGGGTTCAAGTCGGAGGAGCATCGGCGGGTCACCGGCACGGGGACGATTCCGTGCCTGATGCTGGACGACGGCTCGCCGCTGCCGGAGTCGGCGGCGATCCTCGCCTATCTGGACGAAAAGTTCCCCGAGCGGCCGCTGCGGCCGGCGGATCCCGAGGGTCGGGCGCGGGTCATCCTGCTCTCACGGCTGGGCGAAGGCGGACTGATCGTTCCCATCGTCCAGTTCTTCCATGACATGACCGCTGGCGCGCCGAACGCCGGGCCAAAGGCGCTGGAGGGGATGACGCTCGGCCTGGAGCGGCTGGAGCGGTTCATCGCGCCCGCGGGTTACGCCTGCGGACCGGATTTCACCCAGGCCGACTGCGTCATCGCCCCGGCGCTCTTCGGGGTGAAGGCGTTCAGCGGCATGATGGGCGCGCCGGACCTCATGGCCCGGTTCCCGAAGGTCGCCGGCTATGGCGAGCGCGCCGCCGCCCACCCGGCCATCGCCAAGGTGCTGGCCGAGCTGCAGGCCGCGTTGGCGGCCAGCGGGACGGCGCTGGGGTGAGAGGAGATAGGAGACGGATGATGAGGCTGGCTTCGATCGTCGCGGCGGCGCTGCTGGGCCTGACGGCCCTGGCGGCGCCGGCTAGCGTCGCGGCGCGGCCGCCGCAGACGCTGCACTGCAAGCCGCCCGCAGTCGCACGGAGAATCGGCTACGGCCACCTCCCCGGGAAGTGGATCTGCTCCGTGCCGCCCAGCCTCCGTCAAGGTGGCCACGCAGGCGGCGGCGGCCACGGCGGCGGAGGCGGTCACCCGCGGAAGTAGGCCGCCCTATTTCCGCGCCAGGCTGAGCGGGAAGGATTGGCCGACCTGGGTCCAGCTCCCGGTGAGGGTCTTGCCGTCGGCGGAAAGCTCGGCGGCGTAGGTTCCGCTGACGCCCGGGACATCGATGGTCACCTTCTGGCCCGTGCGCGCGGCGACCGCGGGGATGCCGGTGGCGCCCTGATCGGGGGAGTCCATCAGCGTGGTGGTCTTCTCGCCCGCGGTGGCGATCCTCAGCACCAGGGTGAGCGAGCCGTTCGGCGTCGAGAGCACGCCCTCCCAGCGCCCGTCGAGGCCGGCGACCGCCGGTCCGGTCAGCGGCGGCGCGGCGGCCGCGGCCGGCGTCTGGGTCATGGTGACGGCTATCGAGGACGCGCCCTGGGTCATGCGCCCCGTCAGCGTCTTGCCGTCGGCCGAGAGCGTGGCGGCGTAGGTGATCAGCGCGCTCGGCACCTGGAAGGTCACCTTGTCGCCCTCGCGGGTGACGCTGGCGGGGATGCCCGCGGCGCCCTGGTCCGGGGAGTCGAAGAAGGCGGTGGTCTTGCCCTCCTTGGTCTCGACCCGGAAGACGCCGGCGAGCGTCGCCCCGCTGGGCATGGCGATCCGGCCCTCCCAGCGCCCATCGAGGCCGCTCACCGCCTGGGCGTGGGCGGTAGCGGCAAGGACGAAGGTTACGCCGATGGCGGCGAAGAGGGCGCGCAGGGTCATGGGCGTTTCCGGGTTGCGGTCGCGGCGACCATACCCAGGAACTCGCGCAAGGCGAACTACGGTGCGGTAAGGGCCAGACCCACCACCCCGCTCATCCCCGCGAAAGCGGGGACCCAGGCTTTTTACCGCGGAGGACGCGGAGGACGCGCGGAGTTCGCGGAGAAGAGCGTTCGGCCCAGCCAGTCTCAAACTCTGCGTCCTCCGCGTACCCTCCGCGTCCTCCGCGTTGAACCTGGCTCCCGAGCCATGCGGCCCGAAAAACCTGGGTCCCCGCTTTCGCGGGGATGAGCGGGTTGAGGATGGTTGAAGTGCGGGCGCGCCCTAGTACCGCAGATAGTCCGCGCGCTCTGCCGCCCACGCGGCTTCGTCCGGGGCCGTCAGCGCGTCGAGGTCGACTGGGGTGGCGGCGGGGTTGTCGACCCAGTCGCGCAGGGCCGGGCCGCCGTTGATGACGTCGATGGCGAGCTTGCCGACCTCGTACTCGTAGGGGAAGTCGCGCCAGAGGTCGTAGGCCGGATAGAGGCGGCGGATGGCCTTGAACGCCAGCGCCTGGACGCGCCAGGGGCGGAAGGCGGCGTGATCATACGCCGGGCCCTCGGTGACGATCTGCACGCCGTTGCAGAGCTTTCCCACGTGCTTGTGGAAGGTCGGCTCGAACCAGCAGTCGCGCAGCGTTGAGCCGGCCAGCCATTCGGGCGCCAGCGCGCGCATCTCCCCCATCACCGAGCGCGCATCGATGTCCGGCGCGCCGAAAAGCTCCAGCGGCCGGGTGGTGCCGCGCCCCTCCGAGAGCGTCGTCCCCTCCAGCATCACCGTGCCGGCATAGGCCCTGGCCATCCAGAGGTTGGGCGCGTTGGGGCTGGGGTTGATCCAGGCACGTTCGCCCAGCGGCCAGCCGAAGCCGGGCGCGGCCTCCGGCGCCCAGCCCTGCATCTCGATCACCCGGTAGTCGACACCCAGGCCCAGCGTGGCGATGAACCAGGACCCCAGCTCGCCCAGGGTCAGGCCGTGGCGCATGGGCATGGGCCCGGCGCCGACGAAGCTTTCCCAGCCTGGCCGCAGGGTGAGGCCCTCCACGGGCCGGCCGGCCGGGTTGGGCCGGTCGAGCACCCACACCGCCTTGCCGTGTTTCGCGGCGGCCTCGAGCATGTACCGCAGAGTGGTGATGAAGGTGTAGATCCGGCAGCCCAGGTCCTGCAGGTCGATCAGCGCCACGTCGAACGTGTCCAGCATCCGATCGGTCGGGCGGCGCACCTCGCCGTAGAGGCTGAACACCGGGACGCCCATGGCCGGGTCGTTGAAGTCCGGGCTCTCGACCATGTTGTCCTGCTTGTCGCCGCGCAGGCCGTGCTGGGGGCCGAAGGCGGCGGTGAGCCGGACGTCGTCGCAGGCGGCCAGCGCGTCCAGGGAATGGGTGAGGTCGGCGGTCACCGACGCCGGGTGGGCGAGCAGGGCGACGCGGCGGCCCTTCAAGGGCGCGCGCAGGGCGGGCTCGTCCAGCAGTCGGTCGATGCCAAATCTCATGAGCGCTCCGGCGGCGACAGGCCCAGGGCGAAGGCCCGGGCGTGGTGGAAATCGGGCCTACCCGGCGGATGGGCGAGCGCCCAGTAGGACTTGGCGCCGCCGGCTTCCTCGATCACCGCCGAAAGGGCGATGCGCCAGACCGCGCCGGCGGGCAAGTCCGCCACCGCCTCGAGGTCGAGGGCGGCGGTGAGGTCAAACCGGTCCGGTGTGGCGCGCACGTCGATCCGCGGCTGGGCGATCTCGCTGGCGATGCGCATGCCGGCCCGATAGCCGCTGAAGGCGTAGGCGGCCCATTGCATCGAGGGCGCGAGGTTGAATTCGAAGTAGCCCTCGCCGGAGGCGGCGCCGACGAAGGCCTCGAAGCAGGTGCTGCGCCAGAGCTCGTCCACTCGCGCCGGCGCGCCGGGCGGCGGCAGGACGAGGTCGCGGATAGCGCCGGTGACGGCGTAGCTCAGCGTCAGCGCGCCGCCGGCGGACCGCGCCACCTGCGCCTCGATGCCGGCCACCGCGGCGCAAGGGGTGTCGGGATGTCGGATGAGAGCTACGCGCATGCGGGGGCACAGTAGCGTTCCTTCTCCCCTTGTGGGAGAAGGTGGCCCGCGGATGCGGGTCGGATGAGGGGTCTCACCGATTCAAGAATAACCGCGGAGATGGCAGAGATTCGCGGAGTAGCGCCACGATGTCAATGCGCATAACTGCGATCTCAGCGGTTAAATATTAACCCGCCAGCAGAGCAACCCCACATCCCTCACCCCGGAAAAAGT
>JBIOEF010000127.1:0-8827 GCA_044445785.1 Caulobacterales bacterium
CCCAGGAACCCGCCCGCGCCGGTGATCATGACCCGCATCAGCTTGGCAGGAACCGGGCCGGATCGGCCTCGAAGTCGCGGGTCGCGGCTTCATAGTGGTCGAGGCGGCCGATGTCCTCAGTAGGCCGGCGCCGGGAACGCCGCGACCTTGCGCCCGTCACCCATGGCCGCGCGGATCAGGTTGGGCATATCGAAGGGACCGGCGGGCGGCAGCAGGTCGAGGATCCCGCGCGAGAGCACATAGACGCCGGAGCTGACGTGGTAGCCGCGACGGGGCTTTTCCTGGTAGCCGGTGAGTTCGCTGGTCTCGGGATGGATGCCGACGACGCCATAGTCCACCAGCTCGTCCACCCAGGGCGTGAAAAGCGTCGCCGCCGCCTGTTCGCGGCGGTGCAGGTCGGCCAGGGAACGGAAGCTGAGGTCGGTCAGGGTGTCACCGTTGACGACGTAGAAGTCATCGCTGAGACCGGCGATCTGGCGCAGCCCCCCGGCCGTCCCCATCGGCGTTTCCTCGATCACCGGCTCGATCTGCACGCCCCACCGGGTTCCATCGCCCAGGAACGCCTGCATCAGCGGCGCGAGGTAGCCCAGGCAGACGAAGATGCGGTGGGCGCCGGCGGCGGCCAGCTGGGAGAGGAGGATGTCGATGATCGGCCGCTCGCCCAGCGGCAGCAGGGGCTTGGGGACGGTGACGGTCAGCGGCGCCAGGCGCGTTCCCCGTCCTCCCGCCAGCACTACGGCGTCCATCGCTGTCATCTGGGCGATCGACGCCTCCGGCGGCTGCACGGCTTCAGACTAGGCGATGGCGCGCCCAAGCGCCAAGGGCAAGAGCGTCAGCCCAGCAGCCGGTGCACCGTGTCCAGGAACTGGCTCCGCTGCACCGGCTTCTCCATCGTCGCGTCGGCGCCCAGCACCTTGGCGGCGCGCAGCAGCGAATCGGCCTCCAGGCGCACGGAGCCGGCCGAGACGGCGATGGTCTTCACCCCCGGCCAGCGTCGCTTCAGGCCGCCGATGGTCTCGATCCCGTCGCGGTTGGGCATCAGCATGTCGACCACCGCCAGGTCGGGGCGAAGCTCATCGACGACGCGCAGCGCCGCATCTCCGTCCTCGGCGGAGACGACCTCGTGACCGTCCTGGATCAGCATTTCGCGGACGATCTCGCGAAACACCGCATCATCGTCGACCACCAACACCAGCGACATGGACGACCCAGCTTCTCCTGCCCCGAACTTGAGTATGCCCGCTCGCGCAGCGCTTGACCAATGTTCGGCGCTAAGGCCCATGGCAGGCCATGATCGTGCCCGTGATCCTGTCGGGAGGCGAGGGAAAGCGGCTGTGGCCGCTCTCCCTGCCTGAGCGACCCAAGCAGTTCCTGGCCCTGACCGGTCCCGAGAGCCTGCTGCAGCAGACGCTGCGCCGCCTGGACGAGCGGTCGATGTTCACGCCCCCGATCATCATCGGCGGCGCGGCCCAACGATTCCTGATCGCCGAGCAGCTGCGCGCCACCGGCTTGGAAGTCGAGCGGATCGTGCTGGAGCCCAAGGGGCGCAACACCGGCCCGGCGCTGGCCGTCGGCGCGCTGCTGGCCCAGGCGCTGGATCCGGACGCGCTGATCCTCTCCTCCCACGCCGACCACTACATTCCCGACGCCGAAGCGTTCCGCGCCACGATCGCGCGCGGGGTCGATGCGGCCAGCGCCGGATCGCTGGTGCTCTTTGGCCTGAAGCCCACCTATCCAGCCACCGGCTACGGCTACATCGAGCCGGGCGCGGCGATCGGCGGCGAGGTGCGCAAGGTCGCGCGCTTCGTCGAAAAGCCGGACGAGGCGGCGGCGACGCGGCTGGTCGAGCGCGGCTGCCTCTGGAACAGCGGCATCTTCCTGATGCCCGCGGCCGGCCTGATCGCCGAGTTCGAAGCCCATGAACCCCGGGTGATCGCCCAGGCCCGGCTGGCGCTGAAGCGTGGGGTCTGGGAGACGGACTTCCTGCGGCTGGACGGCGACGCCTTTGCCGCGGCGCCATCGATCTCGCTGGACCATGCGGTGATGGAGCGGACCAGCCGCGCGGCCGTCGTCGCCGCCGACTTCGCCTGGAGCGACATCGGCGCCTGGTCCTCGGTCTGGGACGCTCAGTCCAAGGACGAGGCCGGCAACGTCGTCAGGGGCCGGACGATCCTGGAGGACACCAGCGACAGCCTGATCTACGCCGAGGGCCCTCAAGTCGCCGTGCTGGGCGTCAGCGGCCTGGTGATCGTGGCGACGCCCGAGCGCGTGCTGGTGGCGGCCAAGGACCAGGACCAGAAGGTGCGCGACCTGGCCGCCCGCGCTGAAGAGACCTGAGGGCGTCGAGATGGGGATCGAAGCCAGGGCGATCGTCAGCGACGGCAAGGGCGGCTTTTCCGACCAGCGCCTCACCTTCGCCGAGCCGCAAGGCGCCGAGGTGCTGGTGAAGATCGAGGCCAGCGGCGTCTGCCACACCGATGTCGATAGCCTGAGCTGGCAGCGGCCCCTGATCGCCGGCCACGAGGGCGCTGGCGTGGTCATGGCCTGCGGACCGGAAGTGACCCATGTGGGCCCAGGCGACCCGGTGCTGCTCAACTGGGCGATCCCCTGCGGCGCCTGCGTGCAGTGCGCCCGGGGCGCCGAGAGCCTCTGCGAGGACAAGCCGCGCGTGCCTGGCGAACGCATCCAGTGGTCCGGCGGCAAGGTCTGGCCCAGCTTTGGCCTCGGCACCATGGCCACCCATGCGCTGGTCCCGCGCCAGGCGGTGGTCAAGCTGGAGGTGGAGATCCCGTTCCCGTCGGCGGCGATCCTGGGCTGCGGAGTGATGACCGGCTTCGGCTCGGTGGTGAATGCGGCCAAGGTGGCGGCGGGCTCGAGCGTGGTCGTGCTGGGCTGCGGCGGCGTGGGCCTCAGCTGCATCCAGGGCGCGCTCTACGCCGGCGCGCGGATGATCATCGCCGTCGACATCAGCGCCGGGCGCCTGGAGCTGGCCAAAGCCTTCGGCGCCACGCACCAGATCCTGGCGCGCAAGGAGGATGCGGGCCTGCTGGACGCGGCCAAGGCGGTCAAGGCGCTGATCGGCCGGGGCGCCGACTACGCTTTCGAGTGCACCGCCGTGCCGGAGCTGGGCGCCGCGCCGCTGGCCATGATCGCCAACGGCGGCACGGCGGTGGCCGTCAGCGGCATCGAGCAGGTAGTGGCCATCGATATGCAGCTCTTCGAGTTCGACAAGCTCTACATCAACCCGCTGTACGGACAGTGCCGTCCGTTCACGGACTTTCCCAAGCTGCTGGCGCTCTACGCCGAGGGGCGGCTGAAGCTGGACGAGATGGTGACGCGCACCTACCCCCTCTCGGCCGCGGGCCTGACGGCGGCCTTCGCCGACATGAAGGCCGGCGTCGGCGCCAAGGGCGTGCTGATCCCTATAACTACTGCCGGGTGAACTCGGCGCGGATCTGCGCCTTGACCTCCCCGCGCGGCGCGGCGGTCGGCAGGTCGAACACCACCTTGGCGATCCGCCCCGGATAGTCGAACGGCGCCACGTAGTCGTCGTTCACCGGCGCCAGGCTGCGCCCCAGGTCCATGCCGGTGCTGGAGAGCATGTAGAGCAGCCGCGGGATCGCCCCGCGCGCGGCCTCCACGCCATCGATCGCCAGCCGCGCGTCCGCCCCGCCCTCGCCCGTCCGCGTGACGCCGAGTTCGACCACGTGCGCGCCGGGCGTCAGCGGCGTTTCGGCGACCAGGCGGAAGTGGTCGTGGAAGGCGTTGTAGTCGAACTGCAGCCGCCCGCCCTTCACGTAGAGCACGAAGCCGCTGTTACGGCTGCCGCGGGCGATGAGGGCGCCCTCGCCCTCCCCGTCCGGATGCTCGAGCTCGATCGCGGCGGTCCAGCCCCGCGCCGCCGGCGGGCAGGCGTCGGCGACGATGTGCGACACCGGCGGATGGTAGACGAAACGGCTGCGGGACGTGGGCAGGCCCGGCCGGTCGGCGGCGCGGAAGAGCGTCACCGCGCCGCGGTCGTCCAGCGGCAGCACGCCGCGGCGTTCCGCCTCAACCCACCAGAGATCGATCATCGCCTTCAGCCGCTCGGGCTCGGCCTCCGCCAGATCGACGCACTCGGAGAAGTCCTCGCTCAGCCGATAGAGCTCCCAGCGATCGTCGTCGAAAGGCGCGCCGGACTTGTGATGCGTCACCGCTTTCCAGCCGTCGGCCCAGATCCCGCGATGGCCCAGCATCTCGAAGTACTGCGGGCCGCGCTCCAGCGCCGCGTCCAGCGCCGTCATCGCCGGCGCCAGGCTGATCCCGTCCATCGGCGTCTGTGGGACGCCCTCGACCACGCCGGGCTGCTCGATCCCGGCGACATCGAGGATCGTGGGGGCGATATCGATGGCGTGGCAGAACTGACCTCGCGTCTCGCCCACGGCCGCCAGGCCCCGCGGCCAGCTGACGATCAGCGGATCGCGCACGCCCCCGCCGTGGGTGTTCTGCTTGTACCATTTCAGCGGCGTGTTGCCGGCCTGGGCCCAGCCCCAGGGGATGTTGCAGTGGCTGTCCGGCCCGCCGATGTCCTCCAGCCGCAGAACCGCCTCGTTCGGGTCCTCGCGCATGCCGTTGAACCACTTCATCTCGTCGAGCACGCCAGTGGCGCCGCCTTCCTGGCTCGCCCCATTGTCGGAGAGGAACACCAGGAGGGTGTTCTCCCACCGCCCGATCGACTTCAGGAACTGGATCAGCCGGCCGATCTGGGCGTCGGTATGGTCGAGCATGGCGGCGAAGGCTTCCTGCAGCCGCGCGGCGAAGGCCCGCTCGTTGACCGAGAGCTCCGACCACGGACGAACGCCCGGATTGTGCGGCGCGAGCTGGGTGGCGTCCGGTACGATCCCCAGCGACTTCTGGCGGGCGAACCAGCCCTGCCGCGCCACGTCCCAGCCCTGATCGAAGCGGCCGCGATACTTCGCCAGGTAGCTCGCCGGCGCCTGGTGCGGCGAATGGGTTGCTCCGAAGGCCAGATAGAGGAAGAACGGGCGCTCTGGCACCAGCGAGACCAGGTCGCGGATGAAGCCGGCCGACTTGTCGACGATGTCCTCTGAGAGATGGTAGCCGTCCGCCGTCGGCGGATCGATGAAGTGGTTGTCGTGGGTGAGCTCGGGGTGGAACTGGTCGGTCTCGCCCTGCAGGAAGCCGTAGTAGCGGTCGAAGCCTTTCTGCAGCGGCCAGTTGGCGAAGGGACCGGCCGCGGTGCACTCCGACATCGGCGCCAGGTGCCACTTGCCGGCAGCGAAGGTGGCGTAGCCATTCTCGCGCAGGATCTGCGGCAAGGTCGCCGCCGACCTTGGCAAGGCGCCGCGCATATTGGGAAAGCCGGTGTCGAAGTTGGAGACGGCGCGCATGCCGACCGCGTGGTGGTTGCGCCCGGTCATCAGGCAGGCCCGCGTCGGCGAACAGAGCGCGGTGGTGTGGAAGCCGGTGAACTTCAGGCCCTGGGCCGCCAGGGCGTCGATATTCGGGGTCTCGATGGTCGAGCCGTAGCAGCCGAGGTGGGAAAAACCGGTGTCGTCCAGCACCACCAGGACGATGTCGGGCGCGCCCGCCTTGACCTTCGAGGGCGGCCACCAAGGCTGGGACTCGGCAAACGTCCGCCCGATCACCCCGCCAAACGCTTCGCCGGCCGGCGTCTTTTCCGCCATCGTCATCTCCTCGCCTATCGGCCGAGGGAGCGACCTAGTGGGGTTCGCCCCGGGTCAGTCTAGCCGCAGTCGCCGACGCCCGCCGACGCCAGCAGGGCGTCGCGGCCTTGGCGCAGGTCGGCGCCGCCGCGGCGGGTCGGATAGGGCGCGTTCCCCTTCAGGCCGCGCCAGAGGGCGTGGTTGAAGGCGACGGTGTTGAGGCGATCCTCGGAGGTGAAGTCCTGGCCGGCCATGGCCGCCGCCCAATAGGCGCCGGGGCGCGGCGGCGCGGCCGGGCAAGCGGCCTCGGCGCTGGTCGCCGGCGGCAGCGGCAGCTGGGTCGTGCGCAGCACCGCCGGCACCTTGGCCTCGAACGACCAGTTGGGCGACTTGGGATCGAAGACGGCGGCCATCGGCGCGGCCAGGGCGTCGTTGAGGCCCATGGGCGCCATCCCCAGCAGGTCCTCCATGGTGCGGATCATGTTGACCGTGGTGTAGCGCTTGGAGACCACCGCCCCGTGTTTCACGTACGGGCCGACCACAAAAGCGATCGAGCGGTGGGCGTCGACGTGATCGGGACCGTCCTGGGCGTCGTCCTCGACCACGAAGATCAGCGTGTCCTTGGCCAGCGGACTCTTGGCGACCTTCTCCACCACCAGGCCGACCGCGTAGTCATTGTCGGCGAGCTCGGTCTCCACCGAATTGATCCCGTCCAGGCCCTCGGCGAAGGAGCCGGTGTGGTCGTGCGGCAGGCGCAGCAGCATCAGGTTGGGCGCGTTTCCGGCCGCCACGAAGCCGTCGAACTCCCGCTCCCACTCCTTGAAGCGCCAGTAGTCGGGAAACGCCTGGTTGAAGCCCCAGAAATAGGGATCGGTGACCTTCATCAGCGCGGCCTTGGCGACGTAGAACACCTGGTGGCCGGTCCTTGCAGGGTCGCGCTCGAGCTGGATCTGCGCTGCGCCGGTTTCTTTTTCGTAGCGCACCAGATCGCCGAAGAATCCGTAGTTGCGGATCGACAGACCCGCCTTCAGCGCCGAGTCCCAGAGATAGCCGCGCCCTTCGTCGCCGTCAGGACCGTCCGGGGCCGCGACGTCCTCGGCGCCCGGCAGCACGTTGGGATCGGCCGGCGAGACCGGATTGGCGTTCACCCGCTCGGCGGAGGTGGCGTAGCCGACGTTGACGTTCCGGTTGGCGCCTTCCTGGTCGTACTGCAGGCCGCGGTTGGCGTAGTTCACCGGCGCCTCGCGCTCGGTGAAGTCGTTGGTCCGCGCCGCCGTCGTCCAGTCCCAGCCGGTGTTGCTGCTCTCGCCGGAGTCGAAGAAGGCGTCCAGATCGACGAACTGGCGGGCGATGGCGTGCTGGTTGGGGGTCATGGCGCGGCCGAAGACGGTGAGCTTGGGATCGCCGTTGCCCACCTGCAGATCGCCAAGCACCTGATCGTAGGTGCGGTTTTCCTTCACGATGTAGATCACGTGGTGGATGTGCTCGCGCAGGAACGCCATGGTCTCGCCGCCGGCCTCGGCGCGGTTCACCCCGGCGAAGCGGTTGTTGTCCATCACCAGGCGCGTGAGCTTGGCGAGCTGCACCGGGACGGGAGGCGTGAGCGTCAGGAAGCCGGCCTTCTCGCGCTGCCAGACGTATTGATTGGTTCCGCGGCAAGCGTCGTCATGGTGCTCGTCGATGCCGAGGTTCACCCGGCAGTTGCCAGGCACGGGCCCGGTGTTGCTCTTGCCGTTAACCACATAGAGCCGCCGCCCGTCTGGCCGGATCGCGACCGCCGTGGGGTACCAGCCAGTGGGGATCAGCCCCTCGACCCGCGAGGGCGCGCCTTTGTCGCCCAGGCGCACCACCGCCACGTCGTTGGCGCCGCCGTTGGTGACGTAGAGGGCGTGGCCGTCGGCCGAGAGCGCCAGGGCGTTGGTGCCGGCCCCGCCGAGCTTGGCAAGGCCCGGCGCGGCGCCGGCCGGCGTTCCGGTGCGGATCAGTTCGGCGATGCGCCCGCGCAGGGTGTCGATCACCGCCACCTTGTCGGTGTTGTCGAGGGCCGCGTAGAGCCGGTCGCCCCGGCGGATCAGGGCCACCGGCTGGCCGGGCGTCTTGATCCGACCGACGACCTTGATCGCCGGATCGAAGATCTCCAGGCTGATGATCTCGCGGTCGCGCTCGCTGGCGACGTAGGCTCTCGTGTTCGAGGTCCAGATCACCGCCCGCGGAAAGCTGCCGCCCGGCGTCCCGGCCGCCGCTGGGTCGATCACGCCCGGCCGCAGGTCCTGCTCGAGGACCTGGTTGGTGACGAGGTTGATCAGGCTGACCGAGTCGTTCTGGAAGTTGGCGACCAGCAGGCGCCGTCCGTCGGGGCTCACCGCCAGGGCGCCGGCCATAGGCTTGACCGCCAGGCCAACGCCCTCCTTGTGGCCCAGCGGATAGATGCGACCGCTGACGAAGGCGCCCGGCGCGCCGACGTACTCGATCACGTTGTCGTTCATGCCGCCGGCGACGAAGAACCGGTCGCCCGCCGGCGCCCAGGCGATGCCCAGGAACGTGTTCGGAACGGAGATCACCTGCCGCTTCACCGGCGCGTTGCCGGAAACGTCGTAGACGAACACGAACTCGGCGGACGCCGCCAGGACCGGCTTGCCGTCGGGCGTGAACATGCGGTTGAAGCCGGTGGTAAGGATCAGCAGTGTGCGGCCATCGGGCGAGAGCGCCACGGCGGCGGCCTGGCCGGCGGTGTAGGCGGGCTCGCCCGGCAGCCCGGGGTTCAGCGGCTGGAAGATCGAGCCCGGCGCGGCGGCGGGGGTGATGAACTGCCCGGTCGGAACGAACTGCGGTGCGGCGGCCGCCTGCGCTGCGCCGAACGCCAGCGCCCAGAGAGCACCGACGGCGCCGATGAGTCCCGCCAGGTGATTTCGCCGCCCCATCGCCCGCTTCCCCCGCCTGATCGCCCGCAAAGCCTGACGCGCTTGTGTGACGATTGATCACCGATCCACCTTGGCCGCCCGAAGCGAACTTGACCAGCCCATCCTCCCTCCCCCTCCGTGGGGAGGGAAAGACCGCGCAGCGGTCAGGGTGGGGGAGTCTGGTGAAGTGCGTTGACGCGTCAGACATCCCCACCCGTCCGCCGCTGCGCGGCGTCCACCCTCCCCACGAGGGGGAGGGAG
>JBIOEF010000128.1:0-8712 GCA_044445785.1 Caulobacterales bacterium
AGCCAGGCCCTGCGCAAGCTCACCGGCTCGATCTCCAAGGCCAAGACCATCGTCATCTTCATCAACCGGATCCGCATGAAGATCGGGGTGATGTACGGCAGCCCCGAGACCACCACCGGCGGCAATGCGCTGAAATTCTACGCCTCGGTCCGCCTCGACATCCGCCGCATCGGCTCGGTGAAGGTGCGCGACGAGATCGTCGGCAACAATGTCCGGGTCAAGGTGGTCAAGAACAAGGTCGCCCCGCCGTTCCGCGAGGTGGAATTCGACATCATGTATGGCGAGGGCATCTCCAAGCTGGGCGAGATCATCGACCTTGGCGTCAAGGCCGGAGCGATCGAGAAGTCCGGCTCCTGGTTCTCGTTCAACAGTCAGCGCATCGGCCAGGGACGCGACAACGTCCGCGAATTCCTCAAGGCCAATCCGGACGTCGCCGCCGAGATCGAACAGGCGGTGCGCAACGCCGGCGACAAGATCGAGGAAGAACTCCTCATCGGCCCCACCGAGGCCGAGGAAGCGGACGCGGCCCTATAGCGTCTCATCCCATGGGTCGGCGCGGCCTCCCCCGCCCGCTTCTCCCTGAAAGAAGCGAGCGGTCGCGCCGGACCTCTGCGAGCGGCGGCTCCGCCATGGCCCTCGAGGCCATGCGGTCCGGCCCCGCCAACCCGCCGCTCCGCTCCAAGCCCCCCTCGAGGGCGCCTCGCGGCGGAGCCGCCGTTCGCAACTCCCTTTAGGTGACCTCGTGCGTCCTTCGAGACGCCCGCTGACGCGGGCTCCTCAGGATGACGAGAGAGATTGGGCTGCAACAGCCTTCGTCATGGTGAGGAGCGGCCGAAGGCCGCGTCTCGAAACCACGCACGTCGTTCCCCCAGCCGTTATCCTTCCCCACGCGCCTCTCAAGGTGCTAGAGGGCGCGCCCAAGCACAGCCCCGGGTCCCATGCCGAGCCTCAACGATCTTCGCAGCCTGTTCCTGAGCTACTTCGGGGGCAATGATCACCAGATCATTCCCTCGGCGCCGCTGATTCCGCAGAGCGATCCCACCTTGCTCTTCGTCAACGCCGGGATGGTGCCCTTCAAGAACATCTTCACCGGCGCCGAGACCCCGCCATCGCCCAGGGCCGCCTCGTCGCAGAAGTGCGTGCGCGCCGGGGGCAAGCACAACGACCTCGACAATGTCGGCTACACCGCCCGCCACCTCACCTTCTTCGAAATGCTGGGGAACTTCTCTTTCGGCGACTACTTCAAGGAAGGGGCGATCGACTACGCCTGGCGCTTCCTCACCTGCGACCTGGAGCTGCCGGCCGAGCGCTTGATGGTCAGCGTCCATCCCTCGGACGAAGAGGCGGCCGACCTCTGGAAGAAGATCGCCGGCCTGCCGGACGAGCGGATCGTGCGGCTGGAAGAGAACATGTGGTCGATGGGCGACACCGGGCCCTTCGGCCCCAACACCGAGATCTTCTACGACCACGGCCCCTCCGTTCCCGGGGGCCCGCCCGGCTCGCCCGAAGAGGACGGCGACCGCTTCGTGGAGATCTGGAACCTGGTCTTCATGCAGTTCGAGCGCTTCGCGGACGGACGCCAGACCAACCTGCCCAAACCCTGCATCGACACCGGCATGGGCCTGGAGCGAGCAACCTGCGTGCTGCAGGGCGTGCACAGCGTCTTCGACACCGACCTCTTCCGCACCCTGATCGCCGCCAGCGAGGCGGCGGTGGGCCGCAAGACCAACCAGAAGACGCTGGCCTCGCACCGGGTGATCACCGACCACCTGCGCTCCAGCGCCTTCCTGATCGCCGACGGGATCACCCCCTCCAACGAGGGGCGCGGCTATGTGCTGCGCCGGATCATGCGCCGGGCGATGCGCCACGCGCATCTCCTGGGTGCGGAGGAACCGCTCATGCACCGCCTGGCGCCGACGCTGATCACCGAGATGGGCGGCGCCTTCCCCGAATTGCGGCGGGCCCAACCGATGATCATCGAAACCCTGCGCCAGGAGGAAGAGCGATTCCGTCGCACGCTCGGCCGCGGCATGGCTTTGCTTGATGAGGCGACCGCGACGCTTTCGGCCGGCGCGGTGCTGCCGGGCGACGTCGCCTTCAAGCTGCACGACACCTACGGCTTTCCCCTCGACCTCACCCAGGACGCGGTCCGCGCCAGGGGGATCACCGTCGACGAGGCCGGGTTCGATGCGGCCATGGATCGCCAGCGCCAGATGGCGCGCGAAAGCTGGACCGGTTCTGGCCAGCACGCCCAGGGCGCGGGCTGGCTCGCCCTGCGCGAGCGGCTGGGCCCCACCGACTTCACCGGCTACGACGAGACCGAGGGCGCAGCGACCACCCTGGCGATCGTCAAGGACGGGGCGGAGGTCGGGGCGGCCGAGGCCGGCGAGACTGTGCAGGTCCTCTTCGATTGCACGCCGTTCTACGCCGAGAGCGGCGGTCAGGCCGGCGACCGCGGCCAGGCGTCATGGCCGGGTGGCCGCGCCGAGGTGGCGGATACGAAGAAGGAGGCGGGCGACCTCCACGCCCACGTCCTCAAGATCATCGAAGGGCGCATGGCTGTCGGCGACCCGGTGCGGCTCACCGTCGATGCTGCGCGCCGCGCGCGCACGCGGCTCAACCACTCGGCCGCCCACCTCGCCCATGCGGCGCTGAAGCACGTGCTGGGTCCGCACGTGGCCCAGAAGGGCCAGCTGGTGGATGGCGATCGCATGCGTTTCGACTTCAGTCACGGCGCGCCGCTCTCGCCCGCCGAGCTCGACGCCATCGAGACCGAGGTCAATGCGGTGATCCGCCAGAACCTGCCGGCGCTCACCGAAGAGATGGCGCCGCAGGAGGCCATCGACGCCGGCGCGGTCGCCCTCTTCGGCGAGAAGTACGGCGACAAGGCCCGTGTACTGACGCTCGGCCGTTCGCTTGCGGACGACGACGGCGCCTATTCGGTGGAGCTATGCGGCGGCACCCATGTGGCGCGCACCGGCGACATCGCGCTCTTCAAGATCGTCTCCGAGCAGGGCATCGCCGCCGGCGTTAGGCGGATCGAGGCGCTGACCGGCGAGCCGGCGCGGCGGTGGCTGCTGGACCAGGCGGCGGTGGCCAGGGGCCTCGCCGACCAGTTCAAGGTCCCGGTGGCCGAGGTCGCCGCGCGCGTGGAGGCGATCGAGGCCCAGCGCCGGCGCCTGGAACGCGATCTCGCCGAGGCCAAGAAGCAGCTGGCGCTCGGCGGCGGCTCTGGCGGCGGCGCGCCGGCGGTGGAAGACGTCGCCGGGGTGAAGTTCGACGGCCGGATCGTCGAGGGCGTCTCGCCCAAGGACCTGCGCCCGCTCGCCGACGAGGCGCGCAAGCGCCTGGGGAACGGCGGGGTCATCGCCTATGCGGCGGTGAACGAGGGCAAGGCCTCCATCGCCATCGCGCTCACGCCCGACCTCGTCGGCCGGTTCGACGCCGCGGCGCTGGCCAGGGCGGCCGTCTCGGCCATGGGCGGGCAGGGAGCCGGCGGCAAGCCCGACTTCGCCCAGGGCGGCGCGCCGGACGGCGGGCGCGCCGGCGATGGCATCGCCGCGGTCAAGGCGGCGCTCGCCGCCTAGCGTTCGGCCTTAGTCTTCCGCGGTGTCCGCCAGATAGACGGCCAGCCAGCCGAGGATCTGCGTCCAGCCCTCCCTGGCCTCCTCGCATTCCTCCAGCGAGGAGAAGCCGAAGTTGCGCAGCTGCAGGCGCGTGCCGTCCGGTTCGGCGGTGAAGGTCATGTCGATGGTGTTGGAGATGTCCGGCGACCAGCTGGCGCTCCAGGTCCAGACCAGGCGCTCGGGCGCCAGAGCCTCGATGTAGCGGCCTTCGGCGCTGAACGCATCGCCCGCGTGGTCGGCGAAGTCGGCGCGCCAGGCGCCGCCGGCCTCGACGTCGGCGGCCCAGGCGACGGTGCGATAGACCCCGTCCTCGCCCCACCAGCGGGTGATCTCGCCGGCCTGCGTCCAGGCCCTGAAGGCGTCGTCCGGGCCGCCGGCGAGCAGCGTCTCGAGCTTAATCTCCATCGCCGCCTCAGAGCATGGTGAAGATGCAGAGCTTGTTGCCGGTCGGATCGCGCAGGTAGGCGCCGTAGAAGTTCTTGCCGTCCGGCGGACGGAAACCCGGCGCGCCCTCGTCGGTTCCACCACCTGCCAGGCCCGCGGCGTGCGCGGCCTCGACCGCCGCTTTGGTCGGCGCGGTGAAGGCGATCATGATCCCGTTGCCTCCCCGCGCGGGCTTGCCGTCGAAGGGCTTGCAGACGCCGACGTTGCCGTCGGCGCCCTTGGGGCCATAGAAGGCCCAGCCGCCCTCCTCGAACGACTTGCGTTCGCCGCCGATGGCCCCGAACACGCCGTCATAGAACGGCAGCGCCGCCGCCACATCCTCCGCGCCGATCGTGACATAACCGATCATCTTCAGCTCCTCTCTCGTCACGCTCTCTTCCCCCAACGGGGCGACCCTAGCGCCATTGCAACGAACAAAACAAGAACTTAGTCTTCTCAATCCTTCTCTGCTGGACTATCCTGCGCCCTTCAAGACGCCCGCTGTGCGGGCTCCTCTGGATGACGAATGAGTCGTCGCGGCTGAACTGAGTTCGTCATGGTGAGGAGTGGCCCGCAGGGACACGTCTCGAACCACGCAGGGAGCATGTTCTGACCGCCTGGGTCTACATCCTGAGATGCCCGGACGGCAGCTACTACATGGGCTGCACGACCAATATCGATCAGCGCTACGGCGAGCATTTGGCAGGAATGAACTGCGCCTACACGTCGACTCGGCGACCCCTCTTGATGGTGTGGGCCGAGGAGTTTCAGAGCCTCTACGACGCTATCGACGCCGAGCGTCGCATCAAGGGTTGGTCCAGATTGAAGAAGGAAGCGATGATCCGCGGCGACTACGAAGCGCTCCCCGGATTGTCCCGCAGGGGGTTTCGGCCGGCTCAAGAGGCGACGCGCGAGCGCTCTGTGCGTGGTTCGAGACGCGACCCTGCGGGCCGCTCCTCACCATGACTAGGATGGTTGGTTCGCCGCCCCATTCGTCATCCTGAGGAGCTCGCGACCAGCGGGCGTCTCGAAGGACGCACGAAGCTTAAGCGCCCAGCGCCTTGTCCAGGTTCTCTGCGACCTTGTCGAGGAAGCCCTCGGTGGTGAGCCAGCCCTGGTGGTCGCCGACCAGCAGCGCCAGGTCCTTGGTCATGAAGCCGGCTTCCACCGTGTCGACGCAGACCTTCTCCAGGGTCCCGGCGAAGCGGTCGAGAGCGGCGTTGTCGTCGAGCTTGGCGCGGTGCTTGAGGCCCCGCGTCCAGGCGAAGATCGAGGCGATGGAGTTGGTCGAGGTCGCTTCGCCCCGCTGGAACTGGCGGAAGTGGCGGGTGACGGTGCCGTGGGCCGCTTCGGCCTCCACCGTGTTGCCGTCGGGGGTCATCAGGACCGAGGTCATCAGGCCGAGCGATCCGAACCCCAGGGCCACCTGGTCGGACTGGACGTCGCCGTCGTAGTTCTTGCAGGCCCAGACGAAGCCGCCCGACCACTTCAGGGCCGAGGCCACCATGTCGTCGATCAGCCGGTGCTCGTAGGTGATCGACGCGGCCTTGTACTTGTCGGCGAATTCGGTCTCGAAGATGCGCTGGAAGATGTCCTTGAAGCGCCCGTCGTAGGCTTTCAGGATGGTGTTCTTGGTCGACAGGTACACCGGGTACTTGCGGTCCAGGCCATAGCGCAGGCTGGCCCTGGCGAACTCCTCGATGGACTCATCGAGATTGTACATGGCCATGGCCACGCCCCCGCCCGGATAGTCGAACACCTCGTGCGAGATCATCTGGCCGTCCTCGCCCTGCCACGTCATCGTCAGCTTGCCCTTGCCCGGCACGACGAAGTCGGTGGCGCGGTACTGGTCGCCATAGGCGTGGCGGCCGATGATGATCGGCTGGGTCCAGCCGGGGATCAGGCGCGGCACGTTGCGGCAGATGATCGGCTCGCGGAACACCACCCCGCCCAGGATGTTGCGGATGGTGCCGTTGGGCGACTTCCACATCTGCTTGAGATTGAATTCCTTCACCCGCGCCTCGTCGGGGGTGATGGTCGCGCACTTGACGCCGACGCCCCACTTCTTGATCGCGTAGGCGGCCTCCACGGTGATCTTGTCGTCGGTGGCGTCGCGGGTCTCGATGCCGAGGTCGTATTCCTCGAGCTTGATGTCCAGGAACGGCAGGATCAGCTTGTTCTTGATCATCTTCCAGATGATCCGGGTCATCTCGTCGCCGTCGAGGTCGACGACCGGGTTTGCCACCTTGATCTTGGCCATGCGGACGAAGGGCTCCGGGTCTTTGGGAGGCGATGGCCCTGAGGCCTTAGATTCGCGCGCTCAGGGCTATAGAGGCTTCCGCCGTGAGGGGAAAGCGGCCGTCCTTCGAGACGCCCGCTGAGCGGGCTCCTCAGGATGACGAACGGTGTGGCGCCGTCGATTTCTTCGTCATGGTGAGGAGCGATGCTTCAGCGTCGCGCCTCGAACCACTCACCCCGTGGCAGCGGTGATCAGGCGCGCGGCGTCGGCGAAAAGCGCGTCGCGCTCGGCCTCCGTGGCCGTCGAGCCGGCGAGGAATCCGGCGATGGCGTAGCGGCGGCCGTCGGCGAAGGTGGCGACGCCGATGTCGTTGGTCGCGGGGGTGAAGCCAAGGTCGGTCTCGCTCAAATTGCTCGCGTGGGCGAACCGCGCGCCCTTGGGGAGCCCCGCCTTGAACCGCTTGTCGCCTGCGCGCGCGCCCTCCATCCAGGTCAGCAGCAGGGACGTGGCGGCGGGCGAGAGCAGCTGGCCGCCCGCCAGCTTGGCGAGGAACGTCAGCGCCCCGGGCACGGTGGTCGTGTCGCGCGGGTCCTTCAGATAGGCGTCCATCGCCGCCTGCCGCTCGGGCGCCGGCGTCCCGTCGCGCGCGGCGGTGAATTTAGCGCCGTCCTTCCACGCCGGCCGGAAGGTTGGGAGGCCAGCCAGCTCCACCTGCAGTTCGCGCGCATAGCGGTCCAGGCGCATGTCGGCGACGCCCTTCTGCTCCAGCCAGAGCGTCACAGCGCCCGGCCCGCCGATCCGCTTCATCAGGACGTCCGCGGCGGTGTTGTCGCTGTACTGCAGCGTCAGGGTGATGAGCGTGGAGACCGGGATCGTGGCGCTGTAGCCGTCCGGCGGCGTCGGCCACTTCTGGTCGATCAGGCTGAACGGCGGGGCTAGGTCGGAATCGGAAAAGCCCACCCGCTCGCTGAGCGCCAGGCGACGCGCCTCGACGTCGGCCAGGGCCGCGGCCGCCAGCGGCGCCTTGGCCACGCCCAGCAGCGGGAAGGCGCGGTCCAGGTTCCAGTACCAGGTCTGGGCGGTCGCAAGATCGGTCACGCCCACGGCGAAGGCGCCCGGCCTGGCGCGGTCGGCGAGGGCCGGGAACGCGTTGTCCAGCCGCTTGGTGTCGAGCGGCGGGCCTTTGCCGCCGACCAGGCGCCCGCCGCGGCCGCAGCTGGCCAGGGCGGCGGCGGTGAGACCGGTAAGGGCCAGGCGGCGGGTGGAAAGCATGGGCCTTTCCACCACAACCCGGTTGCCCCGCCAAGCGCGGCGGGCCTATTCGAGCGCGGTGACTCGAGCGACCCCGGTAGTGATCCTCAACGAACCCCAACTTGCCGAGAACATCGGCGCGGTGGCGCGGGTGATGGCCAACTTCGGCCTGACGGATCTGCGCCTGGTTCGCCCCCGCGATGGCTGGCCGCAGCCGCGGGCCTGGGCGAGCGCATCGGGCGCCGACTGGCCGCTCGACGGCGCGCGCGTCTACCAGCGCCTGGAGGCGGCCCTCGCCGACCTCAACCTTGTGCTGGCCACCACCGCGCGGCCGCGCGAGACCCAGCTGCCGGTGATGACCCCGCAGGCTGCGGCGAGTGCGCTGCGCGACGGGATCGCCCGGGACTGGCGCGTCGGCCTGCTCTTCGGCGGCGAGCGCGCCGGGCTTGAGACCGCCGACATCGCCCTCTGCCAGGGCATCGTCACCGTGCCGGTGGACGAGAAGTTCCAGTCCCTGAACCTCGCCCAGGCGGTGGCGATCTGCGCCTATGAATGGCGCGTGGGCCTCGACGCCGGTCCGCCGGCCAAGTTTCGCGACCTCGAGCCGCCGGCCGAGCAGGCGGCGGTGCACGGCCTCTACGAGCAGCTGGAAGGCGAACTCGAGGCGGCCGGCTTCTTCCATCCGCCCGAGAAGCGCCCCTCGATGATCCGCAACCTGCGCGTGGCGCTGGGCCGCGCCCAGCTGACCGACCAGGAGGTGCGCACGTTCCGCGGCGTGGTCACCGCGCTCGCCAAGGGCCGCGGGCGGGTGCTGGCCAAGCTGGCGGCGAAGAAAGCGGCGGCGAAGGAGGGCGAATGAACGCCCGCGACTTCTTCGCTGCGTTGCCGATCCCGATCATCCAGGCGCCGATGGTCGGCGCCTCCGGTGCGGCGATGGCGCAGGCGGTGTCCCTGGCCGGCGGGCTTGGGAGTCTGGCGGCTGGCGCGCTGGCGCCCGAGGCGATCGAGCCGGCGGTGGGCGCTTTGCGCGCGGCGGTTCCCGGCGCCTTCGCGGTCAATCTCTTCGTGATCTCGCCCGAGCGGCCCTCGGGCGAGACGGTCGGCGCGGCGCTGACGCGGCTCGCCCCCTGGTACGCCGAGCTTGGCCTGCCGACGCCGGACGCGCCGAACGAC
>JBIOEF010000129.1:0-8707 GCA_044445785.1 Caulobacterales bacterium
ATCGTCGACCATGTCGATCTTGTTCAGGTAGACCACCAGCGCCGGCACGCCGACCTGGCGGGCCAGCACGATGTGCTCGCGGGTCTGGGGCATCGGGCCGTCGGCGGCGGAGACCACCAGGATGGCGCCGTCCATCTGCGCCGCGCCGGTGATCATGTTCTTCACGTAGTCGGCGTGGCCGGGGCAGTCGACGTGGGCGTAGTGACGGTTCTTCGTCTCGTACTCCACGTGGGCGGTGTTGATGGTGATGCCGCGGGCCTTCTCTTCCGGCGCCGCATCGATCGAGGCGTAGGATCTGGCCGTCGCCCCACCGGTCTTGGCCAGCACCATGGTGATCGCCGCCGTCAGCGTCGTCTTGCCGTGGTCGACGTGACCGATCGTGCCGATGTTGCAATGCGGCTTGTTGCGTATGAACTTTTCCTTGGCCATTCTTTCAAGCTCCAGCCCGGGCGGGCATTTTCCGACTTATGTTTAGGGTTGAAGGGGTTACGCGTATTTCTTGACGACTTCGTCCGCCACCGCCTGGGGGACGGCTTCGTAGTGGTCGTAGTCCATGTGGAAGGCCGCACGGCCCTGGGTCATGGACCTCAGCGTGCTCACATAGCCGAACATGTTGGCCATGGGCACCATGGCGATCACCACCTGCGCGTTGCCGCGCTGGTCGGAGCCCTGAATCTGGGCGCGCCGTGAGTTGAGGTCGCCGATCACGTCGCCGACATAGTCCTCCGGCGTCGTCACCTCCACCTTCATGATCGGCTCCAGGAGCTTCGGCGAGGCCTTGTCGCGCAGCTCGCGGAACGCCGCCCGCGCGGCGATCTCGAACGCCAGCACGCTGGAGTCGACGTCGTGGTAGTCGCCGTCGATCAGGGTGGCCTTGAAGTCGATCACCGGGAATCCGGCCAGGAGGCCGTTATCCTTGACCGACAGCAGGCCCTTCTCGACGCCCGGGATGAACTCCCGGGGGATCGAGCCGCCGACGATCTTGCTCTCGAACTGATAGCCCGACCCTGGCTCGCCCGGTTCGAAGACGACCTTAATCTTCGCGAACTGGCCCGACCCGCCGGTCTGCTTCTTGTGGACGTAGTCGATCTCGGTCCGACGGCCCAAGGTTTCGCGATAGGCCACCTGCGGCGCGCCGATGTTGGCCTCGACCTTATAGGTGCGCTTCAAGATATCGACCTTGATGTCCAGGTGCAGCTCGCCCATGCCGCGCAGGATCGTCTGGCCGGACTCCTGGTCGGTGGAGACGCGGAAGGTCGGATCCTCGGCGGCCAGCTTCTGCAGGGCGACGCCCAGCTTCTCCTGGTCGGCCTTGGACTTGGGCTCGATGGCGATCTCGATCACCGGCTCGGGGAAGTCCATCTTCTGCAGGATCACCGGGCTCTTGTTGGGATCGCAGAGCGTGTCGCCCGTGCGCGTGTCCTTCAGCCCCGCCAGGGCGACGATGTCGCCGGCGAAGGCCTCCTTGGTGTCCTCGCGGTTGTTGGAGTGCATCAGCAGCATCCGCCCCACCCGCTCGCGGCGGTCGCGCGAGGAGTTCAAGAGGCCCATGCCGCTTTCCAGCTTGCCCGAATAGATCCGGCAGAAGGTCAGCGTGCCGACGTAGGGGTCGTCCATGATCTTGAACGCGAGCACGGAGAGCGGCTCGTCGTCCGAGGCCAAGCGCGTCACCGGCTCTTCGGTGCGGAAGTCGAAGCCTGGCGTCGGCGGGATGTCCACCGGCGAGGGCAGATAGTCGACCACCGCGTCCAGCAGGGGCTGGACGCCCTTGTTCTTGAACGCCGAGCCGCAGAGCACCGGGTAGAAGGCGCCGTTCAGCACGGCCTTGCGCAGGCACTTCTTGATCGTCTCTTCGGGGACGTCCGGGTCGTTGAAGTAGGCTTCCATGGCGTCGTTATCGAGTTCGACGGCGTTCTCGACCATGTAGTGGCGCGCTTCCTCGGCGGCCGCGCGCAGGTCGGCCGGGATCTCCTCGTCGTGGTACTTGGCGCCCAGGCCTTCGTTCTCCCAGACCACCGCCTTCATGCGGATCAGATCGATGATCCCCACGAAGCTCGCTTCCGAGCCGATCGGCAGCTGGATCGGCACGGCCTTGACGCCCAGGCGGTCGCGGATGGACTCGACGCACTCTTGGAAATTGGCCCCGATCTTGTCCATCTTGTTGACGAACACGATCCGCGGCACGTCGTACCGGTCGGCCTGACGCCAGACGGTCTCGGTCTGCGGCTCGACGCCCTGGTTGCCGTCGAGCACGGCGACGCAGCCGTCCAGCACCCGCAGCGAGCGCTCCACCTCGATGGTGAAGTCGACGTGGCCGGGGGTGTCGATGATGTTGAGGCGCTTACCGTTCCAGAACGCGGTGGTGGCGGCGGAGGTGATGGTGATCCCCCGCTCCTGCTCCTGCTCCATCCAGTCCATCGTGGCGGCGCCATCGTGGACTTCACCGATCTTATGGCTCTTGCCGGTGTAGTAGAGGATCCGCTCCGTGGTCGTGGTTTTTCCAGCATCGATGTGGGCCATGATGCCGAAGTTGCGATAGTCCTCGATGTTGTGCGTGCGGGGCATTGGAAGGGCTCTGCCGAGTCGGGCGAAAAGGGGCTGAACGAACGGCGCGGGCGGTTTAGCTCAAACCGCCCGCGCACGAAAGGGTGTGGCTGGTGACGCGCCTATATGGGGCTTACCAGCGGTAATGCGAGAAGGCGCGGTTGGCTTCCGCCATCTTGTGCGTGTCCTCGCGCTTCTTCACCGCCGAGCCGCGGTTGTTGGAGGCGTCGAGGAGTTCGCCGGCGAGCTTTTCGGTCATGGTGTTCTCGCCGCGGGCGCGCGCGGCGGCGACCAGCCAGCGAATCGCCAGCGCCCGGCGCCGCTCGGGGCGCACTTCGGTCGGCACCTGATAGGTGGCGCCGCCGACCCGGCGGGAGCGCACTTCCAGGGTGGGAGCGACGTTGTCGAGGGCGCTGTGGAAGGTCTCCAGCGGGCCCAGATCCCGGCGCTTGGCCTCCAGGATGTCGAAGGCGCCGTAGATGATGTTCTCGGCGACGGCCTTCTTGCCCTCGTACATCACGTAATTCATGAACTTGGTGACCACGATATCCCCGAACTTGGGATCGGGTAGCACCTTGCGGATTTCGGCTCTGCGGCGGCGGGACATGGTCTAGTTCCTCACTTCGGCCGCTTGGCGCCGTAGAGCGAGCGGCGCTGGCGACGATCCTTGACGCCTTGCGTGTCCAGGACCCCGCGCAGGATGTGATAGCGAACGCCCGGAAGGTCTTTCACCCGGCCGCCGCGGATCAGCACCACCGAGTGCTCCTGAAGGTTGTGGCCCTCGCCCGGGATGTAGCAGACCGCCTCGATGCCCGAGGTCAGACGCACCTTGGCCACCTTCCGCAGCGCCGAGTTCGGCTTCTTCGGCGTCACCGTATAGACGCGGGTGCAGACGCCCCGGCGCTGGGGCGAGCCCTTGAGGGCCGGCACCTTGTTGCGCGCGACGGGCGTGGCGCGCGGCTTGCGGATCAGCTGGTTGACGGTCGGCATCTAGACTCTTCGGTTGCAACTGTGGCTCGAGGATAGGCGAGCAGACCCCAATAAACACGAAACGGCGCCGAAACGCTGGTAAGAGCGCTCCGGCGCGTCGGGAGGTCCTTTTGACGGGACTTCCGGTCTATCGGAGCCAGCTCAAAAACCCGGCCTCGAAGGAGGGCGGTTGATACGCGCGAAGGCGCTTGCAGTCAACGGCGCGTCCACAAGCGCCAGCCCGAGCTCAGCCCCCGGCCGCGGTGGCCGGGGCGGCCTGGGATGACGCGGCGGCCTCGGCGGCTTCCCGGGCGGCGCGCTCGGCGGCGCCCAGCCGCCGTTGCCGACCGGTGTACCAGACCGTCCACAGGGCCAGAGCGCCCATGGTGGCGTAACCGACGATGGGGTGGGCGATCAGGTAGTTCGGGATGGTGAGGGAGAACACCAGCACCACCGACACCGCCGTCCTGGCGATCAGACCGGCGCCCCAGACCAGGGTCATCACCATCATCGTGCGCTTGAACCGGGCGTACTCCTTCATCTGGTCGAACGAGGCCGCTTCCGAGGGCGACGTGCGCAGCATGGTGGCGCGCGCCAGGTAGAAGATCAGCGGCCGGCCGATGGCGGCCGAGGCGAGGAAGACCAGGCCGATGGCGCCGGTGACCAGGTTCTCGCGCAGCTGCAGCCACTTGGCCCCGCCGCCGCCGAGCACCGCCAACAGCGAGAAGGCGATGCCGGAGAGCACCAGGATCGAGAGCGCGTCCACCCGCCGATGCCGCAGGAACTCCAGCGCGCTCCAGGCGATCGGAGGGACCGAGGAGGCGATCAGCGCGCCAACGTCGCCCAGCCGCGCGTCGGTCAGGGTGTAGATCACGAACGGCGCCACGCCGTTGATCAGCACCTCGAGGCCGGTTCCCGCGCCGTTCTTGCGCACCCAGTCCAAGATCGCTGTCAGTCTGGAGGCCATCATCCACCCGTCCGGCTGCGCTGATCCGACCGGACCGGCTCTTACTTCAGTGGCCGCCGATATGCACCGCGCCGACGCCGGAGATGTGCTGGTTGACCTGGCCGGTGACCTTGGCCACGTCGACGTCGCCGGAGCCGGAGACCTCGGCGTCGACGCTGTCGGCGACGCCGCCGAAGATGACGTTGCCGGAACCGGAGACATGCGCCTGAAGCACGGTCGCGTGGCCGCCACCGACGTTGACGTTGCCGACCCCCGAGACGTGCGCCTCGATGGGGCCGTTGACGCTGGCGACGTCGAGGCCGCCCGCGCCGCTGATGTGCGCCTGGACGCCCGCGCTCAAGGGGCCGGTCTTGACGTTGCCCGAGCCGGTGATGTCGAGCTCGGCGCTGCCGGCCGACTGGGTGATGATCGAGCCGGAGCCCGAGATGTGGGCCGCCAGGTCGCCCGTCACCGGGCCGGTGGTGACCCTTCCCAGGCCCGAGATCGCCAGCTCGGCGCTGCCGGCCGATCCGGCGCGGATGAAGCCGACGCCGGAAACGTGCGCCTCCAGCCGGCCCTCGACATTGCCGACGGTCCAATCGCCACAGCCGGCGTGATCGAGCGTCAGGTCGTGGGAGCGCGCCACCGAACCCCTGACGACGCCGCCGGCGTTCACCGCCGCGCTCATCGGCGTGTGGATCAGGACCTGCGGAAACTCAGCCACCGGAATGTCGCCGCGGCCGAAGACGAAGGCGCGCAGGCCTGCCCCCTCGCCGTGACAGCTGAGAAAGAACGGGATCAATCGGCCGTCGATGATCACCGTGTCGCCAAATTGCGAGATCCTGAGCGGCAGGCGCGGATTGGGCCGGTACACCTCCACCGAAACGTCGGTGCGGTTCTCCGGCAGCACCACCACCTGCGCCACCGCGTCCCTGATCAGGACGTTCGGCGCAGACAGGGCCGGGGCCGAGGCGCCCAGCGCCGCCGTCCCGGAGAGGAGCGCAACGGCCCAGCGTCTCACGATCCGACCCTCACGACGCCAGAGCCGATGATGGCCTTGCGCACCGGGCCCACGACGCGCGTCACCCGCACGTCGCCCGAGCCGACCACCGAAGCATTGAGCGCCTGGGCGACGCCTTCCAGCGTCACGCCGCCCGAGCCGGCGATGGTGGCGTGCATGTCGGTGACCCGCCCGCTGGCGGCGCGCACCGAGCCGGAGCCGGCGATCCTGGCGGTGAAGGGGCCGTTGACGGCGGCGACGTCGATGTCGCCCGAGCCCGCGGTCATGGCCATGACGCCGCCCAGGATCTCGCGGGTGGCGATGCTGCCGGCGCCGGCGCTGTAGAGTTCGGCCGAACCGGCCTGGCCGGTCTTGGTCTCGCCCGACCCGGCCTGGCTGACCCGCATCCGGCCTTTGACGTTGCCGATGATCCAGTCGCCGCAGCCGGCGTTGGCGAATTCCAGGATGTCGCTGCGCCCGACCGCGCCGAACACCGCCCCGCCGGCGAAGAACCGCGCATCCATCGGCGTATGGATGACCAGCTGGGGCATGGCGTCGTAGGGAACCTCGCCGACGCCGGCGACGAACACGCTGGGCTGGCCGTCGCGGCTGCGGCACTCGCCGATGCGATGGGTGAGGCTGCCTTCGATGTAGGTGCGTCCGGCGAAGCTCCAGACCCGCAAGGGGAGCCTTGGATTGGCCTTGATCACCTCGACCCGCACGTCCGAGCGCGGCTCGGGCGAGACGATCACCCGGGCGACGGCGTTCCTGATTTCGGTAGATGGCGCGGCGGCGGCCGATGCCGCGGCGACGAACCCAAATGCAGCCGCGAGGGCCCCCAGAAGCTGGCGCATCCACGTTCCTCCTCGACGGAGAGGGAGCCTAACCACACCTCGGGCCAATAGCAGCTTAAATTACAGTCATGACAAATCGGAGAGGCGCGGGCGCGGCTAGCGCCTGGCCGGGGCTATTTCGCGCCTCCCTGAAGCGCCGCCGTCGTCAGCACCAGCTTGCCCTGCAGGTGCCGTGACTCGGCCACGCGATGCGCCGCAGCCGCGTCCTCCAGCCGGTAGCGGGTGATCGTCGGCGGCCACACCGCGCCGGCCTCCAGCAACGCAACCATCCGCTCCAGATGGGCGCGGTCGCGGGTCACGGCGGGGCGAAGGGTCTCGACATCCTTGCGCGGCTCGAAGCCTGGCTTTGGCGGAGCGATGAACACCAGCCGCCCACCCGGCTTCAACACGTCGTAGGAACGCGCCTGGACCTCGTCGCCGACCGTGTCGAACACCACGTCGCAATCGCGGGCAAGCTTGGTGAAGTCCTGCGTGTTGTAGTCGATCACCTGATCGGCCCCGAGCTTAAGGACATAGTCGGCGTTGCCGGCGCTGGCGGTGGTGATGACGGTGGCGCCGATATGTTTGGCCAGCTGGATCGCGAACCCGGCGACCCCGCCGGCGCCGCCCTGGATGAGGATCGTTTCACCGCGCTGCAGCTTGGCGGTGTCTTCCAGCGCCCAGATCGCGGTCAGGCTGCTCAGCCCCATGGCGGCGGCCGCCTCATGGCTCAGCTCGGCCGGCTTCTTGGCGACGATCGCGGCCTTGATCGCGATCTTTTCCGCGTAGGCGCCTTCCCTCCCCTGCTCGTTGACGCCGAACACAGCATCGCCGAGCGCAAGATCGGTGACGCCGTCGCCGACCTGGCTCACCACGCCGGAGAAATCGCGGCCCAGAATGTAAGGGAAGGACAGCTTCGAGTAGCCGCCCTGCCGCACCTTGTAGTCGGCGGCATTGACGCTCGCGGCGTAGACATCGACGACCACCTCACCGGGCCCCGCTACCGGATCGGGCGCGTCGCCGTACTGCAGAAGCTCCGGTCCGCCGTGCGCTAGAAGCAGCGCCGCCTTCATGGGCGTTCTCCCTTGGGTCGTCTCAGCCTGGCCGACGCCGCCCGATGAGATGTTGAAAAGGCTGGAGCGGGTAGCGGGAATCGAACCCGCATATTCAGCTTGGAAGGCTGCTGCACTACCATTGTGCTATACCCGCGCGCCTTTGGCGCCGCGCATCATAACCTCTGGCGATCCGGATGGCCCAGCCCGCCTTCGCGCTAGCGCGCTTCGGCGCGGCAGCCTCCGCTGCTCGCGCAGCGGAGGCTGGTGGGGGAAGTAGGACTCGAACCTACGAAGGCTGACGCCAGCGGATTTACAGTCCGCCCCCTTTGCCACTCGGGACATTCCCCCAATCCGGCCGCCGATGTCCGACTTCGAGGGCCGACGAAAGTCCGCCGCTCCCGGTTGCGCTCTTGGGCGAGAAGCCTCAGACCGGCGGAAACGACGGGCCCGCGTGAGGCCCGAAAAATCGGAGGGCGTCTTATAGTGGCCCGGCATTCGCGGCGCAACGAGGGCAAGGGCTGGTCGCCGAACGTGGGGCGAAGCGGCGGTCCCGCGGGGCCAAGGCGACGGCCGCCGCCGGCCGACCCCGACTGGCTGTGGGGCTGGCATCCGGTGATCGCGGCGCTCGCGAACCCGGCCAGGGGCAAGCCGCGACGGCTGATCGCCACCGCCGAGCGGGCGCGGGAGCTGAAGGCGCGGTTTCCGGACCTCGCGCCACCCGAAATCCTGGAAGGCGCCGAGATCGCCCGTGTGCTGCCCCAGGGCGCGGCGCACCAGGGTCTGGCGCTGAAGGCCGAACCGCTCGAGCCGACGCCGCTCGCCGAGCTGGCGAGCCCTGCGCGGGGGGTGATTGTGATGCTCGACCAGGTCACCGATCCGCAGAATGTCGGGGCGATCTTCCGCTCGGCGGCGGCCTTCGGCGCCAGGGGCGTCGTCGTCCAGGAACGCCACGCGCCGGCGTTCACCGGGGCGCTGGCCAAGGCCTCCGCCGGCGCCATCGACGCCCTGCCCCACGCCCGGGTGGTGAACCTTGCCCGGGCGCTGGACGAACTGACCGATCTGGGCTGGCGGGCCGTCGGCCTGGCCGGCGATGCCGACGAGACCCTGGCCGCGGTGATCGACGAGCGGCCGACCGTGCTGGTGCTGGGCTCCGAGGGCGAGGGCCTGCGCCGGCTGGTGGGCGAACATTGCGACGTGCTCGCCCGGATCGAGATGCCCGGGGGTTTCGCCAGCCTCAACGTCTCCAACGCCGCCGCCGTGGCCTTGTATGAAGCGACGCGCCCCTCCCCCACGAGGGGAGGGGTTGGGGGTGGGGGGCTGCCGAAAGGCTAGCCCGGCTCGCCGGACGCCTCCGCGGGCG
>JBIOEF010000130.1:0-8620 GCA_044445785.1 Caulobacterales bacterium
CGATGTCCTCCAGGGTGCGCAGGTGCCCGCGCTCGTCGAGGATCCGCACCGGCGCGGTCTTGGGCATGTCGGCGGCCAGTTCCGCGGCGCTGAACGGCAGGGTCGCCGGCGGCGCGCTGACAAGTTCCGAGGGCGCGAGCTTGATCCCGGAGATGGCCGGGAAGTCGTGCGGCTGCAGATAGGGCGCGTCGGCCAGGATGATGGCGCGGTAGACCGCGTTCTCCAGCTGGCGGACGTTGCCGGGCCAATCGAAATCGGTTAGCAGCTGCAGCGTCTGGGGCGAGGCGCCGGCGACGCGGCGGCCCTCCTCGAGGTTGAAGCGGCGGATGAACGCCTCGACCAGGGCGGGGATGTCCTCGCGCCGCTCGCGCAGGGCCGGCGCCTCGATCGGAAAGACGTTCAGGCGATAGTACAGGTCCTCGCGGAACTTGCCCTCGGCGACAGCCTGCGAGAGGTCGCGGTTGGTGGCCGAGAGGATCCGCGCGTCGACCTTCACCGGCCGCTTGGAGCCCACCGGATCGATCTCGCCCTCCTGCAGGGCGCGCAGCAGTTTCACCTGCACGTCGAGGGGAAGCTCGCCCACCTCGTCGAGGAAGAGCGTGCCGCCGCTGGATTCCTGGAACTTGCCCAGATGCTTCTCGTGCGCGCCGGTGAAGCTGCCCTTCTCGTGGCCGAAGAGGATCGACTCCACCAGGTTCTCGGGGATGGCGCCGCAGTTGACCGCCACGAACGGGCGGCCTGACCGGTCGGACGAGCCGTGCACCGCCCTGGCCAGCACTTCCTTGCCCACCCCGCTCTCGCCGGTGATCAGGATCGGGATCGAGGACTTGGCCGCCCGCTCGCCCAGATGCTTGACCATCTGCATGGTCGGGCCCGAGCCGATCAGGTCGTCGAAAGTGGTGCGCCCGCCGGCGTGCTTCTTCAGGCGGTCGACCTCGACCCGGAAGGCGCCCATGGAAAGGGCGTTGCCGATGGAGACGATGATCCGCTCAGGGCTCGCCGGCTTGACGAAGAAATCGCTGGCGCCGGCGCGCATGGCCCCAACGACGGTCTCGATGCCCCCCGTCGCGGTGACCACGATCACCGGCTGGGTGAAGCCGCGCGCGCGCATGTCGGCCAGCGTCTCCTGGCCGCTCATCCCCGGCATCACCAGGTCCAGCAGCACCAGGTCGGCCGGCGCGCCCGAGCTCAGGTGCTCCAGCGCCGCGCGGCCGCCGTCGGCGTGAGCCACGCTGAAGCCTTCACGCTCCAGCACGGCCTGGATCAATCGCCGTTGCGTCGGATCGTCATCGACGACCAGGACTGTTTTGCTCATCAGGTAACACCCACACCGAACTGGACGCTCGCCTCTTGCCGGACGAGGCTCATTTGTCCCTTCCTGATACAGGCGCCCGGTAAAGGGGGGGTTTCGGAGAGCTGAGTCGGAAGTTAACGCCGGCCCCGGTTTGCCGAGGCGGCCGTTGGGTCTAAAGCCCGTCTCATGAACGCCCCCGTCAAACATCCCGTCGGCAACGAGCCCCTGCCTGAGTGGCGGCTCGATGACCTCTACGCTGATCGCGACGATCCCAGGATCGAGGCCGATCTCGTCGAAGCGGGGCGGATCAACGCCGAACTCGCCTCCCTGAAAGGCGCCTACGTCGCCGCGCGGGCCGAACCGGTAAAGCTGGGGGCCCTGATCGACCGGGGGGTGAAGCTCTACGAGGCGTCAGGCGACAAGCTCTGGGCCGTGGGCGCCTACGCCTCGCTGGCCGCCTCCACGGCGAGGGACGACCCGGCGTGGGCCAAGTTCGAGGCCGACCTGCGCGCCCGCTCATCGCAGATCGCCGCCGAGGCGCTGTTCTTCACCCTGGAGCTGAACCAGCTGGAGGACGCCGAGCTGGAGGCGGCGTTGAAGGCCCATGCGCCTGCGGCGCGCTGGGCGCCGTGGCTGCGGCGCGTGCGCCTTTCGCGTCCGCACGAACTGACGCCCGACCTGGAGCGGATGCTGATCGACCGCGCCCCGGCGGTGGCCAACTGGGTCCGGCTCTACGACGAGACCCTGGCGCGGCTGACGGTGAAGGCGGGGCGCGAGGTCCTGACCCTGCCAGAGACCCTGAACCGGCTCTCCGATGCCGACCCGGCGCAGCGCCGGTCGGCCGCCAATGGCCTGGCCAAGGCGCTGGAGGCCCGCTCCTCCACCCTGGCGCTCTCGCTCAACACCATCGCCTTCGAAAAGCAGGTGGAAGACCGCTGGCGCCGCTGCGCCACGCCCGCCCAGGCCCGGCACATCGCCAACGAGGTCGACGCCGAGGCGGTGGAGGCGCTCGAGGCGGCGGTGGTGGAAAGCTACCCGCGCCTCAGCCACCGCTACTACCGGCTGAAGGCCCAGGTGATGGGAAAGCGCGCGCTGGACCATTGGGACCGCAACGCCCCGCTCACCACCGCCACGCCACGCCAGTACAGCTGGGGCGCAGCCAGGGGCATGGTGCTGGAGGCGTTCGGCGCGCTGGCGCCCAAGTTCGCCGCCACCGCCGAGTACTTCTTCGACCAGCCCTGGATCGACGCGCGGCCCCGCCATGGCAAGCAGTCCGGCGCCTATTCCCATCCGGTGACCGCGCCCCGCCATCCTTACGTCTTCCTCAACTACATGGGCGAGCGGCGCGATGTGCTGACCCTGGCCCACGAGCTTGGCCACGCGGTGCACCAGACCCTGGCCGCGCCGCAGGGGACGCTGCTGGCCGACACGCCGCTGACGCTGGCCGAGACCGCCTCGATCTTCGGCGAGGGCCTGGTCTTCGAGCGCCTGCTGGAGGGCGCCAGCAAGGCCGAGCGGCGCGATCTCCTGGCAGGCAAGATCGAGGATGGGCTCAACACCGTCGTGCGCCAGATCGCCTTCCACCGCTTCGAGACCCGCTTCCATGCCGCCAGAGCCCAGGGCGAACTCTCGCCGCAGGAAATCGGCGGCCTCTGGGTGGAGGTGATGAGCGAGAGCCTGGGGCCGGCGATCCGGCTTAACCCGGGCTACGAGACCTACTGGGCCTACGTCAGCCACTTCGTCCACGCGCCCTTCTATGTCTACGCCTATGCGTTCGGGAACCTCCTGGTCGAGGCGCTGATGGAGGCGAGGCGCAAGGATCCGAAGGGCTTTGCGCCCCTCTACGAGGACCTGCTCGCGGCCGGCGGCTCCAGCACCTATGTCGAGGCCTTGAAACCCTTCGGCCTCGATCCTCGCGAGAAAGCCTTCTGGTCCGCCGGTTGCGGGCGGCTGGAACGGCTGGTGGACGAGTTCGAGCAGCTGGTCTGACCCGAGTGGCCCGCGACCCAGAGCGCGACCGCCTATCGAGCCGCGTCGCCCGCTTCGCCAAGGTTGGGGCGGGCCTTTCCGGCGCGGCCGCGACCTTTGGCGCCAACGCCCTCTTCGGCGGCGGCGACGTCACCAGCCGCAACGCCCGGGCGCTGAAGGAGACGTTGGGCCAGCTCAAGGGCCCGTTGATGAAGGTGGCGCAGATGGCCGCCACCGTGCCCGACGTGCTGCCGCCGGAGTTCGCCGCCGAGCTGGCCGAACTGCAGACCAACGCCCCGTCCATGGGCCCGGCGTTCGTGCGCCGGCGGATGGCCGCGGAGCTGGGGCCGGATTGGGCGAAACGGTTCGGGAGTTTCGAGCTCACCCCGACCGCCGCCGCATCGCTGGGCCAGGTGCACAAGGCGACCTCCTTGGAGGGTCGGGCGCTGGCGGTGAAGCTGCAGTATCCGGACATGCAGAGCGCGGTGGAGAGCGACCTGGCGCAGCTGCGCGCGGCGATGGCGCTGGGCCGGCAGATGTTCGGCGCGGCGGACACCCGCGAGATCGTCGTCGAGATCAGCGAGCGGATCCGCGAGGAGCTGGACTACGAGCGCGAGGCCAAGGCGATGGCCCTATACCGCGCCTTCTTCGCCGGCCGGGACGACATCGCCGCGCCCGAACCCATCGCAGAGCTTTCCACCGGCCGGCTGCTGACCATGGAGTGGCTGGAAGGGCGCGGGCTGATGAACTTCATCGAAGCCGACCAGGATCAGCGCGACCGGATCGCCCGGCTGCTGTTCGAGGCCTGGTGGGCGCCGCTGATCCACATCGGCGTCATCCACGGCGATCCGCACCTTGGCAACTACACCTTCACCGGCGAGGCGGCGCGGCTCAACCTGCTGGACTTCGGCTGCATCCGCATCTTCCCACCCGGTTTCGTCGGCGGCGTCCAGATGCTCTACCGCGCGCTCACCGACAACGACCGGGACGCCCAGGCCGAGGCCTATCGGATCTGGGGCTTCAAGGGCCTGACGAACGAGCTGATCGACACCCTGAACATCTGGGCCCGGTTCATCTACGGCCCGCTGCTGGACGACCGCGTCCGCACCGTCGCCGACGGCATCAGCCCCGGCGCCTACGGCCGGCGCGAGGCGTTCCAGGTGAAACAGGCGCTGGAGGCCGGTCCCTCGCCGGTGATCATCCCGCGCGAGTTCGTGTTCATGGACCGCGCCGCCATCGGCCTGGGCTCGGCGTTCCTGCGGCTGGGCGCCGCGCTCAACTGGCGGGCGATCTTCGAAGCCTCGCTCGAGGGGTTCTCCGAAGCCGGCCTGGTCGAGCGGCAGGCCGCGGCGCTGGGCGCGGTGGGGTTGATCTAGTCCAACGCCGGTGCGTGGTTCGAGACGTGGCCACCGGAAGAAGACCGGAGGCCACTCCTCACCTGACGAGATTTGGCGGTCACCCCGTCGTCGTCATCCTGAGGAGCCGGCGAAGCCGGCGTCTCGAAGGACGCTAGCTCACGTCATCCAGCTCTCCGGCCGCGGGTAGGGCTGGTTCTTCATCAGCCGGTCGATCCCCAGCGCGCAGCGGACGATGAACCAGGTGACCGTGGCGAACATCAGCGGGATGCCGATCAAGACGATGCAGAGCAGCACCGACACCCAGAAATAGAGGAACCCCAGCCAGAACGTGTAGATCTGGAAGGTGTGGTGGCTCTTCAGCCAGTCGGGCGCCGTCTCGCGGTTCACGTAGGCCAGCACCAGCCCGACGATGGCCAGCGGCGGAAAGGCGAAAGCGGCCAGGTAGCAGATGTAGATGATCAGGGCGAACTGCCGCTCGTCGCTGAGCGGCGAAGCGGTCGGCGGCGGACTTGGCGGAGGCGCGCTTGGCGCCGGCGGGGCGACGTCGGTCATGACGCCCCAAGACTAGCGCCGAACGGCGGTGATCTCCACCCCGGCGCCGGCGGCGTCGGGCGCCAGCGCCAGCGGCTTTTCCACCCGGATGCGGGCGCGGGTGACCTTGGGCTCCTCGAAGCAGGCCTCGGCCAGGTGATGGGCGAAGGTCTCGACGAGGCCACGGTGCCCCTTGGCGGCGACCTGGCGCGCCTTGGCGGCGATCACCTCATAGTTCACGGTCTCGGCCAGCGATCCCCAGTCGGTCACCGCCACGTCCAGCTCGACATCGATCACCAGAGGCTGGGTGCGGCCCTTCTCGTGCCGATAGACCCCGATCTGGGCGTCGACCTTCAGCCCGCGCACGAACACCTTGGTGATGACGATGCGCGAGGCTTCGGGATCGTCGGTGTGGATCGGCTTGGTCTGGGCCATGCGGGACTCGCGCTTAAGGGTCGATCACGTCGGGGGTGCGCCAGGCCAGGTGCTGGCCGCCATCGACGGCGATCATCTGGCCGGTCACCGAGGGTGCGTCAATGAGGTAGGCCAGCGCCTGACCGATCTCCTTAGGCGTCGCTCCATGTCCGAGCAACACGGCCGCGGTTTCGGCCGCGAACGCCTGCGCCGACTGGTGGATCGAGGGCAGGGTCGGGCCGGGGGCGATGGCGTTCACCCGGATGCGCGGCGCCAGCGCCTGAGCCAGCATCTGGGTGGCGGTCCAGAGCGCGGACTTGCTCACCGCATAGCTGAAGAACTGCGGCGTGATGCGCAGCACCCGCTGGTCGATGATGTTGACGATCAGGCCGCTCTGGTCGGCCGGCAGGGCGGCGGCGAACGCCTGCGCCAGCAACACCGGCGCGCGCAGGTTGGCGGCCTGGGCACGGTCCCAGCCCTCGGCGGTCAACGTCCCGATCCGGTCGTCCTCGAACACCGAGGCGCAGTTCACCAGCAGCGTCGCCGCGCCGGGCGCGGCCCTGATGAGGGCGGCGCAGACCGCCTCGTCCCGCAGGTCGCCGCCGGCGACGATCGCGCGCCGGCCGGCGCCCTCGATCATACGGCGGGTTTCGTCCGCGTCATCGGCGGAGGCGTGATGGTGGACGACGACGTCATAGCCGGCGCCCGCCGCCGACAGCGCCAGGGCCCGGCCGATCCGCCGCGCGGCCCCGGTGACCAGCGCCCAGCCGCGCCCGGGCAAGGCCGGCTCAGTCGAAGCGGCCAAACTCGTATTTGTTCAGAACGGCGACGGCGAGGATGAAGAGGAAGATCGTCCCAATAGCGACCATGGCGGCGCGGGGCTCCGAAGGCGGCAGATGCGGCCGGCTTTAACGAGACGCGGGCCTGACGGCAAGCGCGGCGCGGTCTAGGTTCCAGCGCATGCTCTGGCGCCGGCGATTGCATCCGTTCATCCAGCCGCTCTACCGGCTCTATTCGCGTTTCAGCCGGGGGATGACGCTGGGCGTGCGGGGCGTGGTGCTGAACGCGCGGGGCGAGGTGTTGCTGGTGCAGCACACCTACATCCACGGCTGGCATGTGCCGGGCGGCGGCGTCGAGCGGGGCGAGACCGCCGAGACGGCGATGGCGCGCGAGCTGGTGGAGGAAGCGGGCGTCAAGGTCGTCGGCCGCCCGGCGCTTGTGGATATCCACATGAACGAGACCATTTTCCGCGGCGATCACGTGCTGGTCTACCGGATCGATGCGTGGGAGGCGTGCGAGGCGACCTCCGTCGGCGAGATTCATGAACTGGCCTGGTTCGCGCCGGGCGCCCTGCCCGAAGGCGTCACCGCCTCCACGCGCCGGCGGATCGAGGCGGCGCTGGCGGGCGCAAAGCTCCCTAGCGGCAAGCAGGAATAGCGCGCTCGGAAGGCGGAATCTGCTCTGAGTCCCCTTCCAGTCTGAACCGCGATCACTAATATGCGCCGCCGACGAGACCCTGTGGATAACTACCAGGGCTCTGGTGGGACGCCCAAGGAGGACGGTATGCGCGAATATCTGAAATTCTACATCGACGGCCAATGGGTCGATCCGGTGACGCCCAGGTCGATGGACGTGATCAATCCGGCCAACGAAGAGGTCGCCGGTCACATCTCCGCGGGCTCCGCGGCCGACGTGGACAAGGCGGTGAAGGCCGCCCGCAAGGCCTTCGAGACCTTCTCGAAGACCAGCCGCGAGGAGCGCATCGAGCTCCTGCAGCGGATCCTGGCCGAATACCAGAAGCGCTTCGGCGACATGGCCAACGCCATCACCGAGGAAATGGGCGCGCCCGCCAGCCTGGCGCAGCAGGCCCAGGCCCCGATCGGCATGCTGCACATCAACACCGGCATCGGCGTCCTCAAGGCCTACAAGTTCGAGGAAGATCGCGGCACCACCCGCATCGCCAAGGAGCCGATCGGCGTCTGCGGCCTGATCACGCCCTGGAACTGGCCGATCAACCAGATCGCCTGCAAGGTCGTGCCGGCGCTGGCCACCGGCTGCACCATGGTGCTCAAGCCCTCGGAAGAAGCGCCGTTCAGCGCCTACATCTGGACCGAGATCATGCACGCCGCCGGCGTCCCGGCCGGGGTCTACAACATGATCAACGGCACCGGCGCGGAAGTCGGCGCGGCGATCAGCGCCCATCCCGGCATCGACATGGTCTCATTCACCGGCTCGACCCGCGCCGGCATCGAAGTGGCCAAGGCGGCCGCGACCACGGTCAAGCGCGTCGCCCAGGAACTGGGCGGCAAGAGCCCCAACATCATGATGCCCGACGCGGACCTGCCATCGGCGGTGAGCCGCGGCGTCAAGCACGTGATGCAGAACTCCGGCCAGTCCTGCAATGCGCCCACGCGCATGCTGGTCCCCTCGCAGAAGATGGGCGAAGCCATCGCCATCGCCAAGGAAGCCGCCGAGTCGACCACGGTGGGCGATCCCAACGGCAATTCCCAGATCGGGCCGGTGGTCAACAAGACCCAGTGGGAGAAGATCCAGCGGCTGATCAAGGCCGGCATCGCCGAAGGCGCGACGCTCGTCACCGGCGGGCCGGACCGTCCCGAAGGCCTCGCCAAGGGCTACTATGTGAAGCCCACCGTCTTCGCCAACGTGAAGAACGACATGACCATCGCCAAGGAAGAGATCTTCGGACCGGTGGTCTCGATCATGGGCTATGAGAACGTCGATGAGGCGGTGAAGGTCGGCAACGACACCGAGTACGGCCTGGCCGCCTACATCAACGGGACCGACATGGACAAGCTGCACGCGGTGGCATCGCAGCTGCGCGCCGGCCAGGTCTCGATCAACGGCGTCTCCGGCGATCCGATGGCCCCCTTCGGCGGCTACAAGATGAGCGGCAACGGGCGCGAGTGGGGCGACTTCGGCTTCGAGGAATACCTCGAGGTCAAGGCCGTGCTCGGCTACACGGCCAAGGCGGCCGCGGAGTAGGAGAGCGATCCTCCCTCCCCTTCATGGGGAGGGTGGCCGAGCGCAGCGAGGC
>JBIOEF010000131.1:0-8487 GCA_044445785.1 Caulobacterales bacterium
GCCGCACCCAGTAGTCCTCCAACGTCAGCGCGCCCTCGGAGCGCACCGCGCGCCGCGCCTCGGCCGCCACGTCGCCGCCCTCCGCCGCCACCGCCGGCGCGTCCGACCCGTAGAGCCCCACCAGCCGGTCCGCATCCAGCGCCGAGAGCCCGCCGGCCTGCAGGTCCCGCCGCATCGCCGCCACGTCGAGATCGCCGCCGGCCAGCGGCTCCTCCGCCGTCCGGCAGGGCGCGCCCTTGCGGCCCAGCGCTTGCTCCAGGCGATCGACCACCCGCTCGGCCATCTTGCGATAGGCGGTGAGCTTGCCGCCGGCGATGGAGAGCACGCCGGCCGGCCCGGTCCAGAGTTCGTCGCGGCGGGAAATCTCCGAGGCGGACTTGCCCTCCTCACCCACCAGGGGCCGCACGCCCGACCAGGCCGAGGTGACGTCGTCATGCCTCAGCGCCGGGGTCGAAAAGCGCTGGTTGGCGGCGGTTAGCAGGTAGTCGGCGTCCTCGGTCGTGATCGCGGGCCAGGGTTCGGCGTCCGGGTAGAACGTATCTGTGGTGCCCAGATAGGTCGCGCGGCCCTTGGGCACCGCGAAGACGCTGCGGCGGTCGGCGGCGGGGAAGATCACCGTGCGCTCCACCGGCAACCGCTCGCGGTCCACCACCAGGTGGACGCCCTTGCTGAGCTTCAGCCGGGCGGGCGCGCCGGGCGCCTCCAGGGCGCGCAGGGCGTCGACCCAGGGGCCGGCGGCGTTGACGATCAGCCGGGCGGTCAGGCGCGCGGTGCGGGCTTGGCCCGGCAAGGTCTCGGTCACCTCCAGGCCGACCGCGCGGCCGCCTTCGATCCGGATGGACGAGACCCGAGCGTGGTTGAGGCAGAGCGCTCCATGCGCGGCGGCGCTCATGACGTTGGCGAGGGTCAGGCGCGCATCGTCGGTGAGGTATTCCGGATAGGCGACGGCGCCGCCGAGATCGTCCGCGGCGATCGCCGGCTCCCGCTCGAGCAGCTGGGCTAGGGACCAGACTTCGTGCTTGCGGTTCTTGGGCACGGCGCCCAGCTTCTCGAACGCCCAGAGGCCGGCGCGCAGGCGGGCGATGGCGGCGGCGTTGCGGGCCGGGATCACGAACGGCGTCTCGCGCGCCAGGTGCGGGGCGATGGCCTGGACGATCCTGCGCTCGGAGGCCGCCTCGCGCACGAGCGCCACATCGCCCATCGGGAGGTAGCGCAAGCCCCCGTGGATCATCTTCGAGGAGCGGCTGGAGGTCCCGGCGGCGAAATCCTCGGCCTCGATCAGCGCCACCGAAAGTCCGCGCATGGCCGCGTCGCGCGCCACGCCGGCGCCGGTGATGCCGCCGCCGATCACCGCCACGTCGAAGGTCGTCGCCGAGAGCGCGTCGAAGAGGGCGTCGCGGCCCCGCAGGTCAAGCGTCTCGCCGCCGCTCGTCATCCGCGCGCCTCCCTGGCCCTAGCAGGCACGCCGGAGCCGCAGAGGCAAGACCAAAGGCGCTGGCGGTGGGCGCCCGGCTAGTGGCGGACGGGGTCGCCCGCCTGGTCGGGAGCGGCCGCGAACAGGTGGCGCGCGGCAAGCGCCGCCCCATGGTCGCCGGTTTCCTCCAGGATCTCGAGCAGTTCGTTGAGGGTGACGCAAAGGCGCTTGGCCCATCGGCGCAGATCGGTTTCGCCGGTGATGTCGATGGCGTCGCCCGGCCGCCAGTGGCGAGGCTCCGCGAGGCGCTTTTCCATCAAGTCGCTCCAAAAGTCCGAGGATTCGACGATTGAGACCGCTTGGCGAGGGGCTCGGACATGATCTGGATCAATTCCTAACCGGCTCGATGGTCGAAATGTGGCGCCAGGCAGTCAGGGCAGGCGTGTGAGAAACACGGCCACCGCGTCGGCGGCCGCCTCCTGGCCAGCCTTGTCGAGCGACGAAACGGTCACGGCGCCCAACCCGGGCCGCGGGTCCTTGCGGCTGGCGCGGTCGTAGGCCGGGTCATAGTGGGTCTCGATGAGGTCGGCGGCGATGGCTTGCAGGTCGCCGGCGTCGGCCAGTTCGCGCCAGGCGGCCAGCGCCTTGCGGCCGGGATAGATCGGCAGGCGGGCCAGCGCCGCATCGAACGCAGCGCGGTCGGCGGCGACGTCGGCATAGTGGTGGGCGAGATAGCGGGCGCGCTCGGCGCTCGGCGCGGAAAGCTCGATCTGCGGGGCGCGTTCCATCGCCTGCCAGAGCGCCGGCGGGACCATCCGGTCGCCGACCTTGCTGGCCTCGGCCTCGACCACGATCGTGCGCGAAGGGTCCAGGGCGTCCAGCGCTGTCAGCAGGCGGGACTCGAACATCTTCTGGCTGGGCTGGGGGCGCCCGGCGAGGCCGCCGAACACCGAGCCGCGATGCTCGGCCAGCGCCTCCAGGTCCAGTGTCTGCACGCCGCGTGTGGCGAGGCGCCCGAGGATCTCGGTCTTGCCGGTTCCCGTGTGCCCGGCCAGCAGCGCCAGCTTCAGCGCCGGCGCCTCGTCGTAGAGCCGCGCCTTCACGTAGCGGCGGTAGGTCTTGTAGCCGCCGGCGATCACCGCCGTCCGCCACCCCACCTGCGAGAGGATCGTCGCCATGGCGCCCGACCGTTGGCCGCCGCGCCAGCAATAGACCAGCGGCTTGAATTCCCCGCCCTTGTCGGCCAGCGCCGTCTCCAGGTGGCGCGCGACATTGCGGGCTATCAGCGCAGCGCCCAGCCGCCGGGCCTTGAACCGCGAGTCCTGGACATAGATCGTTCCCACCTGCGCGCGCTCCGCATCGCTCAGCACCGGCAGACTGATCGCGCCTGGCACATGGTCCTCGGCGAACTCGGCGGGGCTGCGCACGTCGATGATCGCATCGAACGGTTCGAGGCTCTTCGGGTCGACGGCGCGGATGACCTCGATGTCGGACATGATCTGGAAATACGCCGCCTCTGCTATATGCGCGGCGAGCCTAAGCCTCAGGAGCCCGGTTCATGCAAGACGTCGCCCCGGATGCGCCCGCGCGCCTGACCGCGCTCACCCACGGCGGGGGCTGCGGTTGCAAGCTGGCGCCGGGGGTGCTGACCGAGATCCTGGCCGGCATGCCGGCGGCCGGTCCCTTCGCCGATCTGATGGTCGGGACCGAGACCAGCGACGACGCCGCGGTCTGGCGGCTGAACGATCGCCAGGCGCTGGTGGCGACCACCGATTTCTTCATGCCGGTGGTGGACGACCCGTTCGACTTCGGCCGCATCGCCGCGGCCAATGCGCTCTCGGACATCTACGCCATGGGCGGCTCGCCGATCCTGGCGCTGGCCATCGTCGGCATGCCGGTGGACCGCCTGCCGGTGGAGACGATCCGCCAGATCCTGGCCGGCGGCGCGGCGATCTGCGCCGAGGCCGGCATCCCCGTGGCCGGCGGCCACTCCATCGACAGCGTCGAGCCGATCTACGGCCTGGTCGCGCTGGGCCTCGTCCACCCGAACCGGGTGATGACCAACCGCGGCGGCCGCGACGGCGACGTGCTGATCCTGACCAAGGCGCTGGGCGTCGGCGTGCTCAGCGCCGCGTTCAAGAAGGCCGGGCTCTGGCCGGAGGGCTATGCCGCGCTGATCGCCTCGACCACCCAGCTCAACACCCTGGGGACGGCGCTGGCCGGGCGGGCAGGGGTCAACGCCGTCACCGACGTCACCGGCTTTGGCCTCATCGGCCACGCCCTTGAGATGAGCCGCGGCGCCGGCCTCACCGTCGAGATCGACGCCGACGCGCCGGCGCTGCTCCCGGGCGTCGAGGACCTCGCCCAGGCCGGCGTGCGCACCGGCGCCTCGGGGCGCAACTGGGCCAGTTACGGCGCCGAGGTGCGGACCGAGCCCGCCCTGCCGGCATGGCGGCTCGATATCCTCACCGACCCGCAGACCAGCGGCGGCCTCTTGATCTCGGTCGCGCCCGCCCAGGCCGACGCGGTGCTGGAAATGGCGGTCAGCCGCGGCTTCACCGCCGCCAAAGTCGTCGGCCGCATGGTCGCCGGCCCCCCGGGCGTGGTGGTCAAAGGCGGGGGCTAACCGGCGTTGTCCTCAGCCCCACCGCGCCGATCACGTCGCCGGGACGCTTCTCTCCGCGTGGGCTCTTAGGCATCGTCGCGCGCTCTAACTGGCATTTTCCTGATCCGCCGGGCGCTCGCGGCGAAATCGAAACCTTGCGCCCCAGGATGCTTGGCGTGCCAGACGCCGGCGAAGATCGCGATAAACGCCCCAGCCATGCTGGCTATGATACTGACCGCCAGGCCAATGGCCCGTAACTCAGATGGCGCTATGTGGCTCATGAAGCGGATCATACCGCTGACCCGGAGGCCGCGCCATGCTTGTCAACGGCGGCGGATTTCAAACTGAGACACTACCCGCCACCGCCTAGGCGCGCGCTTGCCTTCACGGTCGGAGGATGCGCCTTATTCCCTCGCGCCCGGAGGGAGAGCATGCAGCAATCCGGCGAGTATCGGATCGACGCCGACATCGACGCCGTCTGGCGCGCCCTCAACGATCCGGATGTGCTGCGCCAATGCATCGACGGCTGCCAGTCGGTGACCAAGATCGCCGACGACGCCTTCACCGCCGCCGTCAACGCCCGGATCGGCCCCTTGAGCGCGGCCTTCACCGCGGAGATCAAACTGGTCGATCTCGACCCGCCCCGCGCCTGCACCATGCAGGCCAGCGTCAAGGGCGGCGCGGCGGGGTTCGGCAAGGGCGACGCCAAGGTCCAGCTAACCAAGGACGGCGCCGCGACGGTGCTGCGCTACGAGGCGGAGGGCAGCGTCGGCGGCAAGCTGGCGCAGATCGGCCAGCGACTGATCGATCCCGTGGTGCGCAAGATGTCCGACGACTTCTTCTCGAAATTCGGCGCGATCGTCGCCGGTCCCGACGGCGCCGCCGCGTCTGCGGTGGCGGCAGCATCGCCAACCGCCAATTCGAAGGCTATCTGGATCGTCGGCGCCGTCGCGCTCGTCGCGGCGGCGGCCATCGCCCTGCTGCTCCTCAAGTGAGCGCGGGCCAATGACAACGAGCGTGGGAGGATTTGCGTGAAGGTATCGATGACGGTGAACGAGGCGCTCCATGAACTGGAGGTGGCGCCCAACACCCTGCTGGTCGATGTGATCCGTGGATCGCTCGGCCTGACCGGCACGCACGTCGGCTGCGACACCAGTCAGTGCGGCGCCTGCACCGTGCACGTGAACGGCCGCTCGGTGAAAGCCTGCACCATGCTGGCCGCGCAGGCCCAGGGCGCCGAGGTGACCACCATCGAGGGGATCGGCGCGGCGGGGAACCTGCACCCGATGCAGGCGGCGTTCCAGGACTGCCACGCCCTGCAGTGCGGCTTCTGCACGCCGGGCATGATCATGAGCGCCATTGACCTCGTCCAACACGGCGGTCCGCTCGACGAGAAGACCGTGCGTGAGGGGCTGGAAGGCAACATCTGCCGCTGCACCGGCTATCACAACATCGTCCGCGCGGTGCTGGCCGCGGCCGACCAGATGGGAGTTCGGCCATGAGCGACACCGCCATCGGCAAGTCGGTCAAGCGCCGCGAGGACATCCGCTTCATCACCGGCCACGGCCGCTACACCGACGACATCAATCAGCCGGGCCAGACCTTCGCGGTCTTCCTGCGCTCGCCCTATCCCAGGGCGCGGATCGCCTCGGTGGACGCGTCGGCCGCGCTGGCGGTCCCCGGCGTCGTCGGCGTCTTCACCGGCAAGGACCTGGCCGCGGACAAGATCGGCGACCTGCCGTGCGGCTGGCTGGTGAAGTCCAAGGACGGGACCGACATGAAGGTCGCCTCGCGCCCGCCGCTGGCGGTGGAGCGGGTCAACTTCGTCGGCGAGCCCTACGGCGTCGTCATCGCCGAGACCCTGGCGGCGGCGCGCAACGGCGCCGAGGCAGTGGTCACGAACTTCGAGGAGCTGGACGCCGCCCCGACCCTGGCCGGGGCCATGGACGGCCCGCAGATCCACCCCGACATCCCGCGCAATCTTTCCTTCCACTGGGAGCTGGGCGACGAGGCCAAGACCGACGCGGCCTTCAAGGGCGCCCATCACGTCACCCGCCTGGAGTTCTCCAACAACCGGCTGATCCCCAACGCCATGGAGCCGCGCGCGGCGGTGGCGGTCTATGACCCCTCGACCCAGGACTTCACCCTCTACACCACCAGCCAGAACCCGCACCTGGAGCGGCTGATCCTGGCCGCCTTCGTGGGCCTGGCGCCCGAGCACAAGCTGCGGGTGGTCTCGCCCGACGTGGGCGGCGGGTTCGGCTCGAAGATCTTCGTCTATCCGGAGGAGACCGCCGCCGCCTGGGCCGCCCGGCGGATCGGCCGGCCGGTGAAGTGGACGGCGGACCGTTCCGAAGCCTTCCTCTCCGACGCCCACGGCCGCGACCACCTGACGACGGCGGAGCTGGCGGTGGACGCGAAGGGGACGTTCCTGGGGATGCGGGTGCGCACCAAGGCCAACCTCGGCGCCTACCTCTCGACGTTCGGTTCCTCGGTGCCGACGTTCCTCTATGGCACGCTCCTGGCCGGCCAATACCGCACGCCGGCGATCCACGTGGAGGTCGAGGGAATCTACACCAACACCGCGCCAGTCGACGCCTATCGCGGCGCCGGCCGGCCAGAGGCGACCTATGTGGTCGAGCGTCTGGTGGAGACCGCCGCGCGGGACCTGAAGATCGATCCGGCGGAGCTGCGCCGGCGCAATTTCATCCAGCCGGACCAGTTCCCCTACGAGACCCCCGTGGCCCTGATCTATGACACCGGCGACTATGGGGCGAGCCTCGACAAGGCGCTCATCCGCGCCGACTACGCCGGCTTTCCCGCCCGCCGCCGCGAGGCGGAGGCCCGGGGCAAGAAACGCGGCATCGGCTTTTCCTGCTACATCGAGGCCTGCGGTCTTGCGCCCTCGCAGCTGGCGATCCAGCTGGGCGCCGGCGTCGGGCTCTATGAATCGGGCGAGGTCAGGGTCAATCCCACCGCCTCCGTCACCGTCTTCACCGGCTCGCACAGCCACGGCCAGGGACACGAGACCACCTTCGCCCAGATCGTCTCCGACAAGCTGGGCATTCCCTTCGAGCAGGTGGAGATCGTCCATGGCGACACCGGGCGCCTGGAGTTCGGCCTCGGCACCTACGGCTCGCGCTCGGTGGCCGTCGGCGGCTCGGCGCTGATCCGGGCGACCGAGAAGATCATCGTCAAGGGCAAGCGCATCGCCGCCCACATGCTGGACGCCGATCCGGGCGAGGTTGATTTCGACGAGGGCGTCTTCGCCGTCCGCGCCAGCAACAAGAAGCTCACCTTCGGCGAGGTCGCCTTCGCCGCCTATGTGCCGGCCAACTTCCCTCCGGACCTGGAGCCCGGCCTTTCGGAGAAGAGCTTCTACGATCCCAAGAACTTCACCTTCCCGGCCGGCAGCCACATCGCCGAGGTGGAGGTGGATCCGGAGACCGGGGTCATCGAGGTGGTCAGCTTCGTGGCCGTCGACGATTTCGGCGAGGTGATCAACCCGATGATCGTCGAGGGCCAGGTGCACGGCGGCATCGCCCAGGGGATCGGCCAGGCGCTCTTGGAGCACGGAGTGTATGACGAGGGCGGCCAGCTCGTGACCGGCTCGTTCATGGACTACACCATGCCGCGCGCCGACGACCTGCCGAGCTTCAGCGTCGACACCACGGTGACGCCCTGCACGCACAATCCGCTGGGGGTCAAGGGCTGCGGCGAGGCCGGGGCCATCGGCGCGCCGGCGGCGATCATGAACGCGGTCACCGATGCGCTCAACGTCCGCGACATCGCCATGCCGGCGACCTCGGAGAAGGTCTGGCGGGCGCTGCAGGGCGCCTGAGGGAGAACGACATGTACGACTTCAACTATCACCGCCCAGCATCGCTCGACGCCGCCATCGCCCTGCGCGCCTCCGCGGCGGACGGGACCTACCTGGCCGGCGGCATGACCCTGATCCCAACGCTGAAGCAGCGCCTGGCCTCGCCCTCGGACGTCATCGACCTGGCCGCCCTGCCCGGCCTCAGCGGCATCGAGGTCGGGTCCGCGACCGTCGTCATCGGCGCGATGACCCGGCACGCCGAGGTCGCCGCCTCCAAGCCGCTGGCCGCGGCGATCCCGGCGCTGGCCTACCTCGCCGCCCAGATCGGCGATCGCCAGGTGCGCCAGCGCGGCACGCTGGGCGGCAGCGTCGCCAACAGCGATCCGTCTGCGGACTATCCGGCGGCGGTGGTCGGGCTTGGCGCGACGATCCACACCAACCAGCGCGCCATCGCCGCCGACGACTTCTTCAAGTCGATGTTCGAGACCGCGTTGCAGCCGGGCGAGCTGATCGTGCGGATCGAGTTCCCGATCGCAACGACGACACCGGCGGAAATGGAATCGGTGATCGGCGGCTACGCCGCCAAGGGCATCCGCGTGCTGGTGCTGGCCACCTTCCGCGGCACCCTGCCGACACCCGCACAGGCGC